>NZ_QUAL01000433.1 GCF_003579925.1 Jiangella rhizosphaerae | reverse complement strand
CGGCCGCGGCCGCGGTGACGGCGCGGCGGCCGGAGACCGCCGGTGCCCGCTACCGGACGGCGGTGCGCGCGCTGCTCGGCCCGCACCTGCGGCACTCCGTCGTGGCCGCGCGCCTGTCGGTGCTGCCGGCGGTGCTGACGGCGGGCATCGTGGCCGCGGAGCGGGACCAGCGCGTCTTCGACGACCTGGTCGACCTCGGCCTGGGATCGGGGCGGCTCACCCGCCGCGCGCTGGCCGGGCTCGCCCGCGCGCTCACCGTCCGCTGACGGCTACCTGACGACGGCGCCGATGAAGGTGGTGAGGTTCTGCCGGGCGCGGGCCACCTTCTCCTCGACGGTGATGGTCTCGTCGATCTCGGCGCCGACGATCGACTTCTTGCGGCCGCGGACGTACAGCGAGCAGGCGAGGTCGGCGCAGAGGTACTGGCCCACCGTGTTGCCCTGGCGGCCGGCCTCGCCGGCGCGGCGGGCCGTCATGAGCGACACGCCGCCGCTGGTGTGGGTCGTCAGGCAGAGCGAGCACATGCTGCGGCTGGTGAACCCGCGCGCGGACTTCGGCGCCGCCCGGAGGGTGATGCCGACGAGGCCGTCGTCGCGGTCGGCGACGAGGTAGCCGCGGTCGGGCGCACCGGGGTCGCGCCAGCCCAGGAAGTCGAGGTCGTCCCACGGCTGCTCCTCGAGGTCGCGAGGGACGGCCAGCCGCTGCGCCTCGCCCTTGGAGCAGTTGACGAAGGAGCGGCGGATGTCGCTCTCGGTGATCGGCCTCATGCTCGCGACGCTAACCCCGGCCGAAACGCCCCGGCAAGGCATTTACGGTCCCGCCCCACCCCGCCCCTCGTGGGGCGGCCGGGCGCGGGGCGTCGCGCACCCGGTCTACGTGGTCGAGGGCTGACCCGGGCGGTTCGGGAACGAGCCGTCACCGAAGAGGATGCGGCGGGCGGCGGCTCGGCCGGGTCGCGTGCGCAGGACGGCGAACGCCGCCGCGGCGGCCACCGGCGTCCGGACGCGGGCCAGCCCGTGCCGCAGCGCCAGCCGGCCGCGGAAGTGCGCCCGCAGCGATGCACCGTCGTAGTGGGCCAGGGCGTCGGGACGGCCGGCGCGCAGGGCGTCGTCGAGGACGGCCGCGGCCTGCTCGGACAGCCGCAGGCACGGGTCGAGGCCGCCGGCCGTGAGCGGCGAGACCGCGCCCGCGGCGTCGCCGACCAGCAGGCCGTCGACGCAGCTGATGCGGCGCAGCACGCCGCCGACGGGGATCGGCCCGCCGCGCCGCTCGACCTCACCGTCGCCTCCGGGACGCTCGACGCCCTCGAGGCCGGGCGCCGCCGCGCTGAACCTGCTCAGCGCCTGCCGCATGCCGTGCGGGAAGCGGTCGACATAGCCGGCGACGCCGACGTGGGCGTGCCGGCCGTCGTCCACCACCCACGCGAGGTAGCCGGGTGCGAGGGCGGGGTCGACGACGCAGTGGAAGGTCGGCGGCCGGTCCGACGCGGAGACGGGGAAGACCTCCTCGGCGCCGGTGAGCAGGTGCTCGTTGCGGTCCAGCGCGAGGTCGCGGGCGACCCGCGAGCGCGCGCCGTCGGCCCCGACGACGAACCGCGCCCGCACCCGCAGTGGCCCGTCCGGCCCCACGAGCAGGTACGACGACCGGCCCCGGCCCTCGTAGCGGGTGCCGAGCAGCACCCGCACGCCCGCCGCTGCCGCCGTCCGGGCCGCGTCGGCGTACAGCGCGGCCATGTCGCCGACGCGGTACTCGTCGCGCTCGCTGACCAGGGTCACCGGGCGGCGCCGGCTCGGCGGGTAGAGCACGACGCGGCGGATCGGCGGCCCCAGGCACTGCGGCGGCAGGTCGAAGTCGTCGAGGGTGCGGCGGACGAAGATGCCGGTGGTGCGGATGGCGCCGTCGAGCCGGGGCCGCCGCTCGGCCAGCAGCACGTCGTGGCCGTGCCGGGCCAGCAGCGTCGCCGTGCGCAGGCCGGCCAGCCCGGCGCCCACGACCAGCACGTCGACGTTCACTCGTCACCGTCCGGGACCCATTCGAGCAGGTCACCGGGCTGGCATTGCAACACCCGGCACATCGCCTCGAGCGTGCTGAACCGCACCGCCTTGGCCCGGCCGTTCTTCAGCACGGCGACGTTGGCCGGCGTCAGCCCGACCCGCTCGGCGAACTCGCCGACGCTCATCTTCCGCTTGGCCAGCTCGACGTCGATGCGCACGACGATGGGCATCAGATCACCGCGTCCATGTCGCTGCGCAGGACGGTGGCCTGACGCAGCAGCGCCCGCATGACGACCATCAGCAGGACCAGCACTCCCCCGGCCAGCACCACGCCGAACAGCAGCACCGGCAGGCCGGGCCCTTCGACCAGCAGGCTGACGTAGACGAACGCGCCGAACAGGAGCACCCAGGCGACGGCCATCGTCCACACGATGGTGTTGACCCAGGCGAACGCCGCCTCGCTGAAGATGCGGTCGGCTTTGACCATGCCGAGCAGCTGCCAGGTGCAGACGATGACGACCTGGACGCACAGCAGCTCGATGATCGAGAACACCAGCGCCGGCCACTGCAGGTAGGCGAGATCGGGCTCCTCGTCTGCCAGGTACGCGAGCGTCCCCGGCAGGATCGCCACCTGCGCCACCACCAAGCCGGCGAACAGCAGGACGAGCAGGACACGGAGCAGGCCGACTGCCCGGTGCTTGGATGGCATGCATCGACTTTCGCTGGCTATCGATCGAATGTCAATAGATTCCACTCGACATTCGCGCCCTCCACGCCGCTGCGCCACGAGACGGCAGTGATTGATTCTGACCGAATCCGGCCACAATCATGCATGTTCAGGCTTGACCGCCGGATCCGGGTCCGGCTAGCTTCAGTGCGCATCCGCCGCACCCGGCACGTGCGCGGCGGCGGTCATTCCACCGTCGATCCCGGGAGAGGCCATGCCGACGTCGTTCACCCTGCGAACGAGCCTGGCGGGCGCGGTCGCGGCCCTGCTGCTGGCCGGCTCGGCGCTGCCCTCGGCAAGTGAGACCGGCCCGTCGTCCGGCCCCGACGGCGAGGCCGCGGCCGCCGCGCCCGCCGTCGTCCCCGCCCTTCAGGAGTGGAGCGGCACCGGCGAGACCTTCCGGCTGCCGGTCGGCGCCCGCATCGTCGCCGACACGGCCGACGCGCGGGCGCTGGGCACATCGCTCGAGGCGTTCGCGGCCGACCTCCGCGCCATCACCGGACGAGCGCTGCCCGTCGCCGTCGACGCCGAGCCGTCCGCCGGCGACATCGTCCTCGACATCGACCAGACCGTGGCCGACTCCCCGGTCCGGGCCGGCGGCAAGGCCCGCGACGAGGTCTACGAGCTGGACATCGCCGACGGCGTCACGGTGCGCGGCGAGACCGCGGCCGGGGTCCAGCGCGCCACCCAGACCGTCCTGCAGTTGTTCTCGCTCGACCCCGAGCACGTCGACGTCCCCGCCGGCCACGCGCGCGACTGGCCCCGGGCCGGCGACCGCGGCTTCATGCTCGACGCCGGCCGGCACTACTACCACCCCGACTACATCGAGCAGGTCATCCGCACGATGGCCTGGTACAAGATGAACACGTTGCACCTGCACCTCACCGAGTGGAACGCGTTCCGCCTGGACAGCCCCGCCTTCCCCGGCCTCGCGCACGAGGACTCCTACACCGAGGCCGACATCGCCCGGTTCGAGGACGTCGCGGCGCGGTACGGCGTCGAGATCCTCCCCGAGATCGACCTGCCCGGACACGCGACCGCCATCGCCGACTGGGCGCCGGCGACGAAGTGGAGCTGCCCGTCGGCGGCGAACTGGTTCGAGCGCGACTTCACGCTGAACGTCACCAAGCCCGAGACCGAGGCGGTGGTGCGGTCGATCCTCGACGAGTTCATCCCGTGGTTCCGCGGCCCGCGCTTCCACGTCGGCACCGACGAGTACCCGACCGGTGCCGCTCAGGCCCAGTGCCCGGAGCTGGTCGAGTACGCGGCCGCGAACGGCTACGCCACCACCGCCGACGTCTTCGTCGACTTCATCGACCGGATGAACGAGATGGTCAAGGCGCACGGCAAGCGCACCGTCATCTGGAACTGGTGGGACTACGACCAGCAGCCCACGACGGCGCCGAACAAGGACATCATCGTCGAGCCGTGGACCGGGGACTACCAGCCGTATGTCGACCAGGGCTACGACGTCATCAGCTCCGACAGCAGGCGGTTCTACGTGACGCCCGGCGCGCCGCCCGGCGGCTCGCTGCAGCCCGACAGCGGGTGGATCAACTCCTCGTTCGTCCCCGCCGACGACCCCCAGGTCCAGGGCTACCTCATCTCCCGCTGGTCGGACAACGCCTTCGACGAGCCCGACAGCTACTTCGACTGGTTCGCCCGGCGGCCGCAGCAGGTGCTGGCCGACCGCGCGTGGGGCGGCCCGGCCGCGCCGTCGAACTTCGCGCTGGAGGAGCGCGCCGACGCCCTCGGGCCGCCGCCCGGTGTCATCACCGACATCCCCGCCGGCGCCGTCCCGGTCACCGGCGACGTGTACGCCTCGGGCGAGCCGTGGGACGCCGCGGGCGTTCCCGAGCACGCCTTCGACGGCGACCCGGGCACCTCCGTCGACCTCGCGGCGGCCAGCGGCGGATACGTCGGGCTCGACCTCGGCGCCGGCAACGAGACCCGCCTCAGCGGCATCCGGGTGGTCCCGCGCTCGGGCAGCGGGCCCGCCCGGCTGCTCGGCGGCCGGTTCCAGGGCTGCGCCGACGGGCCCGACGCCGGCTGCGTCGACCTCGCCGTCGTGCGGTGGCGGCCGTTCCGCGACTGGCTCGATCTGCCGGTGGCCGACACCGGCGCCTATCGCTGGTTCCGCTACGTCTCGCCGGACGGCGGGCACACGAACGTCGCCGAGGTCCGGTTCCTGAGCGACCCCGCCGGCACCGTCCGCACCGTCGTCCACCCGCCCGAGACGCTGCGCGCTCTGGGCGACAACGTCGTCACCGTGGAGTTGGAGAACACCGGCCCGGAGGTGGCCGAGGACGTCCGGCTCGAGGTCCGCGCCCGCGGCGGCCTCGACTACCGCACCGTCGCCGTCGAGGTGCCCGCCGTGCCGGATCGGCTGGCCCCCGGCGAGCGGCACGCGGTCGACGTCCGGCTCCCGCTCGGCGTCGACGCCGCCCTCGGCGACTACCGCGTCCAGGCGACCACCAGCTGGCGGGCCGGCCCCGACCCCGCCGACGGCCGCTCGAGCACCGTCCGGACCGCGACCGCGGCACTGGACGACGCCCCGGTCGAGGTCACGGCCGGCGACGGCGTCCCCGTCGTCGACGGCGACCGCACCACCGTCACGCTCACGGCCACCAACAACGCGGCCGGGCCGGTGCGCCTGACGGTGACGCCCCGCCCGCCCGGCGGTGCGGCCGTGCGGCCCGGCTCACTGCCGGTGCGCCTGGAGCCGGGACAGTCTCGACGGCTCGCCTTCGTCGTCGACGTCCCCGATCGGCCGGGTGTGGTCCGCATCCCGTTCGACACCGTCATCACCCACGACCGCGTCGAGTACGGCGGCCCGGCGGCCACGGTGGCGCTGAGCGTGCCGTACCCGGACCTCGCCGCGGCGTTCGACCGGTACGGCATGACCCGCGACGACGACGTGGCGCCGGAGTGGCTCGGCGGCGGCGTCGACGGCGACGGCTCGTCCATCTCCTGGGACGCCCTGGCGGACGCGGGCGTGCATCCGGGCGGCACCGTCAGCCACGGCGGGTTCGAGTTCACCTGGCCCGCCGAGGGCCGGCCGGACCACCTCGCCGCGCAGGGCCAGGCCATCGAGGTCGGCGCCGCCGGCTCCGAGCTGGGCCTGCTCACGACCGGCGCGTACGCACCCGTCACCGGAACCGGCAGCATCCACTACACCGACGGGACCGTGACGGAGTTCGAGCTGGCCGACTCCGACTGGCACGTCGCGCCGCCCGGGTCCGACGTCGCCATCGCCATGCCGTACAACAACTACGCACCGGTCGGCCGGGTGAACCGCCCGACGTACGTCTTCTTCCACTCGGTGCCGCTCGACCCGCGCCGGACCGTCGAGTACGTCGTGCTGCCGGTCTCCGACCAGGGCGGGAAGTTCTTCCACCGGGTCTTCGCGATGGCGCTGCGGTGAACCGGCCGGTGCCGAGCGCCCGCTCGGCACCGGTCACTCACCGCTGGGACAACGCGTAGGCGCGGATGATCTCCTGCTCCAGGGTGTTGCCCTGGGCGTCGGCCGCGGACAGCCGCCACGAGAGGTAGCCGCCGGTGGAGCCGCGGTCGTAGAGCGTCGCGACGTACCGGTCGTCGCCGCGCTGGCGGACGTTGCGGACCTCCTGCCACGTCGCGCCGTCGTCGTAGGACACCTCCAGGGCGACCTCCTCGACGGGGATGTCGCCGGCTCCGGCCGGGTGGCCGAAGGTCATCACGATCTCGTGGGGACCGCGGCGTTCGCGCGGATGCGGCGCCCGGTTGCGCAGGTCGACGTCGACGTCGTAGTCGACGGCGAGCAGCGGCTCCACCCGTCGTTCGCCGTCCGCGGGCCGCTGCGAGGTGAACGTCCAGACCGAGCGGGTCCGGGTCGACAGCGCGGCCCACACCGAGCCGTTACCGACCGCGTACTCGACGCGGTGCCGCGCGGGCTCCGGCGCCGTCTCGAACGACGCGGACGACTGCCACGGCGTCTCGAGGAGGAGCTCGTCGTCGCGGTAGACGCGCAGCTCGGTGTCGAAGCCCGCGTCGAACCAGCTGGTGGTGGCGCTGCCGAAGTTGCCGGCGCCGTCCTGCAGGCCCATCGACACCGTGACGGTGTCGCCGGTGCGGGTCGGCGGTTCGAACGGGCTCGCGCCGGGCGCGAGCGGCTGCTCGAACCAGCTGTGGACGTAGCGCTCCCCCGGCTCGTAGGACCGCAGGTCGCTGAAGAGCAGGAGGTGCTCGGTGGGCTCGTACGGGCCGAAGCCGCCCCCGTACGGCGACTCCGGCGCCTGGCCGGTGTGCGTCCAGCGCAGTGACGGGCCGGCCGACAGATACGTGACGAGCGTGCGCGGGCCGCTGACCGGCACCGGCTGCGAGAACGAGCTGGTGTCCCACGCCTGGTACGGGTACCAGGTGCGCGTCATCGTCGTCTCGTCCGCCAGCTGGCTGTGCACCGGTGCGTCGACCCTGGCCAGCTGGTCGGTGCTCGCGACGTAGCGCAGATCGGCCGGGATCGCGCCCTCCTCGGTGTAGACCAGCTCGTAGGAGTACGGGCTGTCCGGGACGCCGCGGGCGGCCACGCGGACCGGCCCGGCGGCGAGCAGGCCGAGGAGCGCGTCGCCCTCCTCGGCCGTCACCCGGACGGTGGGGACCTCCAGCAACGCCGGTGGCGCACCCGGGTCGGCGTCCGGGCCGGGCCGGTCGTTGGCGACCACCACCAGGACCGCGCCGGCCGCCGCGGCGTTGTTCGCCTGCTCGGCGACCGGGATCTCGTCGGAGCGCCGGACCAGCGCCACGGCCCCCGTCAGGTCGGCGGCGGCGACGTCCTCGGGCCGGCCTAGCCCGGCGTCGACGATCTCCGCCTCGAGGTCGCCGTCGAGCATCGGGAACTGCCGGGAGAAGTCGCTGAACGCCGACGCCGGGTAGTACTGCGGCTGCAGCCGGACCTGCTGCTGGCCCACGACGTCGACGGCGATCTGCGGCGCCTCGAGCCGCCAGCGGGTGTGCGCGGCGAACTCGCCGGTCGACACCGCGTCCATCGGCTGCATGAACAGGCGTTCCTCCAGCATCGCGCCCGGCCACATGCTGCGTCCGACGTCGACGGCGGCGCCCGTCTCGGTGACGCGGTGGTAGCCGATGGCCATCGCCGCGCCGACGTTGCGCTTCGTCTCGTGCTCCGGGGTGTCGACGAGCACCTCGGTGGCCAGGCGGGCGTCGAGCACGACCTCGGTGTCGGCCGTGATCTCGATCTCCGGGTCGCCGACGAGGCTGCGGTTGAGCGGGGTGGCGAAGGCGCCGGGCTCGACGGAGGCGGGCATGGTGTCGACGAACCCGAGCACCGAGTACGTGCCGACCGGGACGCGGACGCAGGTGGAGCCGGCGTACGGGTCGTCGGTGCACGGTGCGGCCGGGTCGCCGTCGAGGTTCCGGGTGGCGTTCACGCTGCCGTCCCGGACGTCGAGGACGGTGGCGCTGCCCGGGGCCGGCCGTCCGTCGCGGCCGATCCCGCGCACGGTGACCTCCACCATGTGCGGCTCCTGGTGGTAGCCGACCGGCGTGCGCACCGTGGTCCCGTCGGCCGCCCGCGCCGTCAGGTACCCGCCGAACAGGCCCGGGTCGCCGAGCGCGGTGTCCAGCACCAGCTCGACGGTGGCGGTGCCTTCCGCGGGCACGGTCACGGCCGGCACCGAGGTGGTCAGCGTGCCGGCCGGCGGCGCGGTGCCGTGCTCCGTCGCGACGTCGACGGACAGGTCGAGGACGACGTCGGCGCCGGTCAGGTTGCGGTAGGTCACCGGGCGGCTGACAGCGGGACGGTCGTCGTGCGGCCACGGGAGGTGCCCGAAGCTCACCGAGCCGGGAACGCCGAACACCCGGCCGTCGAGGGCCCGCTCGATGTCGATGCGACCCCCGCCCTGCTCGTAGACCGTCGCGCTGTTACCCGGCCGGGCGGTGGTCATCAGCCAGCCCTTCAGCTCCTCCGGCCCCAGCGCCGGCTCCGCCTGCAGCAGGAGCGCCGCGGCGCCGGCGACGTGCGGCGCCGCCATCGAGGTGCCGTCGGCGTTCGTGTAGAAGTCGTCGACGGGGTAGCCCATGGAGGTCCCGCTGCCGCGGGCGGCGACGATGCCGACGCCCGGCGCGGTGACGTCGGGCTTGATGCCGTAGGTCTCCGGGAGGGGGCCGCGGTTGGAGAAGTCGGCCAGCACGTCGGACTTGGTCACGGCGCCCACGGCCAACGCCGACGCGGCCGCGGCGGGGTGGCTGACGCACTCGGCGCAGCCGTCGTTGCCGGTGGACACCACGAACAGGGTGCCGTGCTCGGCGGTCAGCGCGTCGGCGGCGGCGCTCATCGGCTCGCCGTCCGTGCCGTCGGCGCCGAGGCTCATGTTGACGACGTCGGCGCCCTGCTCGGCGGCCCACTCCATGCCCTCGATGGCCCACGACACGAACCCGCCGCCGCCGTCGTCGAAGACCTTGCCGTTGAGCAGGTCGACGCCGTCCGCGACGCCGCGGTAGCGCCCGCCGGAGGCCGCTCCGGTGCCGGCGATGATCGAGGCGACGTGGGTGCCGTGCCCGACGCCGTCGGCCGCCGTCTCGCTCCAGCTGAAGTTGCGCTCACCGACCACGGTGCCGGCGAGGTCCGGGTGCGCCGCGTCGATCCCGGTGTCGAGCACGGCGACGGTGACGCCGCTGCCGTCCAGGCCCGCGGCCCAGGCGGCGGGCGCCCCGACCTGGCCGGCGCTCTCGGACAGCGCCGCCTCGGTCCGGCCGTCGAGCCAGATCTTCTCGACGCCGGCCAGTGCGGGCGGCTGCGCGATCGCGGCCGCCCGGCGGTCGTCGTCACCGCTCTGCGCGAGGGTGACCAGTGCCGCGCCGAGCTCGGGCGCGTCGTCCTTGTCCAGCCGGACGCCGGTGCCGCCGATGCTCTCCAACCGGCCGGTGACCTCCGCCGACGGCAGGGCGGCGAGCCGGCCGCCGCCGTGGCTGACGATGAGCGGCAGCGTGTCGAAGGACGCGTCGTCGTAGCCCTGGTCGATCAGCGCGGTCACGTTGAACAGGGCCGGGTCGAGCCGCGCGGGGACGAGCGACCGGACGTCGTCGGGGATCACCTGCAGGTCGCCGTCGCGCTCGACGGTGAGGAAGCTCGGGGCGCGCCCGTCCGGCCGCGGCGCGGGGACGACCTCGACGGCGCGCGTCCCGCCGGCCAGCTCCGTCACGGTCACGACGTCGCCGGTGATCAGCGTGACCGACGTGGTTCCCGTCGCACCGCGCGGAGGTGCGGCGGCGGGAGCCGGGGTCTCGGCGGAGGACGCCGGGCCGGACGCGGCCCAGAGGCCGGGCACGAGGGCGAGGACGGAGAGCGAGGAGAGCAGGCGGCGGCGCATGGCATTGGTGTCTATCGGCACCATGTTTCAGCCGTCCACGCCTGCGGCTGTCTGATTCCGGACATGTCGGGAACTCGCCAATCGCCCTAGCATGGCCGGCATGCTGGAGAGCGTGGGCGTGGAGCCCGACGACGAGGCCGTGTACCGCGCGCTGCTGGGCACCCCGGAGTGCACCGTGGCGGAGCTCGCGGCCGGGACCGGGCGCGACCAGGCGGCCATCCGCCGGTCCGTGGCGCGGCTGGAGGAGCTGGGGATGCTGAGCCGGACGGCGCACCGCCCGGCCCGGCTGATCCCCGCGCGGCCCGACGTCGCGGTGGAGGTGCTGGTCGCCCGCCGGCAGGCCGAGCTGGAGCGGGCGCGATCGGCGGCGGCCGGACTGGTCGCCGAGATGCAGTCCCCGGCGAGGTACCGCCCCGAGAACCTCGTGGAGGTCATCGTCGGCCAGCCGGCCATCGCGGCGCGCTATGCGCAGCTGCAGAACGGGACCGAGCGGGAGCTGCTCGTCCTCGACCGGCCGCCGTACGCCGCCGAACCCGCCGATTCCGACTCACGCGAGCGGCAGTTGCTGCGCTCGCAGGTGGACGTGCGGGTCATCTACTCCCCCGAGTCGCTGGCGCTGCCCGGCGGCGTCGACGTCGCGCTCGACGCGGCCGCGGCCGGGGAGCGGGCGCGGGTGCACCCGCGGGTCCCGATCAAGCTCGCGGTGTCCGACCGGTCGATCGCGCTGCTGCCGCTGGCAATGGACCAGATGCGCGGTTCCGCGCTCGTGGTGCGCGAGAGCGCGCTGGTCGAGGCGCTGGCGCAGCTGTTCCACCTGCTGTGGGACCAGGCCATGCCGCTCGTCTCGACGACTGCCGACGACGGCGCCGGCACCGGCGTCGACCGGCGGCTGCTGACCATGCTGGCCGCCGGCCTCAAGGACGACGCGATCGCCCGGCAGCTCGACGTCAGCAGCCGCACGGTCGGCCGCCGCGTCGCCGAGCTGATGGCGCGGCTGGGCGCCCGGACCCGGTTCGAGGCCGGAGTCCGGGCGCAACGACTGCTCTAGGCCGCCGGCGGCGTCGGGTCGCCGGGCCGGTGCCGGCCGGACGGGGCCGCGCCGGGCTGCCGGTTGGGAATGCCGCGGGCCGCGAACAGCGCGACCATCGCGATCAGGGCCAGCAGAGCGAGCGCGGACCGCAGGCCGTCGATGCGGGCGGCGGCGTTGTCGGCCACGATCGCGTCGGCGACGTCCGCGGCGACGCCGGCGCCATCAAGCGCCGCGGCGAGCTGGTCGTCGGACACGAACGGCACCCCGCCGGTCAGTTCGGCCTCGGCCTGGGTGACCAGGTCGTCGGGCACGGCGGGATCGTCCCGGACGCCGGCGAGGAACGACGTGGTGAGCGTCGCGATGAGCACGGCGCCGGCGAGCGCCGTCCCGATGGACGACCCCAGGAACATGACGCTGTTCTGGACGCCGCCGACCTCGTCGCTGCGCTCATCCGGCACGGACGAGACGGTGACGCTGCCCAGTTGCGACGCCAGCGCGCCGATGCCGAGCCCCGCCAGGATCATCGGCCAGGTGATGACCTCCGGTCCGGTGCCGAGCTCGAGCGCCGCGGCCAGCCACACGACGCCGACGCAGATCGACAGGAAGCCGGCCCGCACCACCAGCCGCGGCGACATTGCGGGGAGGAGCTTGGGGATCCCGAGCGCCGTCGCGAGCAGGGCCAGCGAGAGCGGCAGCATCCGCACGCCGGTCTCGACGGCCGACAGCCCGAGGGCGACGGAGAGGAACAGCGGCACGGTGAAGAACGTCCCCGCCAGCACCACGTACTGGAACAGGAACGAGACCAGCCCGCCGCGCAGGACGTCGTTGCGCAGCAGCGCCGGGTCGAACAGGATCGGCCGGCCGGCGTCGCGCTGGCGCCGCTCCCACGCGGTGAACCCCAGCAGCGCCAGGCCACCGGCCAGGATGAGCCAGATGACCGGCGACAGGCCGAGCCAGTCCGGAGCGTCCGGCTTCGGGTTGACGAACCCCCAGGTGCCGGAGCGGATGGTGCCGAACACGATGAGGCCGAGCCCCAGGGCCGACAACGCCGTGCCGACCAGGTCCAGCCGCGCCGACCGGTCGCCCGGCACGTCGGCCATCCGCCGCGTGAGCACCAGGATCGCGCCGACGATCAGCACCTCGCCCGCGAACACCCACCGCCACGACGCGTAGGTCGTGAGGGTCCCGCCGATCAGCGGTCCCAGCGCGACGGCGATCGCCCCGGCCGCCGCCACCAGCCCGTACGCCCGAGGCCGTGCGCCGCGGTCGAAGTTCGAGGCGATCAGCGCGACGATCGCCGGCATGATCAGCGCCGCACCGACACCTTCGAGCACGGACCAGCCGATCAGCAGCACCGTCAGGTCGGGCGACAGCGCGGTGGTCAGCGATCCGGTGCCGTAGATGACGCAGCCGATGGCGAACGCCCGCTTGCGGCCCAGGATCTCGCCGATCTTCCCGCCCGTGATCATCAGTGACGACATCACCAGCGTGTAGAACGTGATCGCCGACTGGATCCCGATGACGGTCGTGCCGAGATCCGCCGCGACGGTGGCGATGGACACGTTCATCACCGAGCTGTCCAGCGCCATCAGGAACTGTCCCGACGCCAGTGTCAGCAGGATCAGCCCGGACGTGGCCGCGGCCGTCCCGGCCGGCACCGAATCGTCGGTCTCCACCACCAGGCACCCCCGTCCCGGACCTCGACACCAGCGTGTCCGGGACGGGGCCGCCCGCCGTCACCCGTCGCGGGCGATACCGGACGACAGCGGTGTCAGGTCGCCGGACCCGTGCCGACGTTGAGGATGTTGCCGTCGGGATCCTTGAACCAGGCGCCGCGGAACGGTCCGAGCTCGGCGATGCCCCGCTCGTCGGTCTTGAGCCCGGGCAGGTCGTACTGCTCGAACGTGACGCCCTTCTCCGTCAGCTCGTCGACCATGGCGTCGGCGTCGTCCACCATCCAGGTGGCCACCGTCTGCGTGGCATTGCCCGCGAACTGGCTCTCGTAGAGGAGGAAGCGCGTGGCTCCCGAGCTGTACATGACCCCGCCGGCTTGATCCTCCATCTCGGCGGTGAACCCCAGCGTCTCCTCGTAGAACGACCGTGCTCGTGCCAGGTCGCCCGTCGCGATCGTGGCGTAGACCGGATAGTCGTTGAGCATGCCGATCACCCCCCGAAGCCGACTGTACGCCGGTATCCGCGGGCGGAGCCGGTGACCGCCCGAGTTTCTGCGCGCAGCAGGTCAGGGCCGGAACTCGACCTCGTCGACGAAGAAGGTCTGGCTGTTCACCGCGGGTGCCGGGTCGCACGCGAGCGTGTGCGACGTCAGCGCCGTGACCTTCCCGTCGGGTGCGGCGGTGGCGACCACCGTGCCGCTGACGCTCACCGTGGCCGACGTCAGTGTCGCCTCCACCCGCAGCGAGCTCCACCGTTCGTACATGCCGGTGACCCCGGGGACGGTGCCGGCCGGCGCGATCTCCTGCCACGCCCGCGACTTCGCCACCCAGCGCCCGATCGACCCGTCGTCGAACACGGCCAGCCGGTAGGGCTGCACGTCCTTCTTGCCGTCGCGGCCGGAGATGGCGAACACGAACGCGTCGTGGTCGACGCCTTCGTCGAAGCCCATCTGGTCGGGGCGGAAGCGGAAGGCGAGCGTCTTGGTGGACGTCGGGTCGCCGGGCTTGGTCACCCAGGCGGTGCGGTCGTCGGAGACGGCGTCGGCGATGCGCAGCACCCGCCCCGCACCGGCGGTGTTGATGTCGGTGGTGAACACCCCGGTCTCGGAGCGCTCGTAGTCGCGCGGCGAGGTGTAGAGCGGGTCGTTCTCGAAGGTCTGTGTGTCGGCCGCGTACAGCTCGATCTCGTTCAGCATGCTGCAGGGCGCCGGCATGCCCTCGGGGCAGTCGTCCGACCCGGGCGTCGTCACGCGGACGTACCGGGCGTCGACGACGGGGAGCTCCGACGAGTAGGTGAGGGCGAAGCTGCGCTGGGCGCCCGTCTCCCACCAGGTCGTCCACGGGCCGCCGGGCGAGGTGGCGACCTCGACGGTGGCGGCCTGCTCGTGGCCGATCCACTGGCTCAGCCCGACCTTCTCCAGCCGGTACTGCCGGTCCAGCGCGATCGTGTAGACGCCGGGACCGCCGGCCGCGGCCGCGCTCGACCACGCCTCCGTGCTGCCGTCGACCGCGCCCTGGGCGCCCAGCCGGGGCCGCGACGGCGTGCGGTACTCGTTCGCGACGGTGATCGACGCGGTCCTCGCGCGGACCTTGCCGGCGAGGTCGAGCTTGCCGGCGCCCGGCGTCAGGATGTCGACGGGACGGCGGACGATCGCCTGGTGGTCCAGGTCCGTCATCGTGTAGACGTGCGAGCGCCAGTTGCACTTGTCGGTGTCGGCGTTGAAGGCGTAGACGGCGTGGCAGGTGTCGGCCGCGGCGACGACGCGGTTCGACGCCACCCAGTCCATGCCGCTGTTGCCGCTGGACCCCTCGTTGATGGTCCCCGGAAAGGGCAGCGGGTTGCCGTCCTGGTCGAGTGCGGCGTTGCGGTACACCAGCGTCGGCTGCTCCCAGGAGGCGCCGGTGCCGTCGGGCGAGACGGTGATCCAGGTGTCCTGCCGGCCCGCGAGCAACGCCATGACGCCATTGGGCAGCAGGTGCAGCCGCGGCTGGATCATGCTCGGAAACCCGGGCGCGTCGATCGGCTCGGGCGTGGTCCACGTCGCCTCGGGGTCGTCGAGGTCGAGGCGCGCGGTCTGCAGGGGGACGTAGGTGCACGGCGGCGCGGCGCCCGGCTCGGGCTCGATGGTCAGGCAGTTGCGCATGACGGCGACGAGGTCGCCGTCGACGTTGATCTCCAGAGCGGTCTCGGTGAACTGGTGGTCGCCGATCCCCCGGGCGCCGCGGGCGATCACCGAGTGCAGGTGCCAGCTCGCGCCGTCGTCGGTGCTCTCGAGGAGCAGCGCCGACGTCGACGGGCCGGTGCTGTGCGGCAGGACGGCGTAGGCGCCGAGGTAGAGAGTGCCGTCGGGCGCGGCGACCATGTTGTTCGGGTAGAGGTTCGCGCCGGGGCTGAACACCTCGGGCGCGAGCTCGACCATGGTCTCCGCGGGCGCCCCGAAGGTGACGCCGCCGTCGGTCGAGACGCGCGTGTAGGCCCGGCGCGTGTCCGCGTCGACGATGTTCGACGCGCCACCGGCGACGGTCATCGAGAAGTCGAGCACCGTGCCGTCGGCTCGCCGCACCGCGGTGAAGATGCCGGGCACCTGCGGCGCCGGCGTGAAGTTCAGCCCGCCGTCGAACGAGGTCTTGCTGCCGGGCTCGACCCACGGCCGGAAGTCACGGTGCCGGCCGAACGTGACGTGCACCGGCCGGGTCGGCACGGCCGCCGTTCCCGCGTCGAACGCGTGCACGTCGGGCGCCCAGGCGACCTCGCCGGCGTCCACGTTCGGCGTGTGGATGACCTCCCGCGGCGACCCGAGGTGGACGCTGGTCGCGTCGGAGGACACCGGCGCCGCTGCGGTGGTCGGTGACGAGGTCCCGGGCGGCGCGGGCGCCGGCGCGGCCGAGCCGGGGACGGCGGACAGCCCCAGCGCCGCGACGGCGACCAGGGCCCCGGACAGGACGACGGCGCGCCGGCTCGCGGCGATCACGGTGGGTACCATGCGCCGAATGAAAGGCAGAACATCGTTCCATGTCAATAGCTCCTGACTTGATGCGACTTGTCATGAACAGGACATTGACATGGAAAGTGTTGCCATGCGTCGGCGCCCGCGCGGACGACGCGACCTGCCGGCCGCGGCCCGAGAACCATGATCATGGGCGGTTTGGTGCTGCTCTGGCGCCACCAATCCGCCCTTGATCACGGTTCTCACCTGCGGCCGGCGGTGTCGGAGCAAGAGTGAGTTTCCCCGCGGCAGGCCGAGTCAGGCGTCTGCCGGACGGCCGAACGGGGGCTGTCCGGCCAGGAGACCACCGTCGACGGCCAGGGTGGCGCCGGTGACGAATGAGGCGCCGTCGCCGCAGAGCCAGAGCGCCGCGGCGGCCACCTCGTCGGGCGTGCCCAGCCGGTGGACGGGGACGGCGGCGGCGACCCGTTCGCGGGCGGCCTCCCCCGCCCGGTCGAGGGCCTCGGTGTGTGTCGGCCCCGGCGCGAGCGCGTTGACGCGGACACCGTCGGCGGCGTGGTCGAGGGCGGCGGTCTTGGTCAGCCCGATGAGCCCGTGCTTGGCGGCGACGTACGGCGACAGCCCGGCCACCGCCTCCAGGCCGGTCGTCGACGCGACGTTGACGATCGCGCCGCCGCCGGCCGGCACCATGGCCGCGATCTCGGCGCGCAGCGACAGGAACACGCCCCGCAGGCTGACCGCGATCGTCCGGTCCCACTCCTCCACGTCGAGCCGGGCCAGCGGGGTGGGCCGGCCGCCGTGCGCCGCGGCCGCGTTGACGGCGGCGTCGAGCCGGCCGAACGTCTCGACCGCGGCGGCCACCATGCGCGACGCGTCCTCGGCCCGCGACAGATCGGCCGCGACGACGAGGGCCGTCCCGCCGTCCGCCTCGATCTCGGCCCGCACGGCCGCCAGCGCGTCCGCGGAGCGCGCCACCAGCACGACCGCCGCCCCCGCGACCCCGAACGCCCGCGCCGTCGCCGCGCCGATGCCGCGGCTCGCTCCCGTGACGAGCGCGACCTTCCCCTCGAACCCGTTCATTACCGTGACTGTAATCGAACCACTGGCCCAGTAACTGGCCCAGTGCACCGGCGAGCGGCTGGCCCTGTCGCCGGCCGGCGCGCGGCGCGAGGATCGCCCGCATGCGGTTTCGCCACGCGCCCGAGATCTGGGCCGATCACCCCACGCTGGCCGCGGGGGTCCTCGCCGTCGACGGGGTCAGCGACCGGGCCGCGCCCGACGATGCCGTCGAGCGATACGTCGACCAGGCCCTCGAGCGACTGCGCCAGGGGCCGCCCAGCACCCTGCCCCAACTGCGGGCCTGGCGGCGCACGTTCGCCGCGATGGGCGTGAAGCCCACGCAGTACCGGTGCGCCGCGGAGTCGCTGCTGCGCCGGCTGGGCAAGGACGGCACGCTGCCCCGCATCCACCCGCTCGTCGACCTGTGCAACGCCGCGTCGGCGGCGGCCGCGATCCCGGTCGCCGCGATGGACCGCGACCGCGTCAAGGGCGACCTGGAGGTCCGGCGGGCCCGCGGCGACGAGACGTACACGACGTTCGGCGGCGAGGTGGAGCGGCCCGTGCCCGGCGAGGTGATCTTCGCTGACGAGGCCGGTCAGGCGCACGCCCGGCGCTGGACGCACAAGCAGAGCGGCACGTCGATCGTCCGGCCCGAGACCCGCGACGTCCTGATCGTGTCCGAGGCGCTGCACCCCGGCGCCGCTGCCGACGTCGAGGCGCTGCTCAGCGCACTGGCCGCCGACCTCACGCGGGCCTGGCCGGGCGTGACACCGCGGCTGACCATGCTGACCAGCGCCCGGCCGGCCGTGAAACTCGCTGGCTGACAACGTCACCGCTGTGATGGAGTGGCGCCGTGGACGCCGCCGCCATCGCCGACCGCTTCAACCTCGGCGCCCGCCCGGCGCTCTCCGACGGCCCGGTCGCCCGCGGCAAGCAGGGCGCCGTCTGGCGGCTCACCACCGTGGACGGACGGTGGGCGGTGAAGGTCCCGTTCCGGCACGAGGACGAGGACGCGCTCGTTCCCGCCGCCGCGTTCCAGGAGGCGGCCGCGGCGGCGGGCGTCCCGGCGCCTCGGATCCGCCGCACCACGGACGGCGACCTGTTCGCCGTCGTCGACGAGACGCGGCTGCGGGTCTACGAGTGGGTCGACCTCGGCGACCCCGATCCGCTGCTCGACCCGGAGCTGGTCGGCGCCGCCGTGGCCGCGACGCACCGGGTGCCGGGCGCCGAGCCGGCCGCGCCGTTCACCGAGCCCGACCGCTGGTACCTCGACCCTGTCGGCGCGCAGCGGTGGGACGAGCTGATCACGGAGCTGGCCGCCGCCGACGCGCCCTTCGCCGCCGACCTCGCCGCCCTGCGCGACGAGCTGGTCGCGTTGGAGTCGTGGCTCACTCCGCCGGCCGCGCCGCGCGCCTGTCACCGCGACCTGATGGCGGACAACGTCCTCCCGACGGCGGCCGGCGGCGTCTGCGTCATCGACTGGGAGAACAGCGGCCCGGCCGATCCGGCGCAGGAGCTCGCCGTCGTGCTGTTCGAGTTCGGGCGCACCGACCCCGGCCGGGCCCGCGCGCTCGTCGCCGCCTACGAGGACGCCGGCGGCCCGGCCCGCCTCTCCGGACGCGGCGACTTCTCCATGCTGATCGCGCAGCTGGGCCACATCACCGAGCTGTCAGCGGCCGACTGGCTCCGGCCGAACGACCGCTCGCCCAGCCGCCCGCACGCCGGGGCCTGGATCCGCGAGGCCCTCGACGACCCGCACACCCGCGAGCGACTCGACGCCCTGCTGGAGGCGATCTCCCGATGAGGCTCGCCGTCTTCGGCGGGTGCGGTGCCTGGCCGGCGGCCGGGCAGGCGTGCAGCGGCTACCTCATCGAGCACGACGGCTTCCGGCTGCTGGTCGATCCCGGGTACGCCGTTCTTCCGCGGCTGCTGCGGGTCGTCGATGCGGCCGCGGTCGACGCCGTCGTCGTGTCGCACGGGCACCCCGACCACTGTGCCGACCTCAACCCGCTGCTCCGGGCCCGGGCACTGCGCGACGAGCCGCCCGCGCCGCTGCCGGTGTTCGCCCCGGCGGGCGCGGTCGACGCCGTCCTGGCGCTGGACTCGATGCGCGCGATGAGCAGGGCGGTCGAGCCGGTGGTGCTGACAGACGGCGGGCGCGTCGGCATCGGGCCGTTCGACGTCACGTCTGCCCTGCTGCCGCACCACGTTCCCGACCTCGGCGTGCGGATCTCCGCCGGAACCGCGACGCTGACCTACAGCGGCGACGCCGGCCCGGACGCCGCGCTCGTCGAGCTGGCCCGCGACGCCGACCTGCTGCTCGTCGAGGCGACCTACCCCGACGCCGTACCGGACGAGGACGCCGGGCTGCTGTGCAGCGCCGTCGAGGCGGCCGAGCAGGCGGCGGCCGCCGGGGTCGCGCGGACCCTGCTCACGCACCTGTGGCCCGGCCTGGATCCGGCCGCGTTCGTGGCCGCCGCCGAGCGCACCGGCGCGACGAACGTCGGCGTCGCCGCGCCGGGGCCGGCTCAGCCGATCGGCTCGTAGTCGAGCTCGAGGAAGTCGTCGACCTCGGCAGCCCACCGCTGCGCGACGAAGGCGACGTGCACGGGGTGCTCGTTGTAGCCGTCGTAGGCCGCCTGGTCGGCGAACTCCATGGAGAAGCCGAACGTGAAGTCGTTCTTCGGGCTGGTCTGCCGGAGCTGCTCGAACCGCTGGACGTCGGGGATGTCCGCGAGCGCGAGGGCGGCTTCGAGGAAGGCGCGCTCCTCGTCCGAGCCGGCGGGGTGACGGAGGCGGAAGGCGACGGTGTGGCGGATCATGGACGGAGCGTAACGGAGCGCGGTTCCTGGTAGAACGTCCCGATGGTGCCTGACGTCAGCGCCTGGCGCGGTCTCGATCTGGTCGAGCCGCTGCTCGGCGGCGCCCGGAACCCGGTGTTCCTGGCCCGTCGGGGCTCCGAGCGGTTCGTCGTGCGGGTGTCCGGCCGCCCCGCACCGTCGCTGACGTGGGAACTGGACCACGGTACCGGAGGTCAGCCGCAGTGGACGCGCGTGCGGGTGGCCGTGGTCCAGTCGACGACGCCCTTGAGGTTGAGGCAGCGGTTCGACATGTCCACACCCGCCGGCGTGTAGACCGGGCCGGCGTAGTAGCTGTACATGCCGCCGTCGCAGCCGACGCTGCTGGGGCACGACGGCGGCGACCAGCCGTACGGCCAGATGCTCGCCTCGGTGTACAGCTTGATGCCGTAGGTGGCGCTGGAGTGGTTGACGACCATGCAGTTGCGCTTCGTCGTGCCGGACCAGTAGACGTCCATGTAGCCGAGCACCGGCGACGACCCGATCGGGTAGTGCCCGATGTGCCGGTACGACGAGCCGCACGGCCCGGCGGCCGCGGCCACCCGTTCGCCTCCGCCGATCGTCGGGTCGGAGTCTCCGCCCGCGGCCGCGGGCGCGGCGAGACCGAGCAGTAGGAACAGGACGAAGGCAAGTGCAGAGATGGCGCGTTTCATCCGGCGGATCCTCCTTGCCCCGCGACAACCGGATTGTCACGAATGACAGTGGCGGACAACTCGCCCGAGCGCAAGATCATTTCCCGATCGATCTCACAATGACGCCGGATTCATGCCCGCCCCGCGGCGTCGGCCGACGGTCCGAGGCTGGCGCGGGATCGGCCGTTCCAGCGGTCCGATCGTCACCCACAGGCCCAGATGCTCGGCAAGCAGGTGCTCCAGCCGGGCGCCGTCGATCAGCACGGCCACGGCCGGTAGCCGTGCCGGAGCTGGTCGACGTACACGGGGCCGCCCGCCGGGAGGCCGTCGACCAGGATCGACCCCAGCTCGGCCACCCGCGCGGCGACCGCACTGGTCAGGTCCGCCGCGTCGGCCTGCTGGCGGCGGAGTTCGTGACGGCCCGGGTCACACCGTCGGGTCGGCGCCGTCGGGCAGAACGGCCACGCAGTCGATCTCGATCTGGATGAACGAGAAGTGGTTGCCGACGGTGGTGCGCGCCGGGTACGGCGGCTGGAAGGTCTGCGCGTAGAGCTCGTTGTAGCGGGCCCGCGACTCTTCGTCGCGCAGGAACGCCCGCACCTGCACGACGTCGCGCAGGGTGGCACCCGCGGCCGCGAGGATCTCCTCGAGGTTGCGGATCGTCCGGTGGAACTCACCGTCGAACGTGTCGGCCACGATGCCCTTGTCCGGCTCCGTCGACGCCTGGCCCGACACGAACAACAGCCGGCCCACCCGAACCGCCGACGACAGCGGCACCGGCGGCGGGTTCTGCGGGTCCGGCTCGATGTACTCGATCACGCATGCGCTCCTCAATGGGTGGACGAACCTCGCTCACCCTCCGGGTGCCCGCCGTTCCATGTCAAACCATCGTCCTGGGTCTGAGTCGCGCCCGTGGCCCGGATTCGGCCGTTGGGCGCGACTCAGACCCAGGACGTCGCGAAGGGCGAGTGACCGCTCGAACGCCATAGCCGCCGTCGACTGAGGGCGAGAGAAAGTGTCGACACCAGGCCATGTGGTGTCTACACTTTCTCACATGCCCGCGCACCCGAGAGCCGCGGCGGCGGGCACGCGCGAGCGCGCCGCCGAGATCCTGCGCCGGCTGCCCCCGACGTTCACGTACAGCCAGGGACGGTCCGCCGGACTGGACAATCGCGCCCTGTACGGCCTGCGTGACGCCGGCCTCATCGACCCGATCGGCCGCGGGCTCTACCGCCGCGCCGACGCCGAGCTGGTCGATCCCACCCTCGCCGAGGTCGCCGCGCGGGCGCCGGCCGCGACACTGTGCCTCACCAGCGCGCTGGCCGAGCACGGCCTGAGCGACGCCATCCCGCCCGCTCCCCACCTCGCCCTGCCACGCGGGCAGCGCTTCCCCGCGACCGACGGCCCGGTCAGCTGGCATGCGTTCGCTCCCGCGACCTTCGGTCTCGGACGCGAGTCCTTCGCGGTGGACAGCGAATTGCGGCTCGGCATATACAACGAGGAGAGGACGCTGGTCGACGCGTTCCGCATGCGGCACGTGGTGGGCTCCGACGAGGCGTACGAGGCGTTGCGCCGATGGGTGCGCCGGCGCGGTTCGCAGCCCGCCCGGCTCCTCGACCTGGCCGGCCATTTCCCGCGCACCGTCACGCCGATCCGGCGTTCCTTGGAGGTCTTGCTGTGACCCTTCCGCACCGCCGCCCGACCCGCGACACCGTCGGCGGCCGCGTCTACCTCGAGCTGCGCCGGCAGGCCAAGGCAGACGGCCGCGACACCGGAGAACTCCTCCAGCTCTACGCGCTCGAGGGCTTCCTCGACCGGCTGACCAGGTCGCCGTACGCCGGCCGGCTCGTGCTCAAGGGCGGCGTGCTGCTGGCCGCCTTCGACACCCGCCGGCCGACGCGCGACATCGACGTCGCCGCCGTCGGCCTGCCCGGTGAGCCCGGCCACGTCGTGACCGCCATACGGCGCATCGCCGCGGTCGCCGTCGACGACGGGCTGCTGTTCGACGGCGACGCAGCGGCCGCCTCGACGATCCGGGAGGACGCTGAGTACGGCGGCGTTCGGGTGTCCACGCCTTGCACGCTCCAGCGGGCACGACTGCACTTCCACGTCGACGTGAACCTGGGCGACCCGATCCATCCCGGACCTCGCATCGTCGAGCTCCCCCGGCTGCTCGGCGGATCGATCCACCTGCTCGGCAATCCGCTCAGCATGGTCGTGGCGGAGAAGCTGGTGACCGCCGTCGAACGCGGCCAGGCCAACAAGCGCTGGCGCGACTTCGGCGACCTGTACCAGCTGTCGTTGCGGCACGACCACGACGGCGCGGAGCTGATCGCGGCGGCCGAGGCGGTCGCCGGTCATCGCGGGTAGAGCTTCATGGAGCAACACTCCAGCCGCCGGGATTCGCCGAGGTCGCCCAGCCCGCTGGACGGTCTGGCGCCGCCGGCAGCGGCTCGACGGGCTGCCGGAACGGTTCGGCGACGTCCTCAGGCACCTGGCCCCGTTCGCCGCCGCGATCCTGGACGGCTCGGCGCGCGGGCGGCAGTGGTCGCGACACGAACGCGCGTGGACGCGAGCGGACACGGGAGGCTGAGCCGCGGCGTTCATGGACGTTTCATCCGGGCGCCGGGACGTGTTCCCGTGCCGGATCCGGGCGGGTTCGAGGCTTCTGTGCCACCTACGCACCCCACTCCGGAGGTCGAGATGATCCGCCGCAGGAACGCCGTGAGAGGACTCGCCGTCACCGCGAGCGCCGTCGCGCTGGGAACGTTGCCGGTCTCCGCCCAGAGCGCCGCGCCGGCAGCCGCCGTCGTCGCGAAGGCGGTCGCGTCGGGCGCCGACCAGGTGCTGCCCGGCACGGAGGTCGCCCGCTACGACGCGTTCGACGCGAACCAGGGCGTGGCCGTCGACCGGCGGTACTTCTACGCCGTCGACAATCGCACCATCACCAAGCACGACCGCCGCACCGGCGAGCCGCTGCTGCAGTTCGCCGGCGACGAGGACGGGCCGATCGAGCACCTGGACAGCGGCGTCGTCGTCAACGGGCGGCTGTATGCGGCGCACTCGAACTACTCGGAGTATCCGATGGAGAGCTCCATCGAGATCTTCGACACCCGCACGATGCGCCACATCGGCACGCACAGCTTCGGCATCTACCGCGGCTCGCTGACCTGGCTCGACCACCACGACGGCGCCTGGTGGGCGACGTTCGCGAACTACGACCGGCCGCGCAACGGCACCCAGATCCCGTACGGCGAGACCTACAACACGCAGGTCGTGAAGATGGACGACGACTTCCAGGTGGTCCAGTCGTGGACGATCCCGAAGGAGATCCTCGACCGCTTCGAGCAGATGAGCAACAGCGGCGGCTCGTGGGGCCCGGACGGACGGCTCTGGCTGACCGGCCACGACCTGCCGGAGGCCTATGTCATGGAGCTGCCCGAGGCCGGCAGCGAGCTGAGGTGGGTCGCCACCATCACGCTGCCGGGCATCCAGGGCCAGGGCATCGCCTGGGACGACGCGCGGCAGAACTCGACGCTGTGGGGCATCAGCCGCGACAGCTCCGAGGTGCTCAGCTACCGCATCCCCGTGAACGACATCGTCGAGTCCGGCGACGAGCCCTGGCAGGTGAACGGGCCGGGCGAGTTCGAGGAGTGACGCACTGACGACGGGGACGCCGCGGCGTCCCCGTCTCATCTCCAGCCGCTAGATTCGCCCGTCATGAGCCGACCCTGGATCGCCGGCGCCGCCCTCCTGGTCACCGTGCTGACGGCGGTGTCGACGGTCCTCGGCCTGGCCCGCGACGTCGTCATCGCGGCGGTGTTCGGCGCGGGCGGCGAGCTGGACGGCTACTTCGTCGCGCTGGGGCTGATGAACGTCGCGTTGGGGCTGCTGGCCGGCGCGATGTCCAAGGCGGCCGTGCCGGTGCTGTCGCGGCAGGCGGCCGCCGAGGACGGCGACGGCGACCGGCGGTCGAGCCGCACCCTCTCCGTCGCGGTGTCGGTGACGGTGGTCGGGCTGGGCGTCGCGACGCTGGTCATGCAGCTGTTCGCGGCGGAGATCGTCGCGGTGCTGGCGCCGGGGTTCGGCCCCGCCGAGGCGGAGTCCGCGGAGCGGCTGACCCGCATCGTGCTCATCGCGACGGTGCTGATCGCCGGGACGAACCTGCTGGCCGCGGCCGCGCAGTCGCGGCGGGCGTTCTTCTGGTCGGCGATCCAGGGGGTGCCGTTCAACCTGTCGATGATCGTCGCCGCCGCGGTCTTCGGCCCCGAGTACGGCGTGACGGCGCTGGCCTGGGGGTTCGTCGTGGGATCGGCGGCCCGGCTGCTCGCGCAGCTGCCGCCGTTGCGCCGCCTCGGGTTGCGGCTGCGCCCGCGGCTGACGACGTCGGACCCGGACTTCCGCGCGATGGTCCGGCTGATCCCGCCGCTGCTGCTGGGCAGCGCCATCGGCAACGTCAACACGCTGGTCGACCGCGCGGTCGGCTCCACGATCGGCGACGGCGTCATCTCGTCGCTGTCGTACGCCTGGAGGCTGGTGAGCCTGGCCGACACCGTGCTCATCGCCTCGCTCGTGGTCGCGCTCTACCCGGCGCTGAGCACGGCCGCCGGCGACACCGCCGAGCTGCGCCGGCTGGTCGACCGCGGCCTGGGCGCGACCATGGTCGTCCTGGTGCCGATCTGCATCGGGACGGCGGTGGCGGCGGGGCCGGTGGTCGAGACGGTGTTCCGGCGCGGCGAGTTCACCGCCGACGACGCCACGACGACCGCGACGGCGCTGCTCTGGTACGCGCCGGCGGTGCTGGCGCTGGGCTGGCGCGAGGTGATCGTCCGGGCCAGCTACGCGCTCGACGACACCCGGCGGCCGGTCGCGGTCGCCGTCGTCGCGATGGTGGTCAACGTGGTGGGTGACCTGACGCTGGGTCTCGCGTTCGGGATCCCCGGGCTGGCCGCGTCGACGTCGTTGTCGCTGGTCGTGGCCGCGGCCGGCAACACCTGGCTGCTCAGCCGCCGGCACGACGGGGTCGCCGTCGGCGCGCTGTGGGGACTGCTGCGGCGCACGACGGTGTCCGCGACGGTCACGCTCGGGGCGGCCCTGGGCGTCACCCGGCTGGTCGGCGACCTGCCCGCGGTCGCGCAGGTCGCCGCGGTCGGTGCCGGCTGCCTGACGGTGTTCGCGGCGGCCACGCTGCTGCAGCGCGGGCCCGAGACGTCAGTGCTGCGCGACGCGGCCCGCCTGCTGCGCGGGCCCCGCGCTCGGGCGTGACCCGAGGGCTCGGACGATGCCGAACGGCGTGCCGGCCGTCCGCTGGCCCAGCGGGTTGCCCGCCAGCGCGGCGAACAGCACGTCCGCCGGGAGCGACCGCGGCGAGACCGCGCGGATGCTGCCGCCGTAGTCGTTGAGGTCGACGATCGCCACGCCGGCGCCGAGGAACGCCTCCAGCTCCCGGCACAGCGCCGCCGCCTCGGCCGCGGCCAGCGGCGGCAGCACCAGGTGCTCGTACGGCGGCCGGCCGCCGTCGATGTCGCGGGCCACCGGTCCGGCCACCCGGTAGAACACGCCCCGCAGCCCGAGCGGCCGCGTGAGCGCGCCGGCCAGCGCCGCGGCCAGGATGCGCGGCCCGCCCGTCGTCCGGACGACGTACTGCATCTTCTCCGGCACCGACAGCCCTCGCGATCCCGGCCGCGGGCGCACCGACCGCGCCAGCAGCCGGGCCAGCCGGCCCGGACGCAACTCCTCGATCGGCACCGCTCGCCCGGTCAGGAACACGATGGCCTTCTCGCTCAGGACGACGGTGTCGTCTGGTTCCAGGCGCGGCAGCGCCTCACGCAACACCGCCCGCAGATCGTCGTCCGGCGTGAGCCAGCGAGTGCGGACGGCGTGCCGCAGATACTCGACGCCGGCGACCTCGGACCGGCTCCATACGCCTGTCACACCACGAGAGCCTGACGGACGCGGCTGAGAGCGCGTGTGAAGGACGCGTGAGAGTTCCCTAATCCACGTGGACGGTCACCGGGACACGCAGCTCCGGGGCGCCGGGATCGGACGTCGCGACGAGCAGGGTGGCGCGGTGCGTGGTCCCCGCCGCCAGCGCACCGGCGTCGACGTTCACCGCGAGCCGGATCCGTCCGTCGGCCGCCACCGTGCCGGTCGCCGCGCGCACGTCGAGCCAGGGCACGTCGGCCGGGATACCGGCGCAGCGCTCGCCGGCCACCGGCAGGAACCGGGCCCGCTCCAGCCCGCCGCCCATGCCGCCGATCGACCAGACCTCGCCGCCGGTCCGCGCCTGGGTGCAGAAGCCGCCCGGTGCGGCGCTCACCGGCGAGGGCAGCTCGGTGGCCGGATCGACGGTCCAGCTCCCGCCGGACCAGCCGGCGAGCGCCAGCCGCTGCACCGTCGGCGTCGCGATGCGGCCGTACGGCGGGTCGTCCTGCGCACCGCCGAGGACGTAGAGCGCCTGGTCGGTGGCCACGAGCGCGGCCCCGGCCCGTGGCGCGGCCAGGGCCGGCCCGGCGCTCCACTCCCCCGTGCGCAGGTCGAGCCGCTGGACGACGTCGGTGACGGCGCCGTCCTCGGTCGTTCCGCCGGCGAGGTAGAGGTACGGCCCGGCCTGGGTGAACGCGGGGTCGCGGACGGGGTGCGGCAGCGGCGCCGACGGGGTCCAGGTGCCGGCCGCGACGTCGTAGACGTGGACGTCCCCGGTGACGGTGCCGCCCGAAGCGCCACCGCCGCCTCCGGTGGCGCCGCCGGCCACCCAGACCCGTCCGTCCCAGGCCGCGGCGGCCGCGCTGGACAGCCCCGCGGGCAGCGGGGTCGCGGCGGACCAGGTGTCGCGGGCGGCGTCGTAGACGTAGTGGCGGTCGGTGTCGTCGCCGCCGAGGACGTGGATGCGCCCGGCCTCGCAGCCGGCGACGGCGCTCCGGCCGGCCTCCGGGATCGGTGCCAGCTCGGTCCACGCGTCGGCGGCCGCGTCGTACCGCCAGCTGCGCCGGGTCACCTCGATGCGCTCGTCGACGCCGCCGACCAGGTACCCGTGGTCCGGGTCGCCAGGACACTGGGCGGCGGCGAACAGCATCCGGCCGCCCGGCACCGGTGCGCCGTCGGTCCACCCGGCGGCCGCATCGACGGCCGTCGCGAGCGGGCGCAGCACCTCGGCGGTCTCCGTCACCGCGTAGTCGAAGGCCGCGGCGCCGTCGTTGCCGAGGGTGAGCCGCTCCACCGCGCGGCCCCGGGCCTGGACCGTCAGCTCCAGCCCCTCGGCCGGGGACGCGACGGCGCACGGCTCGTCGCGGCGCAGCCGGAGGTCCTTCGCGGCCGTCTCACCGGCGGCGACGGTGACCGCCCCGCTGCGCGGCTGCCAGCCGTCCGCCGACGCCGTCACGGTGACGCGCCGCTCGGACCGGTCCAGCCAATGCCGGTAGACGCCGTCCTCGTCGGTGGTGACCTCGACGTCGGAGACCGCTCCGCGCAGCCGCACGGTGGCGCCGGCCAGCGGCCGCTCCGGGCCGTCGCAGCGGTCCAGCCCGGTGACGGTGCCGGTGACCAGGCCCCACGACGACGGTGCGGTGGCGTCCATCGCGACGGTCAGCGCCGGGTCGGCGAACGGCGTGTCCTCGAGCAGCAGCAGCCGGGCCAGGTAGTCGCCGGGCTGCCCGGCCGCGGGGACGCTCGCGTCCAGCGTGACGGTGACCTCGGCCGACTCGCCCGGCTCGAGCGTGCGCCGGCCGCCGTCGGCCGACAGCCACGCCACCGGGTCCTCGGTGGTGGTCTGGCAGTCGTCGAAGCCGGGCAGCTGCTCGACCCACGGGAACGTGCCCGGCTGGCCCTGCGTGCCGCCGAGCTTGTAGAAGCCGCAGGTGCCGGCCAGCCGGTACACGTCGAAGATCGAGTTCGGCAGCGACGCCCACTCCCCCGCCGCCGGGTCGTAGTAGAAGCCCTCGTTGCTGCGGTAGCCGCCGACCTGCCCGCCGGACGTCATCAGCAGCCCGTTCGCCGCGGTGTGCGCGGTGAACGTGACGGTCTTCGGCAGGTCCGCGATGCGGTACCACGCGTCGCTGGCGGGGTTGTAGACGTAGCCGCGGGTGCTGTGCTCGACGTGCGGGGCCTGCCCGCCGGCGCAGTAGATCAGGCCGTCGATGGGGCCGCACGCCTGCCACGACGCCGGCTCCGGGTAGTCGGCGACCTGCGACCACGCGTCGGCGGCGGCGTCGTAGACGTAGACGTCGCTGCTGCCGCGGTCGGGCTGGTCGGCCGTGCGCCCGCCGATGACGTAGAGCTTCCCGTCGAGGATCGCCGACCCGGCCGCGGCGAACCGCACCGGCGCGGGGGCGCCGCTCGACCAGGTGTCGGCGGCGGGGTCGTAGATCAGGACGGTGTTCGTCTCGCCCATGCCGGCCGGTCCCCAGCCGCCCACCATGTAGAGGCGGTCGCCGATGAACCCGCCGGCGGGCTTGCCGCGCGGCTGCTGGAACGAGCCGGTGAAGTCCCACCGGTCCAGCGCGATGTCGTAGACCATGTTGCGCTGCGAGATGCCCGACGTGCTGCCGCCGACGTAGTAGAGCTTGCCGTCGTGGACGGCGGCCAGACCGTCGGTGCGGGCGTCGGGCTTGTCGTGGAGGCGGACCCAGGCGGCGTCGCCCGGGTTCGCCGCGGCGCCGGCGTCGGCCGCCGCCGCGGCCGCGGGGTCGAGCGGGCCGCCGTCGTCGG
>NZ_QUAL01000434.1 GCF_003579925.1 Jiangella rhizosphaerae | reverse complement strand
GGCCGGGCCCGGCCGCGGAGGAGCTGACGGAGCTGCTGCGGCTGCGCGACGACGTCGGCGCCGAACTGGCCGCCGTCGCCGCCGGTCCGGCGCGGGCGGCCGGCCTGCCGGTCCTGGTCCACGCGGGGGTGTCGCCGCGAACGGTCGGGTCGCGGTCGCCGCTGACCCCGGCTCTCGCGCGGCTGGCCGACGCCGTCGTCGTCAGCACCGATGCCCGGCCGGAGGACGCCGCCGCGCGGGACCTCGCGGGCGCGGTCGCCGCGGCGGGCGACGAGTGCGCGGTGCTGGCCAGCGTGCGGGCGTTCCCGCCGGACGTGCGCTCGCGCGACGAGCTGACCCGGCGGTTGCGGGACGCCGCGGCCACAGGCGCGACCGGGGCGCGGGTGCACACCTTCGGGCTGATCCCGGACGAGCGGCTCGAGTGGATCGGCTCGGTGGCCGCATGGTGATGGCTAGGATCGTCGGCGTGCCCGGCGAGGCGTGGAACGGTCGGGTGGAGCTGCGCCAGCTCCGCTACTTCGTCGCGGTCGCCGAGGAGCTGCACTTCGGCCGGGCCGCGGCGCGCCTCCAGCTGGCCCAGCCGGCGCTCAGCCAGTCGATCATCTCCTTGGAGCGGGCCATCGGCGTCCAGCTGCTGCGCCGCACCACCCGCACCGTCGAGCTGACCGCCGCGGGCCGCGTCTTCCTCGACGAGTGCCGGCGGGCGCTGCTGCAGGTGGGCGTGGCGGTGCAGAGCGCACAACGGGCGGAGCGCGGCGAGGCGGGGCTGCTGCGCATCGGCTACGTCGTGTCGGCCAGCTACGAGATCCTGCCGCCGATCCTGGTCGCCTACCGCCGCCGGCACCCGGCCGTCGGGCTGCAGCTGATGAGCCGCAGCGCGACCGAGCAGGTGGCGATGGTGCTCGACGAGGCCCTGTCGGTCGGCTTCGTCCGCGAGTTCCAGGGCAACGACGAGCTGGACAGCGAGCTGCTGGTCGACGAGCCGCTGGTCGCCGTCCTGCCGGTCGACCATCCGGCGGCGGGACGGCAGAAGGCGCGGCTCTCCTCGCTGGCCGACGACGCGCTGCTGATGTTCGACCGCGACCGCGCGCCCGGCATGTACGACAAGGTGGTCTCCAGCTGCCTGGACGCCGGGTTCACGCCGCACATCGTCCAGCAGTCGTCCGACGTGCAGAGCGTGCTCGGCCTGGTGGCCGGCGGCATGGGCGTCACCGTCGTGCCGGCCTCGTTCCGGCACCTGTCCATCGACGGCCTCGTCTACCGGCCGCTGGCCGACGTCGGCACCCGCATCGGGCTGTACGCCGTCTGGCGCAAGGACGGCCGCACCAGCGTGCTCGACGGCTTCCTCGAGGTCGCGCGGGAGCACGCGGGCGCCGTCCGCGGCCGGTCCGCGAAGCGGTGAGCCGGCGGGTCCCGGGGCCGCTGGGATTCGGCGCGGCCTCGATCGGCAACCTGAGCGGCCCGGTCTCCGACGAGAACGCGGCGGCGACCGTGGCGGCGGCGTGGGACGCCGGCGTGCGGTACTTCGACACCGCGCCGCACTACGGCCTCGGCCTGTCCGAGCGCCGGCTGGGCGCCGCGCTGCGCGCGTACCCGCGCGATTCCTACGTGGTCTCCACCAAGGCCGGCCGGCTGCTGCGGCCGGTGGCGGGCGAGGTCGTGGGCCGGGACCCGGGCTTCCACGTCCCGGCGACGCACGAGCGCGTCTGGGACCTCTCCCGCGACGGCATCCGCCGCAGCCTCGACGAGAGCCTGACCCGCCTCGGCCTCGACCGCGTCGACGTCCTCTACCTGCACGACCCCGAGCAGCGGCTGGACGAAGCTCGCTCTACGGCCGTCCCCGCGCTGGCCGAGCTCCGCGACGAGGGCGTGGTGCGCGCCGTCGGCGCCGGGTCGATGGACGTGGCCGCGCTGGAGACGCTGGTGGCGACGGGCGCGTTGGACGTCGTGATGGTCGCGGGCGGGTACTCCCTGCTCGCCCGGCCGGCGGCGGAGTCGTTGCTCCCGCTGTGCTCCCGGCTGGGCGTCGATGTGGTGGCGGCCAGCGTCTTTGGCTCCGGCCTGCTGGCGTCGTCGGCTCCGTCGGCGGCGGCGACCTATCGGTACCGGCCGGCTCCGCCGTCCGTCGTCGCGCGGGCGCGCTCGCTCGCCGAGGTGTGCGCGCGGCACGGGGTGCCGCTGCCCACGGCGGCGCTGCGGTTCGTGCTGCGCCACCCCGCCGTCCGGTGCGCGGTGGTCGGCATGCAGTCGCCGGCGGAGGCCTGGGCCAACGCGCGCGCCGTGACCTCGCCGGTGCCCGAGGCGCTGTGGTCCGACCTGCGCGCGGTGGACGTCGACGTCTGAGGCCCGGCCGTTTGCCGGGCAGCGTGGTGGCTATGTATCGGCCATGTTCGACGGCTTCCGGCTGGAGCGGGTGCGCACGAGCGAGGTGGAGCTGCGCGTCCGTCACGGCGGCAGTGGCCCTCCGGTGCTCCTGCTGCACGGTCATCCGCGCACGCACACGACGTGGCATCGGGTCGCCCCGCTGCTCGCCGAGCGGCACACCGTCGTCTGTCCGGACCTGCGCGGCTACGGCGAGTCCACGGCCCCGCCGTCGGCGCCGGACCACGCGCAGCAGTCGAAGCGCGCCATGGCCGCCGACGGCGTCGAGCTCATGCGGGCGCTCGGGCACGACCGCTTCGCCGTCGTGGGCCACGACCGCGGCAGCTATGTCGCCTACCGGCTCGCGCTGGACCACCCGGACGCCGTCGCGGCGCTGGCTGTGCTCGACTGCGTGCCCATCGGCGAGGCGCTGGCGCGCTGCGACGCGCGGTTCGCCCAGGCCTGGTACCACTGGTTCTTCTTCGCCCAGCCGGAGCGTCCGGAACGGGTGATCTGCGCCGACCCCGACGCCTGGTACGACGTCGGCCACGGGAGGCCCAACTCGCTGGAGCGGATGGGCCCGGCCAACTTCGCCGACTTCTACCGCGCCATCCACGACCGCACGACGGTCCACGCCATGCTCGAGGACTACCGCGCCGGCCTCACCGTCGACCGCGCCGCCGACGATGCCGATCGCGCGGCCGGCCGGCGCATCACCTGCCCGGTCCTCGTCCTCTGGTCCTCACGCGACGACATGCCCAGCCTCTACGGCGACGCCCTCTCCGTCTGGCGCCCCTGGGCCGACGACGTCCGGGCCGCCACCATCGACTCCGGCCACCACGTGGCCGAGGAGGCGCCGGAGGAGCTGGCCCGCGCCCTGCTCGACTTCCTGTGACGGCCTATGGCCGGGATGGGCGGCCTGCACGTGCAGTACGCGCTCAACGATGGCGGGCGGTTTGGTGGCGCTATGGCCCCACCGAATCACCCGCCATCGACAATCTCCCGCACGACGTGTGGCGACGAAACCCGGTCACACACCGTGCCGCACGGTCGACCGGGAGCGGGCATTCGCGCTGGTGAAGGGGTGGACAGGGGCGGGTTCGATCCGCCGACCTTCCGCTTTCAGGCGCAAGCAAAGCCGCAGGTAGGCGGCCATGATCACGGTGGCCGTGCCCCACGCGTGCCCCATGTCCGTCACCCCTCCCTGGTCCTCGTCGGCGTGATTTGAGCACTGTTGGCGCGGTGCGCCAGCTCGCTCAGCGCCTTTGCGACCTCGGCGTCCCGGCCGTCCAAGGCGTGAAGGTACCGGTTGGCCGCCGCCGTTGAGGAGTGCCCGAGCCGCTTCTTGAGGTCCGCGAGCGTGGCGCCGGCGGCCGCCGCGAGACTTTGCCCGGTGTGCCGCAGGTCGTGGAACGCGATATCGACGCCGACCTTGGTCCGCGCTCGCACGAACGCCTGGTAGACGGCGTTGCCCCGCATCTGCTTGCCGTCGCGGCCGACGAAGAACCACTCGGAGCCGGCCCACGTTCGGCGTGCTGGACCAGGAAGGTCAGCACGTGCGGCGGCACTGAGATCTCTCGCTTCCCTGCTGGCGTCTTGGGCTCCTTGTTGTACCGCACCGGCGACTCCAGCAGCTCGACGTGGTTCTCGCGCACCCACACCGTGCCCTTGGTCAGGTTCACGTCCTCGCGCCGCATCGCGCAGACCTCGCCCCGACGCAGCGCGCACCAGGCGGCCAGCACGACGGCGGCACGGTAGCGCTCCGAGCTGATGGTCGTGATCAGCTCGGCCACCTGATCAGGTGTGGCGATCTTGCGTTCAGGGGACTTGACCGAGCCGGCGCCGGGGATCATGCACGGGTTGCGGGTGATCGCGTCGTCCCGGACGGCAGCGTTCAAGACCGCCCGGAGGAACCGGTAGGACTGCGCGATGGAGGTCTTACCGCCGGTGCCTCTGATGGCGTTGGAGTACCAGGACCGCACGACCGGCGGTGTGATCGCGACCAACGGCACATCCAACAACGTGACCATGTGGAGGCGCATGTTCCGTCGGCACGTCTCGGCCCAGCGCTGCCCCACGTCCGGGTTGTCGGTGAGGTAGGCCTCGGCGTACTCCTGGAACGTCCGCCGTCCCAGCTGCTCGTCGAGCCAGGTACCGCGGCTGATGTCGGCCCTGACCCGCGCCAACCAGCGGTCGGCGTCGGTCTTGGTGCCGAACGTGTTGGGCGCGTTCTGCCGGCGGCCGTTGGGGCCGATGAACGAGGCCTGGAAACGGCCGGACGGGAGCTTGCGCACCTTGCCGAACGGGCGCCGGCCGGCCATCAGCTCACCGCCCGGCCGGCGTGCCAACGGACTTCGGTCGGCTCCACGGTGCCAGCAGCGATGAACGCGGCGAGTGCGGACAAGGGGATGCGGACATGGTGGGCGCCGACCTTGACGAAGCGGATGCGCCGTTCGGCGATCAGCCGCCGGGGGAACCGTGATGTGGTGCCGAGAACCTCGGCGGCCTCATCGACGGTCAACAGCCGATCCATGAGTGTGTCCTTCCGTGAGACTGCGGATCTTCTTGCCTGGGGTGGTGGCTCTAGCTCATGCCCGGCGAGGCCTCGTCGCCGCGGCGGATGCGGGCGAGGTTGGCTGAGCGGGTGGCGTTGGCGGCGGCCGCGGTGTCGAGATAGCCGCGCCCGGCGTAGCGCCAGCTGCCGACGACAACGGTTGTCGCCGTGGTGTCGTCGTCGGCCTGGTCGAGGTCGAGCACGTCTCGCACCTCGGAGTCGGCGGGGAGCTGTGCACGGCGCTGCCGCCACTGCCGGCGAGCCGTACGGAGAGCGCCGAACGTCACGCTGTAGGCGCGGCTCTTCGTGATCGGGTGTCCGCGGTAGCCGAGCGTGGCGTAGCGGTCCTTCAAGCGCTCGTAATCGTCGTGGACGGGCACGAGCTGCTGTGCGGCCTTGATGAGCCGGACGGCGTGCGGGGTCGCGCCGTGTTTGGCGGCGTGTCCGGCGCTGTAGAGCTTCCCGGCGACGGGGAGCCCGAAGTCCTCGGTCGACTTGGTCAGGTACTTGGCGAGGTACGCGGCGACCTGGTGCGGGTGCGCTGGCCCGCCGGGGTTGTCGCGGCCGGCGCCGGGGGTGATGGTGCGCAGGTCGAGCTGCTTCCCCCACCGCAGCCTGAGCGTCTGGCCGCCAGAGATCGGGACGTCCTTGTGCGCGTGGGTGGCGGCGTGCCGTACCGCGTCCTCGAGGTCGGTCACTGTGAGGCCGAGCCCAGGCGGGGTGGTGGGGCCGTCGGGTCCGTCGAGGCGGATGACGACGTGGAAGTGCACGACGCCGCGGGCCTGGAACTCGGTCACCTTGGTGTAGGAGACCTTGGCCGTCTTCGTGAAGGCCTCCATCGACACGCCAGCGACACGGGCGAGGCGGCGGCGCAGCGCGATGGTGAAGTACCGCCACAGCTGCGGCGCCCACCACTGCCACGCGGCGTGGGCGGTGTAGTCGTAGCACTCGAAGCACAGCGGCTGACCGACCTGCGGGTCGTCGGCGTCGTGCCGGCGCACACAGCTCATGGGCCGGCCGTGTGGGCAGCGCGGCTTGTCCCGCCTGGCCCGGCACGGCGATGTCTTGCCGTTGGTGGGTCGGATGTGGCGGTGCACGGCGCCGAACGACGGCGCGGTGAAGGTGGCGAACGTCGCCGGATGCCCGGCCACCGTCTCCGGGATCGTCTTGCCGCCGGCCAGGCCGCAGGACAGCAGGTGCCATGCGTCGCCCTTGTACTCCCGCGAGCAGGACGGGCAGACCGCGGCGCGGCGGTTGCCGCAACGGACGTAGGTGTGCCCGTCCGGTTCGTCGTCGGAGGAGTAGGTGCGCACGACCTCACCCGTCCCGGCATGGACGGTGGTCGACGAGCCGGTCAGCCGGATCGGGTTGACGCACCCACGGGCCTGCTCGCCGGCTCTGCTGCGGGAGAGCGACGCGAGCTGGAACACCAGCTCCCTGTGTCCGAGCTCGGGCACGCTCACGCGACTTCTCCGGTCGTGTCGTCGTCCTGGTCGTCGGTGTCTGTGACGACGGTGAAGCCGTGGCGTGGTGGTGCCGGCGGCGGGGCGGGGTAGTCGCGGGCCGTGGCGCGGATGTCGTCGTCGGTGACCCAGGTGAACCGGATCCGGACCGGGGTGGGGTCGCCGTCGACGAGCACGTAGCCGGTGCCGGGCAGGGACTCGGGGATCGCTTCGGCGTGGGCGCCGTGTTCCCAGGCATCCTTGCCGAGCACCATCTCGACCTCGGACGCGGTGTCGAGCCGCAGGGCGATCTTGGCGGGGAACAGGTTGTGGGCGTCGACCACCGACTTGCGAGGGTCCTGGACGACGAACGCGAGCACGGAGATGCCAGCGGCGCGTCCTTGGGAGAGGATGACCTTGAGGGCCTTGTTGAACTGGTGCTTGAGCTTGATGTCGTCCTGGTAGTCGGTCAGGTAGGCCAGCTCGTCGATGATCAGCACGACGAACGGCTCATCCGCGGTCGGAACGTGTTTGCGGGAGTGGCCGCGCAGCCGCTTGGAGCGTGCCCGGACCAGGTCGGCGGCCTCGGTGACGAGCTGGACCATGTCGCCGGGCTCGTCGTCGGCGGTGAACCGGGAGAACAGCGCACGGCCCATCGCCAGCTCGATCCCGCCCTTCGGGTCCGCGCCCCACAGCTCAACGACGCCGGACGGGACGGCCGGGGCGAGCGCTCGGACGGTCGACCAGAGCGCGGAGCCCTTCCCGGACCCGGTCGCGCCGGCGGTCAGCACGTGGCTGTAGAGCAGCCGCAGCCGGTACGGGCTGCCGTCCTCGGTGAACCCGACCGGTAGCGCCTCGAAGTCGACGTCCTGCGCATCCAGCGTCATCGCCGGGATCGGGTCGGTGAGCATGTCGCCGGTGCTGAACAGCAGCGTGACCGTGCCGGGCTGGTCGGATCGCACTCGGACCTGTGAGGCGCCGAACGCGTGCGCCAGGGCGTCGGCGCGGTCGGCATAGTCGGCGGGGGACTGGCCGGCCAACAGCCGCACGTGCAGCGCGTCGGCGGCTGGGTAGGCGGTCACGCCGATCAGCTCGGGCGCGACCTGGCGGCCGAACGCGCCGGGGATCGAGAGCCCGCACGCGGCGGCGATGGTGGGCCAGTGCTTGCGGTAGATCCGCCGGTACCGCCACCGTCCCCGCACATACGCGGCGACCTGCTCCGCGGAGTCAGGGTGTGCGAGTCGCCACATCACCCACGTGATGAGCGGGAGCACGAGGAGTAGGACCAGGCCGCCCGTGCCGAGGATCGAGTAGGCGAGCAGCAGCAGGGCGCCGGCGGCGAACACCTGGGGGAGCTTGCGCAGCATTATCAGCGGCGTAAGGGTCACCCAGCCCAGGCCGCGGAGCAGCCGGCGGATCAGCGAGTCGTGGTCCAACAGGTTCTGCACGAAGGTCGCGAAGGTATTGATGGTCTTCGGGGTTAGTACGGGTCGCGGAGTCATCGGAGCAGTCCTCCGGGGGCTGTCAGGGCCGCCCGCCGGGCGTGGGCGGCGGCGTGGCAGGAGTCGCAGACGGTGTCGCCGGTGCCGGGGTGGAACCACGCCTCGACGGCGTCCACCGGGCGGCCGCAGTCGGAGCAGGTCATTGGACCGCCGACTTCCGGAGCCGGCGACGCGTCGACTTCTTCGGCTTGGCCGGCGGCGTCGGCGTGCAGGCGTCGCAGACCGTGTCGGGCTGGGACGAGCTGGTGCGGCCGCAGGCAGGGCAGAGGAACGAGTACGCGGCCTCGCTGGTGCGGAACGGCAGCACGCCGAACAAGACCGGCTGCCCGTTCACGGCCGATCACCGCAGCGGGTCACAGACGTGGTCTCGGCCGTGTCGGACCGTTCGGCCTGGACCTCGTCGGCGCTGACCATGAGCAGGACGACGGTCAGCAGCTGCGCGGCAACGACGCTGAGTGCGGCGAGCGGTAGTCGCCAGGTCGTAGGCTTGCACACACCAATCCCCTCCATTCGGGGGTGTTGATTGGGGCCACCGGGGACGGGGGTTGGTTTTCCTAGGCCTGTCACCCGTCCCCGGTGGGGTCTCATCGCGAGACGGCGCGAACCTCGCCGTTCGTCGCGTCACTCACCAGGGCGAGCCGGGTCACCAGGGCGTCATCACACGTCGCCGGGTATAGCGACGCGGCGAGCTGGGCGTGCACGACGGCCAGCCAGTCCGCGAGGACGGCGGCGCCGCGCTGGTCGAACGACACATCCAACAGCGACCAGGCTGCGCGACCGCCGAGCGTGGCGAGCAGGCGGATCAGGTTCTTCTCGCCGCTGGACATGACCCCGAACGCCCGCACCTCCGGGAGGCCTGCGGACCCTGTGCGTGCCACTCCCAGAACGCCGCGTCGTCGTCCGGGGCCGGGTGCCGGCGCTCGTACTCCACCCACGCGGCACCATCGCCGTCGCTCTCGTTCACGGCGCGGGTGAGGACGTCCAGCCAGTCCTCACGTCGGTCGATGGGGCCGGCGATCCGCTCGGCCAGCTGTCGCACCCACGGATGCCGGGCCGCGAGCCAGTCGGCGGCCGCGTACGGGTCGGCGGGAACCTCGATGACTGTCATGGGTCAGGCCGCCTTGTCGCCGCTGCCGGACGTCGTCTTGGCGGCGTCCTTGCGTGGCGTGTGCGAGGCGATCCCGCCGGCCCGCCACGACTCGACCAGCTGGCCGGCCTTCGTCGCCCGCGCCGACGCGGTCAGGTCGCCGAACTCGATCGGGGTGAAGTCCGCGATCTCGGGCTTCAGCGGCGCCGGCACGACTACCTGCGCGCGAGCCGACAGCTCGTTCCCGAATGACACTGTTCGGTAGATGACCTCGACACCCCACAAAGGCATCCGCGTGTCCTCGTCGAGGGCCTGACGCTCGGACTGCCGACGCGATCCGTCCGGGGCGTCCTCCCACTCGTGTACCGCGTTGACGACCCCGGTTGCCGTCATCATCTGCCGCTTGCTGTCCACTGCATAGGTCGCCATGACCTCGGCCCTCGCTGGGCTCTCGGTGCGCCGCTCTTCACGACGCATCAACATGGCCAGGCTAACTAGGCAGGTTAGGCAAGTCAAGGAATTTGTCTAGGTTGGCTGGCTTACCGATATCCTGAAAGGCATGGCACTTGACCCGGACGACCCGCGCCCGCCCTACATCCAGGTCGCGAACGCCCTGCGTGCGGCGATCTTGACCCGCAAGTACGCGCCCGGCGAGAAGCTGCCGTCCGGGAGCAAGCTGGCCGAAACCTACGGTGTGGCCCGCCAGACCGTGCAGAACGCGTTGGATATCCTCCGCGACGAGAAGCTGATCGTTTCCCGGCAGGGGAGCGGTGTGTTCGTGCGCGAGCGCACCGAAAGGCCGGTCGGCCTGCGCCCGCACCTGGAGCAGGCCTTCGAGGGCGGCACTGTCCGGGTCGACTTCGCCGGCTACACCGGCGAGACGCTGCACGGTGCGATGCAGGAGCCGTTGGACAACATCAGGTCCGGCCGGCTGACACCGCAGGAGATCAGCATCCGGATCCTCGTAGCCGACACCTCGATTCCGTGGACGTTGCCCCGTCGCGTCGACGAACCGGGCGACTACCCGCCGATCCGCGAGCGCATGGCCGACATCGCTGTCCGGCACATCGAGTCGCTTCGACACTCGGTGAACGAGCTGGCGGAGATCGGCTTGGTGAAGAAGGCCAGCGTCGAGATGCGGGTGCACGGCACGCCGCCGATGTTCAAGCTCTACATCATCAACGACGCCCAGGTGTTCTTCGGCTTCTACCCCGTCTACGAGCACCAGGTCAGCCTTGGCGACGAGCCGACCAGCATCCTGGACCTCGGCGGCAAGGACACCATCCTGTTCCACCACGCCGCCACTGAGGACGACGAGTCCATGGGATCCCAGTACGTCGCCCAGGCCCGGCGCTGGTTCGACAGCATCTGGACCACCGTCGGCCGTGAGAACACCCAATGACCGCCAGCACCAGCGAGCAGCTCGGCAAGCTCCTGTCTGGTGTCGAACTGCTGATGCTTGACTTCGACGGCCCAGTCTGCAGCGTGTTCGCCGGCCTTCCTGCGTCGGACGTGGCTGTCCACTTGCGAGCTGTGCTGAGGCATGTTGGCGTCTCTACCACCGTAGCGATGGAGCAAGACGACGACCCGCTTTCGATCTATCGCCGGAGTGAGGCCTACGGCGAGATGGTCACACTGCGGATATACGACGACTTGGTCGCGGCGGAGGTCCGTGCGATCGCCTCGGCCAAGCCGACTCCCGGCGCCCTCGAAGTGGTCGAGGTGGCCCGCGCGACAGGAAGACAGGTTGCCATCGTGAGCAACAACGCGGCAGCTGCGGTTGAGGCATACATCAAGCGGCACACTCTGACGAAGGCCATCGACTACGTGGCGGCGCGCCGCACTCCCCAGCCGGCGCTTATGAAGCCCAATGCAGCTTACTTGGTGGAAGCCGCGCATGCCCTCGGCGTACCGGCGAGTCAGTGTGTCCTCGTTGGGGACTCGACCACAGACATAGAAGCAGCCCGGCACGCTCGTATGAGCGCCATCGGCTACGCCAACAAGCCCGGCAAGGCAGCCCGACTGATCGAGGCGGGCGCAGACGGGCTCATCGAACAAATGATCGATCTGGCAGACGCCCTGCGTCGATGATCCGCTCCTTGACGCTACATCGGGCTCGTCTGCGCGTGCTCAAAGGCCGAGGCCCACGACGATGTCTCCACCGGAACGTCCTCCGGGATCGGATCGAGGGGCCGTTCATCGCCCAGGTGTGCGACTTCGCCGGGGAGGTACAACCTCACATACTCCTCGTACGACTCGACCCTTCGTGTGCTCGCCAGGTCAGCCATCCTGGTTCACCGCCTCGGTCTTCGGGCTCCGCCCCGCGTGGAGAGCTGCCCACGTGGGGTTTAACGTGCGATCGAAGTAGTGCTTCCGCTTCAACCATACAAAACCGTCTCCACGTGACACCACAGCAACGTCCACCGCGCCGCCCACAGTCTGTGCATCACGAAGCGAGACGCGTCGCTTGAGCGTCGTCAGGTTGACCAGACTCTCCGCCATAGCACCCATCTCGTCCTTTGGAAGATGTGCCAAGCTTTGGAGAAGCTCGCCCTTTACCTCCCGGTTTTCGAACCCTTGCATATGAGACAGGAAGTCTGAAAAGCCCTGCGAGGTCAGGCTTCCGAGCGCCGCGCCTAATTGCTTTGCCTCACTATCCTCCAGTTGAGGAAGTACGCGAGACACCATCTCTTCGGCACGACTCTCGGCCTTAGACAGCCATTCTTCCCAGAAGTGAATCATCTCGCCGCGCACTCGATCCTGTATGCCCACTGTGAATGAGCGAACCATATCACCCTGTGCAAAAGAGTCCACGTACGCGGGACGTGTAAAGTCGATGTCCTCGCGGGCACCATCCTTCGCCATCAGCACGTCATTGATCAATCCCTTTACGCGAAACTCCCGGAGCTTCGGATAGAACTCGTCCTGCCCAAATCCAGCGATGACGACGCCCGAATAGTTCGTATCGCCATCGTCATATCTCAAGAAGCGGCGCAGCAACGCAAGCTTGAGGGCGGTTCGAGTGCCGTCCGACATTGGAAGCTTCTGGAACACAGCATTGATGGCGCTGTCGATCGTAGAGCCATGCTGTTGACGTAGTCGTCGCTCGTTAAGCTGATCCGCCCATGGTCCTGGCGCCCACTCGTCGACCTGAGCCTTGAACGCGTCGATCTGTGCTTTGACGATGCGTCGTATTCGACCCTCAGTCAGATCGGTGCGACGTGCAAATCCACCACGAATGACAAAGTCGATCCTGCTCCGCAGCTCAGTCGATGTGCGCAAGCAGTTGAGAAGGAATGCGCTTCCCTGTTGATCCTCCGAAAACAGCTTACGCTGACCGGCCATGTAGTCAAGTAGGTCGTTGACGTATTCGTCGAGCGTGCCGAACTGCATATGGCAGCGGTCTTCGCGGTACGTCTTAATGACGGTTTCCCAGGGGCGATGGGCGATATCTGACGCATTATATATCATGACGCCAACTGGGCGACCTTTTATCAGCTCAAAGAGCTTATTGACACTGTCGTAAACCTTCAAACCCTGCTCTGTTGCGATCGTGGACGCGCTGTCCGCCGCAAGCGCCACAGCGGACCTGTTCATGACAGCAACCTCGGTCGTCACCGATGCACCCCCCAAGGCGTGGTAGCCAGCGTGGATGATAATGGCACAGCCCCCGGACGTTTGAAGGAGGCGATCGCGTGCGCTGCGGCATGGGCGGTGCGCAGCCGGGCGGAGGGCCGGCCTTCACTACTCCTCCGTGCGCGTCTCGGTACCTGTTGTCCCGTCTGACTCGCCTTGAGGCGGGGCGAAGGCGGTCAGGCCTTGCAGCATGGCTACACCGGACTCCAGCAGGGACCGGATGGCGCTCCGTCCGCGCAGATCTCCGAGGTTCTTGCTCAGGGTCTGCTCATAGTCCCTGCCCTTGAGGTGTGCCGCGAGTTTCGAACGTAGCTCCTGGACACTACGTAGGTAGCTGATGTCGCGGTCTGCATGCGGATACCCAAGCGATCCGAGGTAGCGCTCCAGCTTCGAGATGCCCCTCTCGTCCTTAACCTTCGACTCCAGATTTTTCTGAAGGGCCTTCTCATTGATCGCATCAACGAGAAGTTTGGCGAGGATGCCAATAGCGTTCTCAAACTCGCTCTGCGATTCGTTGAGCGGCAATCGAAGCTGCTGGAGTAAGTAGGCGTCGCCTTCCTTTGGCTCCCTATACAGCGGCCAACCGAAGGCGTCTGCCCAGGTGCGGTTTGCCAGCACATATTGCTCGCGAAACCGAAGATCAATAGCTGCTGAGTCCGCGAACTGCGCCAGGAACGAGCGACGGAAATTCGATTCGCTCATCGGTGCGTCCGGCACGATCATGAATCCGCGCCAGTAGTCTCGTTCACTCGATGGCAAGTCTCGACCGAGGTCGCCAAGAAAGACCACAACTCGGTCATCGTGATCGTTATCTATGTGCAGACCCCAAAGGCCCGCACAGCTTAGGTAGCCATCTCGAACCTCGTAAAGTTCGGGATGGCTGTAATACTTCTGCAGGACTTCCTTGCGAAAGTGCACGGCGGTCAAATAGTGGGGTGCTTCCGAATTCTTGCCGAAGTAGTCCGCGAGCAGATCTGGGTTACATGTGTAATAGATGGGAGTGCCAGATTCATCCTCGCCGATGATGAATTCTGGGAAGTTGTCATCCTGTGATTCGTACGGCCAGATCCCACAAGTTTCTATTGCCCCCGGGGCTACGACCTTAACGCCCAGGAGCCTGCTAAATACCTGCCCATTGATGTGGCGGTCAGAAACGTATGTTCGCTGAACCAGCTCAGTGTCCGTTCGATGGGTCGCTTGCCGAGGTAAGTCCTCAGCTTCGTCAGCAAATACGACTGAATCGATGAAGAGTAGCAGGTCCATCTGTCGCGCAGCGATATACTGCCTTAGCAACGGTGTTCGGATCCGAACCTTCTGGTTCTCAATAACCTCGACCACAACGTGTTGCGTGCCATCATTGTTAATCTTATAGTAGAAGTCAGACGCAGTGTCGTGGCGCAGATTATGAAACAAGCGGAACTGCTGGTCGAGTTCGATCGCCTTCGGGCCGGCCCCATGATAATCGCGCACGAGCACCAATGGTTCGACCCCCTCATTGTGATACGAGAACGAGTGATAGGTCGTCACCCATTCGTCACCCTCCCAGTGTTGACTGAAGCCGGGCGCGCCGTCCGTCACGCGCAGGTCCCACCCCGGATCGCTAAGGGCCTTTTCGCGGCGTGCTGGATTCGAAAGTGCACAGTAGATGCCGAAATTGCGTTCGCCAGCACCATGCTGTGACTCGTACACGACCGTCCACGGGCCGGTGGCCTGGCCGACGAAGGCTTCGAGTTCGCGCTCTTGAGACAGAGTCATACTGGCAGGCTAGACGGACGCTCGGACACTACCCGCGGTCTGGCGCCCGCGTACCGGTTTGTCTGGGCGTTGTGAGGACCTCAAACGCTCGCGACCGGCTGGCGCAGCTGGCCGGCGATAACGGTGAGGTGCCTCGCCCAGGTTTGAGTCCGGCCCTCCGCGTAAGCTCTCGGACGTTACGCCGTATCGGTGCTTGATGTCGAGCACGCGTCGCCAGCCCGCAAATCGTGGAGTTGGCGGACAGTCACAAGGTCACTATGCGAAAGGTGTTACACGATGCCATGGCCGGAACTAGCGCGATCTGACCGCCGACGCCTCAGCGCAGATACGGAACGCACGTTTGCCAATCGGCCACGGGACCTTCGCATGGTACTGGACCTCGAATTGCAGGAGGATGAGGGCGGCATGCTGACGTACCTGCGCGAGCTTCTCCGCCTTGAGCAGTACGAAGTATTTGTCGAGCACCAGCCAGGGGATCCGGTTGACGGATACCACTTCCAGATCAACCTGCCTAACCCCTCCGGATCGTCCAGCCACCAGGATGACTATGGATCCGTTACCGCCGACGGCCCTGGCAGGGCCGAAGCAAAGTACGTTCTGTTCTATCCGAGAAGTAGTATGGATGCGGCGGAAAGGCGTGCTCGGGCTGACCGCGGAGATCCTGGCGAAGCCGCAGCCGCAGAGCTGCTTGCAATGGCGGCTGAAGCTCTCGGCACTGACTTTCTGGTGACTAATCGAGCCCCGCTTGTTGGCGCCAAGTGGCGCCACAGAGGAAACCCTGTTACGCCCGCCGAGGCGTTGACGGTCATCGGGCTTCATATGCGCGTGGCCGGCACTGTAACCGTCAGGGCGAGCGAGACTTTCAGAAGCCAGGTTGACACGAACTGGGCTGAACTTGTGCAAGCCTGGACACTGCTGCCAGATGTCAAAGAAGCCGTCAGTCATGCACCAAACAATGAACCGTGGGCTCAGCTCCTCCGCGAGACCGTGTATCGGACAGGTCAAATGCTGCGCGCACGAGACCGAGTACTTCTCGCGTCTACCGAGTTCTATGAGAAGCACCAGGTAGACGTCGAGAACGAGGTTGAAAGGCTCGCCTTGGCGGGGATGAGTGCGTTCGACATAGTTGCCCGAGCGACAAATATCGCACTCGGGCTGGGGCTAGATGCACAGCAGTGCAGCCTCCGTTACAACAAATACCAGAATGCGCTCGCTAAAGTCGATCCTATGACGGCGGCGAAGCTGGATGACCTCACCACCGCGGCGACCATCGAGTTGGTCTCGGGGCTTCGGAACACCATACACGGCGAACCATTGCGCCCCGTGGGTTATAGCGGGTCAAATACGCGCCAGGCAGTCCCACGTGTGCTAATACCTTCCGACACGACCAAGCGTGTGCACGACGCAGCAAAAACGCTTGGAAAGCACAAATCTTGGATCAACGATTTTGGCCCTTATGGAATCCTGATACATCCGCAGCGCGTAGCTAACGACTTGATCATATTGACGGTTCAAGCTGTGAACGCCTTAGTAGGCTCGATCAAATGGCCACTCGATCCTGAGAGCCAGGGGTGGCCAAGGACTGACCCGCATGATCCCTTTGAGCCGCGGAACGCGCAGCGTATCAATTGGCTCTATGGGCTATAGCGATCTTCTGGGCACATGTATGTCGGTGGACCTTGCCACGGACGCCTGATGCAGCAACTGGAGTCGCGCCCGGTTGCCTGCGGAAGATCCTCGACGACGATCGACATATGGGCACAATGGCGAGCGTCCTCGATAGGTGACGGTCAAGTATCGGCCGCCACAGGACAGCCTTGAGAGCTGCGAGCTGTGAGAACTTTCTGTACTCCGTCAAGGCGGCTCGCTCCGCTCGCCGCGCGGCCCGCCGGCTTCGGGCCGGGTCGGGCATGCGGCCTGGCGGCCGGTCCCTCCCGCGGCCCGGCCGGCGGCCGCCGGGCATGCAGAGGGCCGGCGACGGTGAGTTGTTTCACCATCGCCGGCCAGCTGTCGATCGGGCTTGTCTCTCAGGGGGCGTCCCCCTCACGCCGCCATGATCCGGCCTGCGCTGCGCGAGTCAAGGGCACTGCGCTGCGCTCCGTGTCGCTGCGCGATCGACTACGTCGACCCTGGACACGCTTCGCTTCGGCCTAGAGGCGGCAGTTACGAGGGCCACGCCGGAGAGTGGGCACGACCCGAGTCACCCCGAGCTATGCGGCGGGGTCGCTGTCGATGAAGCGGCGCAGCTCGTCGGCGTCGGAGATGAGCCGGTTCACCGCGTCCTTTAGCGTCGCGTTCTCCCGAGCGGCCAAGCTGTTCAGCACCCACCCGCGGATCAGCGCCGACACCGGGAGATCGGCCTCACGAGCGATCTGCTCGATCTTCGCGAACTCCGCCGCCGGCAGCCGCACCGACTGCACCACCGACCCGGCCAGGTTCGGGTGCGTCCCCACCGTCCCTTCGGGATAGGGGTGCTCCCTGGTCGCCTCGGACTCGTCCTGGATCTCCTTGATCTTGTCCTCGATCCTGCTCATGCTCGCCTCCTTCGCATGTACTCACGCCGATCGGCGCTGTTCGACGGCCATCCGTTCGCGCCCCATAACCAGGACACGGCCGGGTCGCGGACCAGGATCACCGTCACCAGCTCCTCTCGTGACCGGCACAACCCGATGACCCGGATGCTGTCGCCGGACTTGCTCTTCGGGTCCGGATCCAGCACCCACGCCAGCGGGTCGGCCAGCGCCTCGTTCGCCTCCTGAACACTTACCTGGTGGCGGTCCCACATGTGCGCGGCACCGTGCGTCCAGTCCACATTCATCTACTACAACCCTACTACGAGTAGTGACAGTCGTCATTCCGATGCCGTACTGCGTCCAGCTCCGTCGCTCGCTCGGCTGCCTCGGTCAGCGCCACCGCGATGTCAGGCACGGACCCAGCGGCGAACAGGTAGCCGGTCGTCGACGACCACGGCGTGGTCACGGTCAGCTCGACACACACCGACGCCCGCGGCTGCACGCGCTGCGCGAGGTTCACGCCGACCAGGCCGCCACCACGAATCCCGCCGGGCACCGATGCCACGTACTTGCGGTGCACGGCATGCGTTCCGGTCTCGTCGCACCACTTCACCGCGCAGGCCGCATTGCGGTCGACGGCGGTCACGGTTGACGCTCCTGCTCAGCGACGTACAGCTGCCGCACGTCCTCCAGTGACGCGCGCAGCTCGGTCAGCCGGTCGGCCAGCTCGGGGATCCCGGACAGCGGCTCGGCGTTCTGCTCGATCAGCGCCATCGAGCGTTCCAGCGTCTCCATGTGGACCTCGACCGCGAGCGCACGGCCGGCGGCACGATCCAGCCGTCCGCGGAAGCCGATCACGAGCCCGCCCCAGCGACGGTAGAGCCGGTCGAGACGTTCGATGATCTGCTCGTCGGTCATGCCCGGCAGGTAGGCCCGTGCGTCGGACAGGATGGTCGAGGTCCAGCCGGCCCGCTGAACGATGGTGCCGATGCGGTGCAGCTCGTCGGCCAACTCGTGCGCGTCAACCGCGGTGAGGGCGAAGTGCGCGTACTGACCGCTGTCCTCCGGGCGGATCGTCACATCGATCGTCGGGCCTTCCTCATCGTGGTACGCGACGATCTCTCCGATGTCATCACTCACGAACGGAGCACGGGTGATGATCTCCCGCTTCTTCGGCTTCGATACGGTGACCATGGGTCTCTCCCTGGCTAGAACAGGTTGGGATCAAGTCCCCGGCCCGGTGTTCGCGCACCGGCCGGGGGCGACTACAAGGGATGAGGCAGATCCGAGCAACAGGAGGGCCACGCGCCCGGCGCACCACGACCGCGAAGCGGCGTGACGGGCGGAGTTCGGCTCGCTGACTCCGACAGTGCGAGCGGATGGATCGCCGTGCACCCGGCGTGCCCCAAGGGGCGGATACGGCCGGGTAATCACGGTCAACCGCGGCGACGAACGAGAGATGTTCGCGCTGGTGAAGGGGTGGACAGGGGCGGGTTCGATCCGCCGACCTTCCGCTTTTCAGGCGGACGCTCTTCCAACTGAGCTACCTGTCCTTGCGTTGGCGGGACGAGTTTAGCCGACGCCGCCGCCGGGGCGAAATCGTGGTGTCCAGTCGGCCCGCCCGGGTGTGTGTCGGTGTGTTGACGCTGACGCCAACAGTTGGCCTCAGCGTCAACACCCCTGATAAGTGACCCGACCCGGCGCCGAGCGCGCTCAGGTCTTCTCGCGCCTCGACCGCTCGTCGAGCTTGGCGAGGTAGGCGTTGTAGGCCTCGCGTTCGGCCTCGTTCTCGCCCTCGCGCCGGTCGAAGCGCCGCGCCTCGCGCTCGTCCGAGCGGTACCACTGGACGAAGAGCACACCGATGACCAGCAGGCCGGGCAGCTCGCCGAAGCCCCAGGTGATCTGCCCGGCGAGGATCTGGTCGTCCAGCGGCGCCGGCAGCCAGGGCATCTCGACGGCGATCTCGCGGTAGTAGTCGCCGGCGATGAGGCGGGAGGACTCCATCAGGGCCAGGCCGAAGACGGCGTGGAAGGCCATCGCCAGCAGCTGCAGGACGACGCGGGCGGGGAACGGCGGGCGCTTGGGCAGCGGGTCGATGCCGATGAGCATCTCGAAGAAGAGGTAGCCGACCACGAGGAAGTGGGCGCTCATCAGCATGTGGCCGGTGTGCGAGCGCATCGCCGCCTCGAACAGGCCGGTGAAGTACACCGTGAACGAGCCGGACACGAACAGTGCCAGCGCCACCAGCGGGTGGGTGAGCACCTGGGCGACCGGGCTGTTGACGGCGGCGGTGATGGCCTCGCGCGGGCCGAGCTGGCCGCGGCGGGCCGGTTTCAACGCACGCAGGGCCAGCGTGACGGGGCCGCCGAGGACCAGCAGGATGGGGCTCACCATCATGAGGATCATGTGCTGGACCATGTGCACCGACAGCATCACCATGCCGTAGGTCTGCAGCCCGCTCAGGCCCACGAACGCCACCGTGGCGAGGCCGGCCAGCCAGGCGATCGTCCGCCCGACGGGCCACCTGTCGCCGCGGCGGTGCAGCCGCCACACGCCGCCCAGGTAGAGCAGCAGGGCGGCGAGGACGCCGAGCGCGAACATCGCGTCCGGGTAGAACTCGGTGAGCAGCCGGCTCGGGCTCAGCTCCGGCGGGACCGGGAAGCCGATGAGGGTGCGGACGGCGGTGCGGACCTCGGGGATCGCCGGGCCGGGCGGCTCGGTCCGGCTGAGGGCGACGGCGAGGCCGAGAGCGACGGCCATGATGATGATCTCGCCGATGGCCAGGCGGCGGAAGGCGCCCGGGCGGCCCGCGTCCAGCTGCGGCAGCGTGCGGCTGCGGTGCCGCCAGCCCAGCCAGCCCAGCGCCACCAGCGCGAGCACCTTCCCGAACAGGATCAGCCCGTACGCCGACGTGAACACCTCGGCCAGCGAGTCCAGCCGCACCCACGCGTTCAGGACGCCGCTGGCCGCCACCATGACGAAGCAGCCCAGGGCGACGGCGGAGAAGGCGCGCGCCGCTCGCGGCAGCTCCCGTCCGCGCCGTCCGGCGTACCAGGAGAGCGCGACCAGCCCGCCCACCCACAGCGCCATGCCGACCAGGTGCACCAGCAGCGACACCCGCGCCGAGTGGTGGTAGTCGCCCGACGACGAGTGTCCGATGAGGCTGAGCGGCACCAGCGTCGCGACGCCGAGGCAGAACAGCGCGATGGCGCCGCCGTGCCCGAGGGTCAGCCGGGCGGCCGGGACGATCGCCAGCGCCAGCACGACCATCGCGGCGTACGCTCGGCCCTGCTCGACCGTCGACGTGTAAGAGACGAACGAGTCGCCGGCCAGGGCGTCCGGCAGCGGCCGCCCGACCAGGTCGGACAGCGTCAGCAGGTGGACGACCGCGGCGGCGACGGCCAGCACGAGCGCCGACAGCGACGCCGCCCGCAAGGCGTGCAGCGCGTCGCCGCCGAGCTGGCCCTTGCGCACCGGCAGGACGACCGCCAGGCCCAGCAGCCCGACGGTGACCGCGCCGGCGCCGTCGAGCAGGGCCCGGGCGACCGGCAGCCCCCACTTGGTGACCTCGCCGGGGTCGCCCAGGCCGGGGATGCCGGCGGTGGCGTCGCCGCCGCCGAGCAGCAGCGCGACGAGCAACGTGACCAGGGCGACCCCGGCCGCCGCCACCCCCCATTGGCGGGTGGGCGGCAGGACGTCGGCGGCCGGAGTCGAGGTGTTCATCAGCTGTCAGTGTCCTCCGCGGTCCCGCGTCGCCGGCCACCGGCCGCCACGAAGGCGAGAACGGCGACGACCAGCGCGCCGCCGGCGATCAGCAGAACGGTCGCCGTCGAGCCCAGCCCGCCGTCGTCGCCGGACGACGAGTCCGCGCCGGCGGCCGGCGTCGTCTCGTCCGACGGCGCCTCGGCAGGGGACGACGTGTCCGGCGTCGCCGCCGTCGATTCAGGCGCCGACGGCGTCTCCGCCGGGCCGGCCGCCCCGACGCCGGCGACGGTGAACGCGACGGTGCCGTCGATCGGGTGACCGTCGGACGACACGACCCGGTAGGCGATCGTGTACGCGCCGTCCGGCAGCTGCTGGACGGCCTGGGTGACGGTATCGCCGACGGTCTGCGGCGCGCCGTCCTGGTAGGCGGTACCGGCGGCGTCGGTGACCGCCACCTGGACGAACTCGCCGGGGATCGCGTTGCTGAACACCAGCTCGACCGAGGTGAGCGGCGTGCTGACGGTGCCGCCGTCCTCCGGCGTGCTGGCGACCAGCTGGTCGTGCGCGACGGCGACGGGAGCGGCGGCGAGGGACAGCCCGGCGACCGGGGCCGCGGCCAGCGCCGCGACCCCGATCAGGCGACGGAGGTCACGCATGGCGCCGCCGCAGTGCCGCCGCGCCGATGCCGAGGCCGGCCGCGCCGACGACGAGCCCGCCGATGCCGACCCCTCGGGCGAGGTCGTCGCTGGTGTCGCCGCCACCCGCCGAGGCCGTCGCCTCGCCGCCGCCCTCGTCGGACACGTTCTCGGCCGCGGGAGCACCGCCGTGGCCGTCCTCCCCGGTCGCCTCGACGACCTCCAGGGCCGGCGCCGGGTGCTCTGGCTCCTCCTGGCCCTCGACCGTCTCCTCGGCCCACGCGACGACCTCGCCGTCGTCGTAGGTCTGGGTGGCGGGCAGGAAGTACGTGCCGGCCTCGGGCAGCGGGCCGACGGAGATCGCGAACTCGTCGAACTCGCCCGGCCCGATGCGCACGCCGGGGTCGGCGGTCCAGGTGACGGCCGTGACGGCTTCCTCGAGCGTCCGGTCGCCCACCTGCACCGGTTCCGGGAACTGGGTGGTGGTGAGCTCGGCGGTCCAGCCCGCGTGCGGTTGCACCCGGACCGACGGGATCGGGGAGTCGGCCGGCAGTTCGAGCCTCACCTGCACGGTGCCGGCGGTGTCGGACTCGTTCGGCACCCGGACGGTGATCTTGGCGTAGGAGCCGGCGGTGTCGACGTCCGGCCGGATGGTGACGTGCGCGGCGGCGGTCGCCGCGAGCACCACGCCGAGCGTGACGGCGCCGCCGGCGGCGAGCCCCACCCGGGCGAGGGTACGTGTGGTCATGAAATGCGTCCTTTGTCGTGTTCGTGGAGATGCACGTGAGCCCGCGGCACCGCAATCGCGGCGCCGCGTCCCCCGTGGACAGCGGTCGGTCAGCCCAGAACCGGCAGCGCCGGCGGGCCTCTCCACGGTGTCGACCGGACGAGCAGGACGCTGCGCGGGGCGGCCGCGTCGACGTCGCCGTCGGCGGCCCGCACCCGCGGCACCGTCACGACGGGGCCGGACAGCAGCCGGCGCACCCGGGTGAGCAGCACCGTCGCGGACAGTGTGGCCAGCGACCACGCGACGTTCTCGGCCCCGGCCAGCAGCACGGTCAGCGCGGCGGCGGACAGCGCGTGCGCCAGCGCCATGCCCGCGGACGGGACGACGGAGGACGGCGCGCCGTGGTGGCCGTCGAGCGTCAGCAGGACGTGCAGCACCGGCTGGGTGAACACCAGCATGGCCGCGATCTCGGCCACCGAACGCCGGCGGTCGGCCAGCGCCACGCACGCGACGCACAGCAGCAGCGCCACCGCGACGAAGCCGGGATGCGTGGTGACGTCGCCGCCGGCGGCCGCGTGGGCCAGCGTCGGGAGCAGCAGGCAGGCAGCGGACATGACCAGGCCGCGCGCGATGCGCGCTCGTCCGCGTCCGAGACCTGGCACGCCGTCACTGTACCGAGCCGGTCAAGACGCACCCCGGGGGCTAGCCCCACCCCCACTGGGGAGGCTGCTCCATCGTGCCGGACCGGCCCCGATTCCTAGGTTGCTGGTGAGACGTTGACGAGAAGGAGACAGCATGGACATCACGAGGTCGGCCGAGGCCCTGCGGCTGGTCCAGGTCAGCAAGACCTACGGCACCGGCGAGAACCCGGTCCGGGCGCTGGACGACGTGTCCCTCAGCCTGGCCGCGGGCACCTTCACCGCGATCATGGGCCCGTCGGGGTCGGGCAAGAGCACTTTCCTGCAGTGCGCCGCCGGGCTGGACCAGCCGACCGCCGGCCGGGTCTTCATCGACGGCTCGGAGCTGACCGGCGGCAGCGAGACGGCGCTGACGAAGTTCCGCCGGCAGCGCATCGGCTTCATCTTCCAGCAGTTCAACCTGCTTCCGACGCTCACCGTGCTGCAGAACGTGACGCTTCCGCTGCGGCTGGCCGGCAAGCGCGCGGACCGCAAGCGCGCCGTCGCGATCCTCGAGCGGGTCGGGCTGGGCGAGCGGATCGACCACCGCCCGGCGGAGCTGTCCGGCGGCCAGCAGCAGCGGGTCGCCATCGCGCGAGCGCTGGTCACCAACCCGAGCGCGATCTTCGCCGACGAGCCCACCGGCGCGCTGGACAGCCGCAGCGCCCGCACCGTCCTGTCGCTGCTGGCCGAGGCTGTCCGCGAATTCGGCCAGACGGTCGTCATGGTGACGCACGACCCGGTGGCGGCGTCGTACGCGGACTCGGTGATCTTCCTGGCCGACGGCCGGATCGCCGGCTCGCTGGACCGTCCGACGGCGGAGGCCGTCGCCGAGCGGATGACCCACCTCGGCGACGCGGTCCCCCTGCGCACGGCTGTGGGTGAGTGACGGTGTTCGGCCTGGCCCTGCGCTCGCTGCGGCACCGCACCGGCGGGTTCGTCGCGAGCTTCCTGTCCATGTTCCTCGGCGCGACCGTCGTCATGGCGTTCGCTGCACTGCTGGACACCGCCGCCGGCTCCGGCGTCGACGACGTGAGCGAGGAGACGCTGACGACGATGGCGCTGGTCGTGGGCGGCTGGGGTCTGGTGATCGTGCTGTTCGCGGTGATCTCGACCATGACGCTGTCGGTCCGCCAGCGGGCCGGTGAGATGGCGCTGCTCAAGAGCATCGGCGCGACGCCGTTCCAGGTCGGCCGGATGATCGTCGGCGAGGCCGCCGCCGTGGCCGTCGTCGCGGCGGCGCTGGCGATCCTGCCGGCGGCGGGCGCCGGCCGGCTGCTGCTGGAGATGCTGCAGAACACCGACCAGGTCGCCGAGGGGATCTCGTACGGGTTCGGCGCGGCGGCGCTGTCGATCGGGCTCGGCGTGACGTTCCTCGCCGCGGTCGGCGGTGCGATCGTCACCGCCCGCCGGTCGACGCGGCTGCGGGCGAAGGAGGCGATGACGGCGGTGACCATCGAGCAGGCGCGGATGACCCGCAAGCGCGCCGTCGCCGCCATCGCGTTCCTCGCCATCGGCCTGAACTGCGCGATCCTGACCGTCACGCTCTTCGACGACAAGGGCATCGACGCCATGCAGACCGCCGGCCAGGCGTCGATCTGGTTCTCCATCGGGCTGGCGCTGTTCGCGCCGGTGCTGGTGCGGGCGGTGACGGCGGTGCTGGCCGGTCCGCTGCGGCTGCTGGGCGGCACCAGCGGCTACCTCGCGGTCGAGAACGTCCGCCGCCGGACGCAGCACATGGCCGGCGCCCTGATGCCGATCATCCTGTTCACCGGCATCGCGACCGGCACGCTGTACATGCAGAGCATCGAGAACGCGGCGCCGCCGGCGGCCGGGTCGTCGATCCCGGCGGACGAGGCCCAGGCGATCGAGACGCTGAACTTCGTCGTCGTCGGGATGCTCTCGGTGTTCGCGGCGATCCTGGTGATCAACACACTGGTCGCGGCCACCACCTACCGGCGCCGTGAGTTCGGCCAGCAACGGCTGGCCGGCTCCACACCGCCCCAGGTGCTGAGCATGGTCGGCATGGAGGGCGTGGTGCTCGCGGCGGCCGGCGTGCTGTTCGGCTCGATCGGCTCCATCGTGACGGTGTTCCCGTACAGCCTGGCGCGTACCGGCGAACTGCTGCCGGACACCACGATCGGCATCTACCTCGGCATCGTCTCCACCGCCGCCGTGCTCACGCTGGCGTCGTGCCTCGGCGCGGCCCGGAAGGCGATCAGGGTGCCCGCGGTGCAGGCGGTCGCCGTGTGACCGCTCAGTCCCACAGCGGGGCGATGGCGCGGGCCAGCAGGCTCGGGACGTCGCCCCGTTGGTGTGTTCCGCCGCTGACGACGGTGCGGCCGCCGACGACGACGGTGTCGACGTCGGCGGCGCCGGCGGCGAAGACGAGCTGGGCGGGGTCGGCGCCGGCGGTGCGGACGGTGTCGGTGCGGACGGCGACGAGGTCGGCCGCCGCGCCCGGGACGAGCCGGCCGTTGCCGGGCCAGCCGAGTGCGGTGTGCCCGTTCTCGGTGAGCGCGGCGACCAGGGCGGCGGCGTCGAACGTGCCTCGCTCGCCGGTGCGCAGCCGTTCGTGGTGCTCCAGCAGCCGGGCCTCGAGCAGCAGGTCGGCGACGGCGTGCTGGTCGCTGCCGACGCACAGCAGCGACCCGGCGGCGGCGAGCAGCCCTGTCGGGGCGAGGCCGTCGGCGAGGTCTTGTTCGGTGGTGGGGCAGGCGCAGATGGTGGTGCCGGCGGCGCCGAGCAGGGTGATGTCGTCGGGGGTGACGTGGTTGGCGTGCACGGCGGTGGTGCGGGTGGTGAAGGCGCCGTGGTCGGCCAGCAGCTGGGTGGGGGTGCGGCCGTACGCGGTCAGCGCGGCCTCGTTCTCGGCGGGTTGTTCGGAGAGGTGGACGTGCAGCGGCCGGTCGTACCGGTCGGCCCAGGCCGCGACGGTGTCGATGGCGGCGGGCGGGACGGCGCGGACGGAGTGGATCGCGGCGCCGACCCGGAACCCGTCATCGTCGGCGTCGGCCAGCTGGTCGGCCCGCGCGGCCCAGGCGTCCGCCGTCCCATCGCCGAAGCGCCGCTGGACGCCGTCCAGCGGCCGGTCGATGCCGCCGGTGAGGTAGCAGGCGTCGAGCAGCGTGAGCCGGATCCCGGCGTCGGCGGCGGCCTGGCGCAGCGCCGCGGTCATGGCGTTGGGGTCGGCGTACGGGGTGCCGCCGGGGCCGTGGTGCAGGTAGTGGAACTCGCCGACGACGCTGACGCCGGCCAGCGCCATTTCGGCGTAGGTGGCCAGCGCGAGCTGGTAGTAGGTGTCGGGGGTGAGCCGGGCGGCGAGGGCGTACATGGCCTCGCGCCAGGTCCAGAACGAGCCCCGCCCGGTGTGGGTGCGCCCGCGCAGCGCCCGGTGGAAGGCATGGGAGTGGGCGTTGGCGAACCCGGGGAACACGACGCCGGGCAGCCGGATGTCTGAGGGTTGGGCGGGTGTGCCGGCCGCGGCGGTGACGATGACGCCGTCGGCGACCTCGATCCGCACGTTCTCGTGGAGCCCGGCGGGGAGCCAGGCGTGCGCGGCCCAGAACGTCGTCACCGGGTCAGCTCCGCGAGGACGTCGGCCAGCGCGACCACGCCGGCGTGGCAGTCGGCGCGCTCGGCGAACTCGGCCGGGGAGTGCGAGACGCCGGTGGGGTTGCGGACGAACAGCATCGCCGTCGGGATGCCCGCGGCGCTGAGGATGCCGGCGTCGTGCCCGGCGCCGGTCGGCAGCAGCGGCGCGTCACCGAGCAGGCGGCTGAGCCGCGCGGCCAGCGCCGGGTCGAACACGGTGGCCGGCGTCCACGACTCCTGCTGGGGCGCGAACCGGCCGAGGTCGGCGAGCACGGCGGCGACGGCGTCAGGGTCGGCGCCGCGGCAGTCCAGCCAGGCCCGGACCTGCGACGGGATCGCGTTGACGCCGTTCGGGTCGACCTCGACCTTGCCGACGGTGGCGAGGACGCCGTGCCGCTCGGCCGTGGTGCGGGCATCGGTGACCAGGGCGGCGAGGTCGAGCATCGGGTCGCGGCGGTCGGCCAGCGGCGTGGTGCCGGCGTGGTTGGCCTCGCCGGCGAGCGTGACCCGCCAGCGTCCGTGCGGCCAGATCTCGGTGGCGACGCCGACCGGCGCGCCGGCGGCGTCCGCCAGCGCGCGGCCCTGCTCGACGTGCAGCTCGACGAACACCCCGACACGGCCCAGCGCCTCGGGGTCGGCGGCCGGTTCGGGCCGGCCCTGCCGCCCCAGCGCCTGGGCGAGGCTGACCCCGTCGGCGTCGGTGAGCGCGAGCGCCCGCTCGACCGGCAGCACGCCGGTGAGCAGCCGGGACCCCGCGCACGCCACCCCGAACCGGGCGCCCTCCTCGTCGCCGAAGTTCACGATCCCGATCGGCCGTGACGGGGCGTGCCCGCGGTCGCGGAGCATGTCGACCGCGGCGAACGCCGACACCACCCCCAGCGGCCCGTCGAACGCGCCACCACCGGGCACGGAGTCCAGATGGCTGCCGGTGACCACACCCTTCCCGCCGGCTGACGGCTCACCCCACCACGCCCACTGATTGCCCGCGCGGTCGACGGCGACGCCCAGCCCGCGGCGGGCCGCCTCGGCGGCGAACCACTCCCGCAGCTCCGCGTCGACGTCGGTCCACGCGAACCGCCGGTAGCCGCCGCGCGGATCGCGGCCCACCGGCTCCAGGTCGGCCCACATCGCATCGAAGGACGCCGTCATCGGGCGGTTCGCCAGCGGGCGAGGATGTCGTCGACCTCGTCGTGGACTCGAGCGCGGGCCTCGCCGCGCGGGACGCCGGCCATGAGCAGTTCGTCGTAGTCGGTGTCCTCGTGCCGGACGGATGCGACGACGGCAGCGGTGACGGCGCGCTCGTCCAACGCACGTCCGCTCGCGGTGCGTCCGACCCGGCCGCTCCCGCGCGTGCCGGTATGCCTGGCGATCGCCGTCGCCCGGTGCGTCGGGCAGCCGGGGAACAGTCCCAGGATCGCCTCGGCGAACTCGAGCTGGAAGGCGGTGTCCTCGTCCGACCGGCGATCCCGCTCGCGCTCGCGCCGTCGGGCCCGCACTTCTTCGTCGGCGAGACACAGTTCTTCGGCGCGTTCGACCGCGGCCTCCTCGACGAGAACGCCCTGCCGTTCGTAGCGCTTGCGGGCGCGGCTGAAGCGCACGACTCGTGCGGACAGCCCGCTCTCCTTCTTGGCACGACGGGTGAGCGCGGCATCACCCGCCGGGAGGAAGACCAGGTGATCCATCTCGACGCAGGTCAGGCAGAACGGCTCGTCGTTCTCCATGAACAGGAACGGTCCGGACTCGCCGCAGCCGGCGCAGGTCCAGTCGCGCAGCGGCATGATGACGGCGAGGTCGGCTCTGCCCCGTCCCTCGGGCTTCGGATCGTGTGGGACCTCTACCACGTTCACTCCGGACCATCGTTCGATGCGGACCCGAGCAGGATAGGTCCATCGCGCCCATGCCCTCAGTTGATCTTGGAGTTGTTCGGCCATCTTTCGGACATATCGCCCCACAATTGCCGAACAACTCCAAGATCTCTCTGTCAGGATCTTGTGTGCCGGGGTGCTGCTCGACGGGGCGGGGTGCCGGTGTGAGCGTCG
>NZ_QUAL01000432.1 GCF_003579925.1 Jiangella rhizosphaerae | reverse complement strand
GCCGGCGCGGCACCCCCGGCCGGCGCGACCGCGGCGCCCGCCGCCGCACGGCCCTGCGGCCAGTTCGCCGCCGGGTTGCCGCCGGGCAGCGGATACGGGCCCTGCGGGAGATCGCGGGTGATCGGCTGCAGTTCGCCGTAGGTGCGAGCCTTGAACGTCGCCTCGAGCCGCTCCTCGAGCTCGCTGAGCGTGAGCCGGCCGTCGCCGGCGGCCTGGCGCAGCGCCTCGGCGACCCGCTCGCGGTCGACGTCGGAGCAGCGCAGGTCGGCGGCGCTGCGGACGTCGGGGAACTCGGTGCCGGGCGCGGGCTTCGGCTGGTCGGGAACCTCGCTCATCGCTCGCCCGCCGCCTTGCGCTGGACGTTGACCCCGCCGAAGACGGCCTTGCCGGTGATGCGGACGACGGGTGCGCCCGGGCCCGGCTGCGGGCCGCGGGTGGTGTCGTCGTTGAACGCGCCGAACACGCCGTCGCCGTCGACGTTCACCCGGAGGTCGGGCGGCACGATGATGTTCACGCCACCGAAGACCGCCTTGATGTCGATCTCGACCTCCGCCGCCTCGAGCGTCGCCTCACGCAGGTCGAGGTCGGCGCCGCCGAACACGGCCTTGACGCGGTAGTACTGCGGCACGACCCAGTCGCCGCGGCGCTGGATGCCGCTGAACACGACCTTCGCGCTGCGGGACGACGGGACGCCGCCGACGCGGACCGACGGCGACGGGGCCGGCGCGGGCGCGGCCCGGTGCACGACCGCGGTGGACAGCGGCAGCGGAAGGTCGGCGGGGAGGTCGCTCAGCACCGGCTCGAGGTCGGCGTACGTCTTGGCGGCGTACAGCGCCTCGATGCGTTCCTCCAGCTCCGTGAGGCTCAGCCGGCCGTCCGAAGCGGCCTGACGCAGGACGTCGGCGACCTGCTCGCGGTCGGCGTCGGACGCCCGCAGCGCCCGCTGGTCGCGTGTCTCGTCCACAACTGACGACCTTAGCAATCACCCGGCCGTCCCGATGGAGGAGAAATCCCGGAGATCTACCCCTGAAGAAGGATCGGGGAGACCTCAGGGACACCACCGTCAGGATGCCGCCGGCGCCTCCCCCGGTTCCGTGGTCGTCCGGTCCGTCGTGCCCGGCCCGGGAGCCGGCCGCCGGCCGTCGCCGGCACCCTGGTTCGGCTCGGCCTCGCCCCGTTCCGCCAGCGCCGAGACCGTCAGGTTCTCGCCGGTCTCGGGGTCGAAGACGTGCACCCGGCGCAGGTCGAGCCAGAGGCTGGCCGGCGTCCCCTCCGGGATGCGGCTGCTGGCGTCCAGCGCCACCACGAGCTGGGTGCGCAGCGCCTCGCTGTCGAGCTCGCGTTCCAGCTCGGCCAGCTGGGCGCGGATGTCCTCGGGCGCCTCGTACGGCACGTAGGCGTACTGCTCGTTGCCGAGCCACTCGATGACGTCGATGGTCGCGTCGAACACCACGCCGTGGTCGCGGACGGTGTCGGAGACGACCGAGGCGTCCTCGAACGCCTCCGGCCGCGCACCGAGCAGCACGACCTCACGGCCCCTGAGGTCGGCCGAGCGCGACGCCGGCAGCGTCCACTCGCCGAACGGGGTGTGCAGGCGGTCGCCGGACACCGTCGCGGAGATGAAGTTCATCGGCGGCGACCCGATGAACCCGGCCACGAACAGGTTGACGGGGTTCTCGTACAGCTCGCGCGGCGTGGCGACCTGCTGGACGACGCCGCGGCGCAGCACGACGACGCGGTCGCCGAGCGTCATCGCCTCGACCTGATCGTGCGTGACGTACACCGTCGTGATGCCCAGCCGCTTCTGCAGCCGCGAGATCTCCGTGCGCATCTGGCCGCGCAGCTTGGCGTCGAGGTTGGACAGCGGCTCGTCGAACAGGAACGCCTGCGCCTCGCGGACGATGGCCCGGCCCATGGCCACGCGCTGGCGCTGACCGCCGGAGAGGTTGGCCGGCTTCCGGTCGAGGTGCTCGTTGAGCTCCAGCAGGTCGGCGGCCCGCCGGACCCGCTCGTCGACCTCCTTGTCGGGCGTCTTGGACAGCCGCAGCGGGAAGGCGATGTTCTCGTAGACGGTGAGGTGCGGGTAGAGCGCGTAGTTCTGGAACACCATCGACAGGTTGCGGTCGCGTGGCGCCTTCTCGTTGACCCGCTGGTCGCCGATGCGCAGTTCGCCGCTGGTGATGTCCTCGAGTCCGACGATCATCCGCAGCAGCGTCGACTTCCCGCAGCCCGACGGCCCGACCAGGATGACGAACTCGCCGTCGGCGATGTCGAGGTTGACGTCCTTCACGGCGTGGAAGCCGTCACCGTAGCGCTTGTTGATGTCCTTCAGCGTGATGGCAGCCATGGGATCTTCCTTCCCGTCAGTCCAGGTCAGCCCTTGACGGCGCCCTGGGTCAGGCCGGACACGATCCGGCGTTGGAACAGCAGCACGAGGATGACGACCGGGATCGTGACGACGACGGCGGCCGCCGCGATCGCCCCGGTGGGCTCCTCGAACTGCGACGCGCCGGTGAAGAACGCCAGCGCCGCGGGGACCGGCCGGGCCGCCTCGGTCGAGGTCAGCGAGATGCCGTAGACGAAGTCGTTCCACGCGATGAAGAACGAGATGATCGCCGTCGTGAAGACGCCGGGTGTCGCCAGCGGCACGATCACCTTGCGGAACGCCTGCCAGGTGGTGGCGCCGTCGACCTGCGCGGCCTGCTCGAGCTCCCACGGAATCTGCCGGAAGAACGCCGACAGCGTCCAGATCGAGATCGGCAGCGTGAGCGAGAGGTACGGGATGATCAGGCCCGGCCAGGTGTCGTACAGGCCGATGTTGCGCCACAGGTTGAACAGCGGCGTGACGATCGAGATGACCGGGAAGATCGCCACCGCGAGCGCCGTCGTCAGGATCAGCCGCTTCCCCGGGAAGTCCAGCCGCGCGATCGCGTACGCACAGAACGTGGCCAGCACCACCGAGATGAACGTGGCGATCAGCGAGATGCCGACGGAGTTGCGCAGCGCCGACAGGAACAGCTCCTGGGCATCGCCGGCGAGGATGTTGTCGTAGTTGTCCCACACCCAGTTCGTCGGCAGGAAGTTGCCGGTCGCGAGGTCGCTGGGCGTCTTGAACGACAGCGACACGATCCACGCCACCGGGAACAGCGCGTAGACGATGACGACGACGCCGGCGACCCACCACCAGGCCTTGGTGCCGCGCGAGAGCTGACCCTCGTCCATCACCGCTCCCCTCTCGCGCTGGCCAGATCGACCTTGAACAACTTGATGAACAGGAAGCTGATCAGCACGACGCACAGGAACAGCAGCACCGAGACCGCCGAGCCCAGGCCGATCTCGAGCCGGCTGATCGTCTGCCGGTAGGCCAGGAACGAGACGACCTCGGTGTTGTTGGCGCCCTGCGTCATGATGAAGACGTTGTCGAAGATGCGGAACGCGTCGAGGGTCCGGAACAGCAGCGCCACCATGATGGCGGCCTTCATGTTCGGGATGGTCACCTTGTACAGCCGCTGCCACCAGGTGGCGCCGTCGACCTTGGCCGCCTCCTGCAGGTCCTCGGGCACCTGGGCCAGGCCGGCGAGCAGCAGCAGCGAGATGAACGGCGTCGTCTTCCAGATCTCCGACGCGATGATGACGAACACCGACGTGGAGAACTCGCCGAACCAGTTCGTGTTCTCGCTGATGCCCGGCAGCCAGCCGAACCACGAGTTCACGAAGCCGGAGTTGATGTCGAAGGCGTAGAACCACGCGAACGCCGAGACGACGGTGATGATGGCGTACGGGACGAGGATGGCGGTGCGCAGGATCGGCCGCAGGGTCGTCAGCGCCCGGTGCATGACCAGCGCCAGCGCGAAGCCCAGCACGGCCTCGACCGCGACCGTGATGACCGTGATCAGTACGGTCACGCCGACCGCCCGCCACCACACCGAGTCGGTGAGCACCACCCAGTAGTTGTTCAGCCAGGTGAACTCGCGGGCGTCGGGGTCGGTGAGCCGGAACCTGAACAGCGACTCGTAGAACGCCTGCAGGATCGGGTAGGCGGTGACGAGCAGCATCACCACGAACGCCGGACCGGCCAGCCACCAGCCCAGCCGGCGTTCCGACCGTGCCCGGTCGCTGAGGGGGACCTTGCCGCCGTTGCCGCCGGCCGCCTGGCCGACCTCGCCGGCCGCCGCGGATGTCGTGCTCATAGGAGTCGCTCTCCCTTCAGCACTTCGGTGATCAAGGTCGTGGCTTCCTCGGGCGAGGAGTCAGGGGTGACGGAGCTCGGCGGGTGCCAGGTGTTCTGCAGGCCGGTCGAGACCTCGTTGTAGTACGGGGTCTGCGGCCGCGGCGCCGCCGCCTCCAACGACTCGCGGATGAGGTCGGCCATCGGGAAGGTCTCCTGGACCTCCGGGTCGTCGTACGCCTCGGTGTTCGACGCCGGGTTGCCGTTGGTGACCATGTAGTAGGCCTGGTTGTCCGGCTGGACGATGCACTGCGCGGCCTCGATGGCGAGGTCGGTGTGTTCACTGAACGCGCCGATGCCGAGGCTGATGCCGCCATAGGGCGGACGCGACTCCTCGCCCTCGGCGACCGCCGGGTACAGCGCCCAGCCGATGTCGTCGACCAGCGACTGGTCGAGGTTGCCGGCCTCGACGCCGGCCAGGGTGGCCGCCCACACGAACGGCCAGTTGACCATGAACGAGCCGCGGTCGCCCTGGAAGAGCAGCATCGACGCGTTCTCGTCCTCGTTGGCCAGGCCGGGGCCGCCGAGCCCGTTGCGGGCGATGTCCTCGATGATCTGGGCCGCGGCGCGCCCGGCGTCGGTGTCGAGGCCGAGCTGGACCTGGTCGGCCGGCGCCTCGGGGTTGTCGATGATCTCGCCGCCGGCCGACGTGACCAGCGCGTTGATCCAGACGGTGAGCGCCTCGGCCCGGATGCCCTGGACGCCGAGGTACTTGTCCTGCGACTGGGCGGCCTCGATGATCTGCTGCCAGGTGACGGGCTCGTTCTCGGGGTCCAGGCCGGCGGCCTCGGCGACGGACCTGCGATACCACAGCAGCTGGGTGTTGGCCCAGAACGGGACGGCGACGAGCTCGTCGCGCCAGGTGGCGCCGTCGATGGCGCCCTGCACGACGTTCTCGGTGACCGCCTCGGCGACGTCGTCGGGGATCTCGGCGAGGAACCCGGCCTCGGCCAGCTCCGGGATGAACGGCGGGTCGAGACTGATGATGTCGATGGACGAGTCGTTCGCGGCCAGCCGCCGCGCCAGCTGCTCGCGCTGGGCGGAGGCCTCGCGCGGCAGCAGCGACGTCTGGATGCGGTAGGCGCCGTCGGCGGCTTCGGTACATCGCCGGGCCAGTTCGACCTGGCCACCGTTGTCGGGGTTGATGTACCACGTGAGTGTCGGGGTGGAGTCGTCGCTGCCGCAGGCGGCCAGCCCCGCGAGCAGGACGGCGGCGGCCGCGACTCTGACGGTCCCTTTGCGCACATCGCCTCCCTGGAGCAGCAGGCTTGCGCTCCAGGTGACGACCGCGTCATCGGAGCGTCAGGGTGTGAGTCGAACCTACGACATCGAGTGCCGCTGGTCGAGGACATACGGTGTTCTCGTGTTCGACACCCCGCACACCCTGGTCCGCCACGACGGCGTCGACGGCGAGGTGGTCGTCCGCCGCCGGTCGACGCCGGACGGCCCGGTCTACGAGCTCATCGTCAACGGCACCTTCCTCATGGACACCGCCGAGACGTCGACGGAGCGGCTGCTGGCCGGCCTGCTGCTGGACCGGCACCCGGAGCCTGCGACGGTGCTGGTCGCCGGCCTCGGCTTCGGGTTCACCGTCGGGTCGCTGTTGGCCGACGCCCGGGTGCGGCGGGTCGACGTCGTCGAGATCGAGCCCACGCTGGTCGACGTGCTGCGACGCGGCGTCGTACCGGGTCTGGACGCCGTCGTCGGCGACGACCGGGTCCGGATGGTGGTCGACGACGTGCGCGCCATGCTGCCCGCGGCACCGCCGTCGACGTACGACGGCATCCTGCTCGACGTCGACAACGGCCCGCACTTCCTCGTCCACGAGGCCAACGCCGAGGTGTACGAGCGGCCGCTGCTCTCCGTCGCCGCCCGGGCGCTGCGGCCGGGAGGGATGCTCGCGGTCTGGTCGGCGACGCCGGCGCCGGTGCTGGCCGGCGTGCTCGCCGACGCCGTCGGCGATGTCGAGCAGGTGGTCCGGACCGTCCGGCGCGAGACCCGCGACGTCGACTACCACGTCTACGTCGCCCGCCGCCCCCTCTGACGTGGGTCAGGCGGGGACGCCCCGGACGTCCAGCGCGTTCTCGACGATGCGCAGGCCGGAGAGGCCCGGCATCCTGCCGATGTGGTCGTCGATGGAGCGGGCCGCGCGCCGTCCGTCCGGCCCGCTCATGAGGTGGCCCAGGACGTGCCGCACCTCGGACTCGGCCATGACGCCGGAGCCGACCGGGCCCCAGAACTTCCGCAGCGCGAACCGGGCGATCTTCTGCGCCTTCTTGCTACGGGCCAGCCGGTCGCGGGCCTGGGTGGCGTAGAACGCGACGTGCCGCGCCTCCTGCTTCGCGATGCGCTTGAGCAGTTCCGTGAGGACGGGGTGCCGCTCGAGCTCGGCGAGCCGGTTGTACGCCGTGATGGCCGACCACTCGTTGGCCGCGCCCCAGATCATGTGCACCGCGACGAAGTCCTGGCCGACCACGTTCGCCAGCAGTGACTGCTTGAGCGGGTCGAGCTTGTCGCGCCAGCCCATCTTGAGCCGCGTGGCCTTGAGGTGGTCGTAGTCGATGCTCTGGCCGTGCAGGTTCAGCACCTCGGCCAGCGCCTCGCCGTGCCAGAACTCCTCCATGTTCCACATCGTCATGAACGCGGTGACCTGCGGGTCCTTGTGCGACGGCGTCACGAGCATGTCGCGCAGGTAGCAGACGGTGTGGTACTCGACGTCGCACATGTAGCGGAGGCTGCGCAACGTGTCGGGCGGAAGCGGGTTGGTCCGGAACTCGTCCAGCGGCAGGTCCTGCCACTGCACGGCCTGGGACGTTCGGGTGTAGTCGCGGATGTCGAAGGCCATGTCGTGCCGGAGCGAGGTGCCGGATGGGGGCCCGCCCCGTCCCTCCCTAGGTCCTCGTAAAACGAAGGCTCATTCTTTATAGGTCGAGTATGCCCTGCTCACATAGTGCATGGCAATGTGCCCTCGATCACCCGGATTTTCCCTGAGATGGACCCTGAGACCGGGTCGCCCGGCGTAGTACCCCGCGGCACCACGCAGGCGGCCCGTCGACGATGATGGGCACATGAGCGACCAGGAGTACCGCATCGAACACGACACCATGGGCGAGGTACGGGTTCCCGCGGCGGCGAAGTACCGCGCGCAGACCCAGCGCGCCGTCGAGAACTTCCCGATCTCCGGGACGCCGATCGAGAGCGCGCTCATCCATGCCCTGGCCTCCATCAAGGGCGCGGCGTCGCAGGTCAACGCCGAGCTGGGGGTCATCGACACCGATCTGGCGAAGGCGATCCACGACGCCGCGGCCGAGGTCGCCGGCGGCCACCACGACGAGCACTTTCCCATCGACGTGTTCCAGACCGGGTCCGGCACGTCGAGCAACATGAACACCAACGAGGTCATCGCGACCCTGGCCACCGAGCGGCTGGGCCGGCCGGTGCACCCGAACGACCACGTCAACGCGTCGCAGTCGAGCAACGACGTGTTCCCCACCGCCATCCACATCGCCGCCACCCGCGCCGTCGTCCGCGACCTGGTCCCCGCGCTGCAGCACCTCGAGCGCGAACTGTCGCGCAAGGCCGCGGAGTTCGCCGCCGTCGTCAAGAGCGGCCGCACCCACCTCATGGACGCCACCCCGGTCACCCTCGGCCAGGAGTTCGGCGGCTACGCGGCCCAGGTCGCCTACGGCGTCGAGCGGCTCGAGGCCGTCCTGCCGCGCGTCGCCGAGGTGCCGCTGGGCGGCACCGCCGTCGGCACCGGCATCAACACGCCGCCCGGCTTCGCGGCCGCCGTCATCGAGCGCATCGCCGCCGACTCCGGGCTGCCGATCACCGAGGCGCGCAACCACTTCGAGGCGCAGGGTGCCCGCGACGGCCTGGTCGAGCTGTCCGGCCAGCTGCGCACCATCGCGGTGTCGCTCTACAAGATCTCCAACGACATCCGCTGGATGGGCTCCGGCCCGCGCGCCGGCCTGGCCGAGATCGCCCTGCCCGACCTGCAGCCCGGCTCGTCGATCATGCCGGGCAAGGTGAACCCCGTCATCCCTGAGGCGCTGTGCATGGTGTCGGCGCAGGTCGTCGGTAACGACGCCGCGGTGGCGTTCGCGGGCGCGGCCGGCAACTTCGAGCTGAACGTCATGCTGCCGGTCATCGCCCGCAACGTGCTCGAGTCGATCCGGCTGCTGGCGAACATCTCGCGGGTGTTCGCCGACCGGTGCGTCGCCGGCATCGAGGCGAACGAGGAGCGCTGCCGCGAGTACGCGGAGTCCTCGCCGTCCATCGTCACCCCGCTGAACCGCTACGTCGGGTACGAGGAGGCCGCCAAGGTCGCCAAGCAGGCCCTGGCGGAGCGGAAGACCATCCGCGAGGTGGTCGTCGAACGCGGCTACGTCGCCGACGGCAAGCTCACCGAGGAGCAGCTCGACCGCGCCCTCGACGTGCTCGGCATGACGCATCCGCCGTCGGCCTGACCCGGACGCACGTCGCCCCCGTCACCGAGCTCGGTGACGGGGGCGATGCGTGTGGCGGGTCTCAGTACCAGCCGACGGCCTCCGAGTGCGCCCACGCGCCGCACGGATCGCCGTAGCGGCCCTCGATGTACCAGAGTCCCCACTCGATCTGGGTGACCGGGTTGGTGAGGTAGTCGTCGCCGAACCGGGACATCTTCTCCGGCGGCAGCGACTGCGGGATGCCGTACGCGCCGGACGACGGGTTCTCCGCGGTGTGCCGCCAGTTGGACTCGCGGGTCCACAGGTTGTCCAGGCACTGGAACTGGTCGTCTCCCCAGCCGTAGTCGGCCATGAGGGTGCGGGCGGCGGACTGGGGGTCGTCGATGGCCCGCTCCAGCGACCGGGCGGCCTCCTCGGCCGCGGCCTGACGGGCGGCCTCCGCGGCGGCGGCCGCTTCGGCCTCGGCCTTCGCCTTGGCCTCGGCCTCCGCCTTGGCGCGTGCGGCCTCCGCCTCGGCCTGCACCTGCGCCTCTGCCGCGGCGGCGAGGTCGCGCTCCAGGGACGGCCGGTCCGGCTCTTCGGCCTTGGCGGGGACCTCCGGGAGCGTCAGCTGCCGCTGCGTGCTCACCGCGGCGGTTCCGGAGCCGGCGGAGTCGACGAGCCACCCCGTGAAGAGGGTGGCGAGAACGGTGATCGATGCGAGGATGCCGAGGCCTGCGGCGACCCGGCGCAGACGCCTGCGTCGACGATGCACGAGTGGTGAAACCTTCCTGTAGGGCCCCACCACACTGCAATGGAAATGGGATCGTTGCCAACTCGACGGCGTGTCACACGGCCGATCGTGACGCTCGGCGGCTAACGGGGACCGTCCGGGCCCGCCGACGCGGACCCCGTCGCCCGCCGCCCCTCCTATCGGGGCTGACCAGCGGAAACTCCCGCGTCACCGCACCCGGGGGCACGGCGACACGGGAGTTCCGGACATAGCTGACGAATCAACGATGAGACTTCGCTCACCCGGGCATGCGCTCGAGCATCTCGGTGACCAGGGCGGCGATCGGGGACCGCTCCGAGCGGGTCAGCGTGACGTGCGCGAACAGCGGGTGCCCCTTGAGCTTCTCGGCCACCGCGACGACACCGTCGTGCCGGCCGACGCGGAGGTTGTCGCGCTGCCCGACGTCGTGCGTCAGGACGACGCGGGAGTTGCTGCCGATGCGCGACAGGACGGTCAGCAGGACGTTGCGCTCCAGCGACTGCGCCTCGTCGACGATGACGAAGGAGTCGTGCAGCGACCGGCCGCGGATGTGGGTGAGCGGCAGCACCTCGAGCATGCCGCGCTCGACCACCTCGTCGATGACGTCCTGGGTGGTCAGCGCGCCGAGGGTGTCGAAGACCGCCTGCGCCCAGGGGTTCATCTTCTCCGACTCGCTGCCCGGCAGGTAGCCGAGGTCCTGGCCGCCGACGGCGTACAGCGGCCGGAACACGACCACCTTCTTGTGCAGCCGCCGCTCCATGACCGCCTCGAGCCCGGCGCACAGCGCCAGCGCCGACTTGCCGGTGCCGGCCCGCCCACCCAGCGAGACGATGCCGACCTCCTCGTCGAGCAGCAGGTCCAGCGCGATGCGCTGCTCGGCGGACCGGCCGTGCAGGCCGAACGCCTCGCGGTCGCCGCGCACCAGCCGGATGCGCTTGTCCGCCGTCATGCGGCCCAGCCCGCTGCCGCGCTCGCTGTGCAGCACGAGGCCGGTGTGGCAGGGCAGCTCGCGTGCCTCGTCGAGGTCGGCGTACCCGTTCTCGTACAGCTCGTCGAGCAGGCTGCCGGGCACCTCCAGCTCGGCCATGCCCGTCCATCCGGACTCGATGACGGTCTCGGCGCGGTACTCCTCGGCGTGCAGGCCGACCGAGGACGCCTTGACCCGCATCGGCAGGTCCTTCGACACGAGCGTGACGTCGTGCCCCTCGGCGGCCAGGTTGCGGGCCACCGCCAGGATGCGGGAGTCGTTGTCGCCGAGCCGGAACCCGGCCGGCAGCACCTCGGGGTCGGTGTGGTTCAGCTCCACCCGGACCGTGCCGTCGTCGTCGCCGACCGTGATGGGGTCGTCCAAGCGACCATGCTCCACCCGCAGCTCGTCGAGCAGCCGCAATGCCGCTCGAGCGAAGTAGCCGAGCTCCGGATGATGGCGCTTGGCCTCGAGTTCGGTGATCACCACGATGGGCAGGACGACCTCGTGTTCGGCGAAGCGGAGGATCGCGTACGGGTCGGCCAGCAGCACGCTCGTATCGAGGACGTAAGTGCGGCGAGCCGGCTCCTGCCGGGTGGTGCGACGACGGGTCTGAGTCTTGGAAGCGGCCACGTCCGTCTCCCTCACGCCTGAATGCACCCTGACGGATCAGGCGTCTGTGTCGCGCGGAGTGCCGGGACCGAGCCCACCGGGCCGGGTGCCGGCCCTCCGTTCGCGCCATGGTGTCAGCACGTAGGACGGGCCTCCCGAGCGGCCGGCTACCCACCGTCCGCCACTGCCAAGATTACCGCCCGCCATGACCCCGGCGATAGGACACGCCTGAACGGCCCGTGAACGATGTGTTTCGCCGAGCCGGCACACCCAGATCACTCGGCGTTGTCGCGCTCCGCGTCGCGCTGGCGCTTGTACTCCTCCCACTCGTTGCCCAGGGTGCGGTGGCGGGCTTCGAGCCAGTTGAAGTAGTCGCGCATGTTGGCCATGCGCCGCTGGACGATGTCGTCGGCGTCGCCGAGGGCGGCCATGACCTCGTCGGCCAGGCGCTGGCGCTTGTAGAGGTACCGGTGCTCGGTGGCGAGGAAGGCGCCCCAGACGTCGTCGTCGGCGCGGTAGAAGTGGCCGCGGGAGCCGGGCACCGACACGCGGCGGATGAAGCCGGGGGCCGAGAGCGCACGGGTGGCGGCCGAGATGGAGCCGGCGCTGGCGTTCAGCTCCTTCATCAGTTCCGCCGTGGACACGTGCGGCTCGGAGCTGAGCATGAGGTAGCCGAGGACGCGGCCGTTCATGCGCCGCTCCCCCATCTCCTCGAAGAGCAGCCCGAGCTCTTCGACGAAGAAGTCGAGCTTCGCCCTGTCGTCCGCCATGAATCCCTCCCTCGGCCCACATGGTGGGCCATGACCACCGGCGTCCGCCAGTACGCGACGCCGGTGCAGGCCAACGGCGGTCGGGGCATGTGCCGCCCGTCACCGCCATCTGTAAAGTCTCAGTAACTTCTGAAAGTTCGGCAAGAATATCTCTTGCTTGAAACTTCAGCGTGTCACTAGATTCACCCCCACTTCAAGCGAACGGGCACCGAGACTGCCCGCGGCACACCCCGAGAGGTGACCATGCGCACGTGGCAACGGCTCGCAGCACTCGCTGTCGGTGCTGCCCTCCTCACCGTCACCGCATGTGGCGGCGGCTCCGACGACGACGGCTCCAGCACCGGGAGCGACGGCGGCGGCGAGGGCACCGGCGGCACGTTCTCCGTCGGCATCGACGAGCCCGACTCGCTCATCCCTGGCCGGGCGCAGGGCGCGTTCGACGAGATGCACGCGCTCTTCTCCGGCCTGGTCCGCTTCGGCGACCAGAGCGAGCCGCAGATGCTGCACGCGGAGTCGATCGAGAGCGACGACAACGTCGTCTGGACCATCACGATCAAGCCGGGCTGGACGTTCCACGACGGCACGCCCGTGACGGCGCAGAGCTACGCCGACGCCTGGAACGCGACGGCGTACGGGCCCAACGCGTGGGCCAACAACGCCCAGCTGTCGAACATCGTCGGCTGGGACGAGCTGAACCCGGCCGAGGGCACGCCCGCGACGGACACGCTGTCCGGCGTGCAGGTGGTCGACGAGAACACGCTGCAGGTCACGCTGAAGGCGGCCGACAGCCAGTTCCCGTACAAGCTCGGCCAGCCGGGCTTCTACCCGCTGCCGGCCGTCGCGTTCGAGGACTTCGACGCGTTCAACGAGGCGCCGATCGGCAACGGCCCGTACATGATGGACGGCACGTGGGAGCACGACGTCCAGCTGTCGGTGACGCGGTACGAGGACTACCAGGGCCCGCGGCCCAATGCCGACGGCATCACGTTCCGCATCTACAGCGACACCACGACGGCGTACACCGACGCCATCGGCGGCGCGGTCGACATCGTGTCGGTGCCGCAGGAGAAGTACAAGCAGGTCGCCTCCGACTTCCCGGACAGCTACGTCGCGTTCAACGCGATCCGGCTGGATTGGCTGGGCTTCCCGCTGTGGGACCCGCGCTTCCAGGACCCGCGGATCCGTCAGGCGGTCTCGATGGCGATCGACCGCGACGCCGTCAACGAGGCGATCTTCGGCGGCCTGTACACGCCGGCCACCTCCTACCACGGTCCGTCCGCTCCCGGCGGCGGCACCGAGGGCCTGTGCGGCGAGTTCTGCGAGTTCGACCCCGACCGGGCCAAGGAGCTGCTGGCCGAGGCCGGCGGCTGGGAGGGCCCGATGGAGATCTGGTTCCCGGGCGGCGTCGGCTACGACCAGACGTTCGAGGCGCTGGCCAACCAGATCCGGCAGAACCTCGGCATCGAGGAGGTGACGACGAAGAGCCAGCCGGGCTTCGTCCAGTTCCTCGAGGCGCTGGACACCCAGCAGGCGACCGGTCCGTTCCGCGGCGGGTGGGGCTCGCTGTACCCGAGCATGCAGAGCCTGCTGTGGTCGGTGTTCAGCACCAACGGCGACGGCCGCGCGGGAGGCGGCAGCTACGCAAGCCCCGAGGTCGACGCCCTGATCGCGCAGGCCGACGCCGCGCCGTCGCTGGACGAGGCCACCGAGCTGTACAAAGCGGCCGAGGAGCGGATCATCCAGGACTTCCCGATCGTCCCGCTGTTCTACGCCAAGTACGTCTACGCGCACAGCAGCAACGTCTCCAACGTGATCATCGGCTTCGACCAGATCGAGCTCAACGAGGTCGTCGTCAACTGAGCACGGCAGTACCGCGAACGTCCGCAGCAGAGAAGGGCAGAGAGTGACGATCCCGACGTCCCACCTGGTCGACGAGGCCCTGAGGGTCCAGCCGGAGGCCGACGCGTTTCCCACCGTCGACGAGCTGGTCGCCGCGGTCCGGCGCGTCCACGAGGCGCATCCGGACGTGACCCGCGTCCACCGGGTGGGGACGTCGCGGCTCGGCGAGCCGATCGAGGCCATCACGATCGGCTCGGCGGAGCGGCACGCCGTCGTCTTCGGCGGCGTGCACCCGAACGAGCCGATCGGCAACATCACCGCGCTGCACCTGATCGAGCGGCTCACGACCGACCGCGCGCTGCTGGACCGGATGGGCTACACCTGGCACGTCGTGCCGTGCATCGACCCCGACGGCATGCGGCTCAACGAGAGCTGGTTCAGCGGCCCGCTCAACCGGCCCGCGTACGGCCGCCGGTTCTACCGTCCCGCCCCGGACGAGCAGGTCGAGTGGACGTTCCCGTTCGCTTACAAGAAGGCGTACTTCGACCGGATGATGCCCGAGACGGTCGCGCTGATGCGGCTGATCGACGACACCAAGCCGGCCTTCATGTGCTCGCTGCACAACGGCGAGTACGGCGGGGTCTACTACTACCTGTCCCGGCCGGAACCCGAGCTCTACCCGCTGCTGCACCAGATCGCCGCCGGCGTCGGGCTGCCGCTGGACACCGGCGAGCCGGAGGCCCCGTACGTCGAGCGGTACGCGCCGGCGATCTTCGGCATGATCCGCAGCGAGGACCAGTACGACTTCGCCGAGGCCGCGGGTGTCGACCCGACCGACCGGCAGGCGGGCGGGTCCAGCGCGGCGTACGCGGCCAAGTACGGCACGTTGACGCTGGTCACCGAGATGCCGTACTGGACGCACCCCGACGCCGACGACGACACCCTGCTCACGCGCACCTACGCCGACGTGCTGCGCGAGCAGGCCGAGGGTCTGCGCGACATCCACGCTCGGCTGGACCGCATCCTCACCGCGGCGCGGCCCGACCTCACCGTCCGCTCGCCGTTCCTGCGCTCGTCCGAGGCGTTCGTGCCGATGCTGGCCAAGGCGGCGCAGCAGAGCGAGCACCGGGCCGGCCACCCCGACTCGCAGCGCCCGGCGACGGTGTCGGAGCGGTTCGGCTGCCTGGACATGGTGCACATGTTCCGGCTGCGCTGGGGCGGGACGCTGCTGCGCACCCTGGACGGAGAGCTGGCCATCGGCAACGGCACCCCGGTCATCCGGGAGCAGCGGGCCGCCATGGACGCGCTCTACGAGACCTGGGCCGCCGAAGCCGCCGAAGTGACCCCCGCGGAGGCCATCGCGTACGGCAAGCTGGCGGCCGTGCAGTACGCCGCCATCCTCGTCACCGCCGCCCACGCGGCACGGTGCGACTGAGGTCGTCGGGCATGGGCAAGTACGTCGTCTCGCGCCTGCTGCAGCTGGTGCTGGTGTTCTTCGGCGTCACGCTGCTCATCTACCTGGCGGTCTACGCGCTGCCCGGCGACCCGATCCGCGCCCTGGGCGGCGACCGGCAGCTGCCGGAGAGCGTCGTCAACGCGATGCGGGAACAGTTCAACCTGAACGACCCGGTGCTGCTCCAGTACGTGAAGTACCTGGGCAGCCTGTTCACCGGCGACCTCGGCACGGACTTCAACGGCCGCCCGGTGGCCGACCTCATGGGGCAGCGCTGGCCGGTGACGATCCGGCTGGCGCTGACCGCGTGGGTGATCCAGGTGGTCGTCGGTGTCGGGCTGGGCGTGCTGACGGCGCTGCGCAAGGGCACCTGGCTGGACCACACGGTGTTGTTCTTCACCGTCGCCGTCATCTCGATCCCGGTGTTCGTGCTGGCCTACACGGCGCAGATCGTGTTCGGCGTGAAGCTCGGCGTCGTCCCGGTCTCCGGAATCGACGACGGCTGGCCGCTGAGCTACCTGCTGCCGTCGATCATCCTGGCGATCTTCGGCCTGGCCTCGGTGGCCCGGCTGGTGCGCGCCAGCATGCTGGAGAACCTGCGCGCCGACTACGTCAAGACGGCGATGGCGAAGGGCCTGAGCCGGCGCCGGGTCGTGTACCGCCACGTGCTGCGGAACTCGCTGATCCCGGCCGTGACGTTCCTGGGCATCGACCTGGGTTATCTACTCGGCGGCACGGTGATCATCGAGGGCGTGTTCAACCTGCCGGGCGTGGGCCAGCTGCTGTTCTCGTCCATCGCCTCGCAGCAGGGACCGGTCGTCGTCGGAGTCGCCACCGTGCTCGTCGTGATCTTCCTCCTGGCCAACCTCGTCGTGGACCTGCTCTACGGCGTGCTCGACCCGAGGATCCGCCATGAGTGACCCCACGTCCGCCATCGCGACCACCGAGCCCGGCGCGCCGGGTGCGGCCGGCGGGCCCGGCGGCGCCGAGGCGGCGCCGTCCGCCGCGAAGTCGTCCACGCTGGTCGGCGACGCCTGGCGGGAGCTGCGCCGGCGACCGCTGTTCGTCGTCGCGTCGGTGCTGGTGGTGCTGCTCGTGGTGATGGCGATCGCGCCGCAGCTGTTCGCCGGCTGGTTCGGCAACGGCGATCCGCGGGTCTGCGACCTGTCGCGCAGCATCGAGGGCCCGGCGTCCGGGCACCCGTTCGGCTTCGACAAGCAGGGCTGCGACGTCTACGCCAACGTCGTGTACGGCGCCCGGGCCTCGATCAGCGTCGGTGTGCTGGTGACGGCCCTGACGCTGGTGATCTCGCTGGTGCTGGGCAGCCTGGCGGGGTTCTTCGGCCGGGTGGTGGACGCGATCGTGTCGCGGTTCGCGGACGTGTTCTTCGGGTTCCCCTTCCTGCTCGGCGCGCTGGTGGTGCTGACGGCGTTCGAGGCGCGCAGCATCTGGGTCGTGGCCCTGGTGCTGGCGCTGTTCCGCTGGCCGTCGATGACCCGGGTGATGCGCTCGAGCGTGATCCAGGTGCGCGACATGGACTACGTGCGCGCCTCGGTCGGGCTGGGCGGCAGCAGGTTCTGGCTGCTGCGCCGGCACGTGCTGCCCAACGCGATGACGCCGATCATGGTGATGGTGACGCTCGACATCGGCACGGTCATCGTCGTGGAGTCGACGCTCACCTTCCTCGGCGTCGGCCTGCAGGCGCCGGCGATCTCGTGGGGCCTGCAACTCTCGAACGCGTCGACGGACTTCGCCGCCGCCCCGCACCTGCTGATCTTCCCGTCGCTGTTCCTGAGCCTGACGGTGCTCAGCTTCATCGTGCTCGGCGACCTCATCCGCGACGCCCTGGACCCGCGGCTGCGCTGAGCCGGATGTCCGTCCGGGTCTCGCGCAGCCGCGGTGCGCTCAGCCGCTCCAGGCGCCCGCCGCGGCGGCGCCGGCGGCGTAGGTCTCGAACGACAGCGGCGCCCGCCCGGTGACCCGCCGCACGTCGTCGCTGGGTTCGGCGTGGCCCTGCTCGCGCAGCGCCGTGAACGCCGCGAGCGCGCCCTCGGCGGCCTCGCGCGGCACCCCCAGAGCCTCCTGCTGGGCGAGGTAGTCGTCGTCGGAGCCGAGGTAGGCGACGGTGCGGCGGGCGACGCGGCCGATGATGGCGACGGCCTCGCCGAACGACAGCGCCCGCGGGCCGGTGACGTCGTAGCGCCGCCCGCCGTGCCCGTCGCCGGTGAGCGCCGCGGCGGCCACCGCCGCGATGTCGCAGGCGTCGACGAACGCCTGCCGCAGGTCGCCCAGCGGCATGGCCAGCTCGCCGGCGAGCACCGCCGGCCGGAAGAACCCCTCGTCGAAGTTCTGGTCGAACCAGTCGGCGCGCAGGATGGTCCACTCGGCCCCGGACCCGCGGACCGTCGCCTCGGCGTCGAGCAGCCGCTGGTCGCCCATGGCCTCGATGCCGCGGCTGGACAGCAGCACGATGCGCCGGACGCCGGACTCGACGGCCAGTGACACGAGCGCGGGGTCGACCGGGACGCCGTCGGGTGCCATGAGGTGGAGCCGGTCGGCGCCGTCGAGCGCGGGCTCCCACGTCTGCGGCGCGGACCAGTCGAACCGCACGTCGCCGTGCCGCGACGCCGCCCGCACGGGCGCGCCGGCGTCGCGCAGCCGGGCGACCAGCCGCCGCCCGATCGTGCCGGTGCCGCCCAGGACCAGGATCGCTCGTTCGTTCATGATCACAGTGAACCAGCCCTCGCCGACAAGGTCCGATGAGTTTCCGCGCCACCGGGGGTCTACCCGCAGAGAGACCGGAGATTCCACGAGAAGGAGACCCGATGAGTGGCGCCACCCTCGCGAGCATGCTGCTGTCCAGCACCGACCCGGACCGTCTGGGCGCGTGGTACGCCGCGGCGCTCACGCCGGCCGACGACGCACGGGTCGGCGACTACCGGATCCTGCGCTACGGCGACTTCCACCTGATGATCGACCGCCGCGACGACGTCGGGCCGGCCAACCCCGAGCCGGGCCGCGTGATCCTCAACTTCGACGTCGACGACGCCCGCACCGTCGTCACGCGGATGGACGACATGGGCGTGAGCTGGCTCGCCCCGCTGGAGGACCGCGACGGCAGCCTGTTCGCCACCGCGATCGACCCGGACGGCAACTACGTCCAGATCATCCAGATCAGCCCCGAGCACCGGGCGCAGATGGCCGCGGAGCGCGCGGCGGAGGCGAGATGACCGCGAGCACGGACCGCCACTGGCTCGCGCTCGGCGTCATCGCGGCCGCGTTCTTCATGAGCGTGCTGGACTCCACGAGTGTGTTCACGGCGCTGCCGTCGATCGCCGACGACCTGGAGTTCTCGCCGGCGGGCATCCAGTGGGTGGTGACGGCGTACGGCGTCACCGTCGGCGGGCTGATGCTGTTCGGCGGACGGCTGGCCGACCTTCTCGGCCGCCGGCGCGTCTTCATGGCCGCCGTCGCGGTGTTCGCGGCGGCGTCGCTGCTGTGCGGGCTGGCATGGTCGGCCGAGGTGCTCATCGCCGCCCGGACGCTGCAGGGCGTCGGCGCCGCGGTGCTGACGCCGGCCGGGCTGTCGCTGCTCATGACGGTGTTCCCGGACGGCCCGGAGCGGCACCGGGCACTGGGCGTGTGGGGCGGGCTCGGCGGCGTCGGCGCGACCGCCGGCCTGCTGCTCGGCGGCGTGCTGACCGACGGGTTGGGCTGGTCCTGGATCTTCTTCGTCAACGTGCCGGTCTGCGTGCTCGTGCTCGTGCTGAGCCCGGCGCTGCTGCCGGAGAGCCGCGACCGCGACGTGCCCCGCCGCTTCGACCTGGCCGGCGCGGTGACCGTGACGGCGGCGCTGGCGCTGTTCGTGTACACGATGTTCGACGCCGCGGAGTCCGGCCGCCCGACGGCGCGGTCGGCGGTCCTCCTGGCCGCCGCGCTCGCGCTGGGGGCGCTGTTCGTCGCCGTCGAGTCGCGCAGCCGCTCGCCGCTGGTCCCGTTGCGGATCTTCCGCTCGCGGACGCTGGTCGGCGGCAACCTGGTCGTGCTGGTGGCCGGCCTCGCGGTCGACGGCATGCTCATCCTCGTCACGCTCTACGCACAGCAGGTGCTCGGCTTCTCCGCCCTGCAGTTCGGCCTGGCGGTCGCGGTGATGACGATCGCGTCTGTCGGCGGCGTCGCCCTCAGCCAGCACCTGGTGACGAGGACCGGGTTCGGGCCGGTCGCGCTCGGCGGCATGATCCTCCTCGGCGCCGCGCTGCTGCTGCTCACCGGCGTCTCGGCCGGCGGCTCGTTCACCGGCGACCTGCTGGCCGGGCTGCTCGTCTTCGGCCTCGGCATGGGCGGCGCGTTCGTGTCGTCGCAGATCGCGGCGCTGGCCGGCGTCGCGGAGTCGGAGTCCGGACTCGCGTCCGGACTGGAGGAGACGTCGTTCACCATCGGGTCGACGCTAGGCGTCGCGACCCTGACCGCCGTCGCCGTGGCCCGAGCCGACGACCTCGTCGCCGGCGGCACCGAGCCGCTGGCCGCCCTGACGTCGGGCGTGCAGACCGGGTTCCTGGTGGCGGCCGGGTTCACGGTGCTCGGCGCGCTGGCGGCGATCACGCTGCTGTGGCGGCGGACCCCCGAGCCGGCCACGACGGAGCCGCAGCGGGCCCCGTCGGCGGCATAGGGTCGGCACAGGACGAGGGAGGCGACGGTGCATACCACGACCACCGGCGAGACGACGGGCGACTTCCAGCGGCTCGCCCAGCCCTACCGGCGAGAGCTGCTCGCCCACTGCTACCGCATGCTCGGCTCCGTCCACGACGCCGAGGACCTCGTGCAGGAGACGTACCTGCGCGCCTGGCGCGCCTACGACAGGTTCGAGGACCGCTCGTCGCTGCGCACCTGGCTCTACCGCATCGCCACCAACGCCTGCCTCACCGCGCTGGAGAGCCGCGGCCGCCGGCCGATGCCGACGGGGCTGGGCGGGCCGAGCACCGAGCCGGGCGGCGACCTGCTCGAACGCTCCGAGGTGCCGTGGCTGGAGCCGCTGCCCGACGTCGCGATCGCGGCCGAGAGCACCGACGGCGTCGACCCCGCCGCCGTCGTCACCTCGCGCGAGAGCGTCCGGCTGGCGCTCGTCGCCGCGCTGCAGCACCTGCCGCCGCGGCAGCGCGCCGTCCTGGTGCTGCGCGACGTGCTCAGGTGGAAGGCCGCGGAGGTGGCCGACCTGCTCGAGACGTCGACGGCCGCGGTCAACAGCATGCTGCAGCGGGCGCACGCCCAGCTGGACAAGGTCGCGCCGTCCGAGGACGACGCCGTCGAGCCGCTCACGCCGGAGCAGCAGGAGCTGCTGGACCGGTACGCCACCGCGTTCGAGAGATACGACATCGACGCGTTGGTCCGGCAGCTCACCGAGGACGCGGTCTGGGAGATGCCGCCGTTCGCCGCGTGGTTCGTCGGCCCGGCCGACATCGGCGAGTTGATTCTCGTCCAGTGCCCGATGAAGGCCCCCGGCGACCTGCGCATCGTGCGGACGTCGGCCAACGGGCAGCCGGCGCTGGCGCAGTACCTGCGCGACGCCGAAGGCGTCCACCGGCCGTTCGCGATCCAGGTGGTGTCGGTCGGCGCGGCCGGCATCACGCACGTGGCGCAGTTCTTCGACCTGACCCTGTTCCCGCTGTTCGGGCTGCCGGACGTGCTCTCATGACCGGCCCGCCGGCCGATGCGACCGAGCTGCTGGAACGGGCACTCGGCTACGCGGCCGGCAGTCTGGCGCTGGTCCGGTCGCCGCTGCTGTCGCGGCCCACCCCGTGTGCCGGGTGGGACCTGCGGGCGCTCCTCGCGCACATGAACGACTCCCTGCTGGCGCTGCTGGAGGCGACGGGGTACGGCTGGGTGGCCGGGCCGGGCAGTGGCCGCACCGCGGCCGCCGCGGACCCCGTCGCCTCGCTGCGCGAGCGGGCCTGCGCCCTGCTCGCCCGGTGTGCCGCCGACGCGGGGCCGGACGTCGTCGCCGTCGGGGACCGGTGGCTGGCCGCCCGCGCGGTCGCCGCCGCGGGAGCGCTGGAGATCGCCGTGCACGGCTGGGACGTGGCCCGTGCCTGCGGCGCCGACCGCCCGCTGCCGCCGCCGTTCGCGGTGCGCCTGCTGGAGGTGTCGAGCCTGCTGGTCGACTCCGCCGACCGGCCGGCACGGTTCGCGCCGCCGCTCCCCGCGGGCGGAGCCGACGGGGCGGGCGTGCGGCTGCTGGCCTTCCTCGGCCGCGACGCGCAGGCGACGGCCGGCTATCGGCCGTAGCGCCGCTCGCGCTCGCTGTACGAGCGCAGCGCCCGGAGGAAGTCGACCCGGCGGAAGTCGGGCCAGAGCGCCTCGCAGAAGTAGAACTCCGAGTTCGCGCTCTGCCACAGCATGAAGCCGGACAGCCGCTGCTCACCGCTGGCCCGGATGACGAGGTCGGGGTCGGGCTGGCCCTTCGTGTAGAGGTGCGCGGCGATGCCCTCGACGGTGACCACCTCGGCCACCTCCTCGAGCGAGGCGCCCTTCGCGGCGTGCTCGTGCAGCAGGGCCCGGACGGCGTCGGCGATCTCGCGCCGTCCGCCGTAGCCGACCGCGACGTTGACGTGCATGCCGTCGAGGTCGCGGGTGCGGTCGGCCGCGTCCTTGATGACGGTGGCGGTGCGCGGCGGCAGGAGGTCGAGCGCGCCCATGGGGTAGACCCGCCAGCGCCCGGTGGCGGCGATGTCCTGGATGAGGCTCTCGATGATCCCCAGCAGCGGGACGAGCTCGTCCTCCGGCCGGTTGAGGTTGTCGGTCGACAGCATCCAGAGCGTGACGACGTCGACGTCGAGCTCGTCGCACCAGCCGAGGAACTCGCGGGCCTTCTCGGCACCGGCCTGGTGCCCGCTCGACGTGGGTGCGCTCAGCGCCCGCGCCCAGCGGCGGTTGCCGTCCATGAGGACGGCGACGTGCTGCGGCAGGCGGCCGCGATCGAGGCGCCGCTGGATGCGCTTCTCGTAGATGCGGTAGACCAGGTCGGACAGACCCATCGACCGATGCACCTCCAGCATCGTGGCCGTTTCGCCGAACGTGTTCCTCCCCGCCAGAGAGTACTCTCCCGCGCCGTATGTGCGGTGAAATCACAGGTACGGTGGGGTTCATGGCATTCGACGAGCAGGTGCGCGACGCGGTCGCCGCGGTCAAGCCCCGGCTGCGGGGCTGGCTGCACGCCGGCACGTTCCCCGTCGCGGTGCTGGCCGGCATCGTGCTGATCATCGTCGCGCCGACCGCCCAGGTGCGGGTGAGCGCGGCCATCTACACCGTCACCGCGGCGCTGCTGTTCGGCATCAGCGCCGTCTACCACCGCGGGCGATGGTCGCCGCGGACGCACGCCGTGCTGCGCCGGTTCGACCACGCCAACATCTTCCTGATCATCGCCGGCACGTACACCCCCTACACGCTGCTCGTGCTGCCCTCCAGCGACGCCACGGTGCTGCTCTGGCTGGTGTGGGCGGGCGCGCTGCTCGGCGTCGCGTTCCGGGTCTTCTGGGCCGGTGCGCCGCGCTGGCTCTACGTGCCCATCTACGTCGCGCTGGGCTGGGCGGCGGTGTTCTGGCTGCCCGAGTTCGCCACGCACGGCGGCGCCGCGGTCGTGACGCTGATCATCGTGGGCGGGCTGATGTACACGCTGGGCGCCGTCGTCTACGGCACCAAGCGCCCCAACCCGTCGCCGCGCTGGTTCGGCTTCCACGAGGTGTTCCACGCGTTCACGCTGGCCGGCTTCCTCAGCCACCACGTGGGCATCTGGCTCGCGGCCTTCGGCGCCGGCGCGGTCGCCGCCAGCTGACGGCTCACGGGGTCGGGCCGGCGGCCCGCACCTCCTGCACGTGGGTGAGCGCCTGGCGCAGGTCGGCCAGCCAGTCGTCGGCGTTATTGGCGACCAGCCGGACGCACCAGGCCAGCGCCTCGGACCGCGACCGCGCGACCCCGGCGTCGACCAGCGTGTCGAGGACCTGCCGTTCGGGCTGGCGCAGCCGGGTCATGACGGGCGCGGCCAACCGGGTGAACAGCTCTCGCCGGTCGCCGCAGTCGACGCCCCAGGCGACCTTGCGGCCGCTGCGGTGCTCCAGCTCGCGGGCGATCTCGATGCGCCGCTCGCGGGTGCTCTCACGGAACGCGCTGATGCGGCCGGCCAGGGCCGCGTCGCGCTCGACGTCGGAGACGTCGTCGGTGCCGGGGGCGGGGATGCGGCCGACGACGGTGATCTCCTCACGGTCGACGGTCACCTCGACCGGTCCCTCGAACCAGTCGTCCGGCAGCCGGCCGGTGAGCCAGCCCCGGATCCTCTCGACGGTGTCGTTGCTTCCCATGTTGCGATGATTACTCGATTACATCGCAATGCCCAGAGCTGTCCGCTCCGGGCGGACAGGACGGCGGATCAGGACGCGGGGCCGGCGAGCTGAGCGGCGAGCCGGCCGGGGTCGGTCACCGGCAGCTCGCAGACGAAGCCACGGCAGACATAGGCGGCCGGCGCGCCGCCCACCACGCCCCGATCGCGCAGCAGCGGAACCGTCGCCGACGCCGGGTCGTCCGGGTCGCCGGCCACGACCATCGCGCCAGGCGAACCCGACCGGAGCGCGACGGCGCGCAGGGCCGCCGTCCGCGGGTCGTCGCGCGGGCCGACGACCGCCACCTCGGCCGGACCGGCCAGCCACGCCTCGGCGACCGCCAGTCCCCAGCCGGCGAACCGGGGCGCCCGGGCGGCCAGCGCGTCGTAGACGCCCAGGGCGTCGCCGGCGGCCGTGCGGTGCCGGTCCGAGCCGGTGTACGCGGCGAACCCGAGCAGCGCGCCGGCCGCCGCCGACCAGCCCGACGGCGTCGCGTTGTCGGTGGGGTCCTGAGGCCGGCGCAGGCCGGCCAGCCGGGCGTCGGTGGCGTCGTCGCCGGTGTCGAAGAACCCGCCGGCGGGATCGGCGAACCGGGCCAGAACGACGTCGAGCAGCTGCTCGGCGAGCGACAGCCAGACGGGGTCGCCGGTGACCGCGACCAGCGTCAAGAAGCCCTCGGCGACGTCGGCGTAGTCCTCGAGCACCCCCGCGTGCGTCCCGGCGACGCCGTCGCGCGACACCCGCAGCAACCGGCCGCGCTCGTCCAGGTGCAGCCGGACCAGCAGGTCCGCACAGCCGACGGCGGCGGCGACCCAGGACGGCTCGTCGAACAGCGCGCCCGCCTCGGCCAGCGCCGCGATCGTCAGCCCGTTCCAGGCGGCCACCACCTTGTCGTCACGGCCCGGCGCCGGCCGCGGCAGCCGGGCGTCGAACAGCTGGCCGCGCACCCGCGCCCAGCGACCGGCGTCGTCCCCCGACGGCTCACGCAGCAGCTGCAGCGTCGATGCGCCGTGCTCGAACGTGCCGGCGTCGGTCACGCCCAGCAGGGCCGCCGCCCAGCCGCCGTCGTCGTCGCCCAGGACCTCGCGCAGCTGCGCCGGCGTCCACACGTAGAACGCGCCCTCGACCGACGCCGCCCCTTCGACCGGCGGCGAGTCGGCGTCGAGGGAACTGGCGAAGCCGCCCTCGGCCGTGCGCAGCTCGCGGAGCAGGAACCCGGCGGTCTCGCGGACCACCCGCGCGGCCGTCGCCGACCCCGTCGCCCGCCACAGGTGCGCGTAGACGCGCAGCAGCAGCGCGTTGTCGTACAGCATCTTCTCGAAGTGCGGCACGACCCAGCCGGCGTCGACGCTGTACCGCGCGAACCCGCCGCCGAGCTGGTCGTACAGGCCGCCGCGGGCCATCCGCTCGCAGGTCTGCTCGACCATGGACTGCGCGCGGCGGTCGCCGGTGCGCGCGTGGTGGCGCAGCAGGAACTCCAGCACCATCGACGGCGGAAACTTGGGCGCGCCGCCGAACCCGCCCGCGGCCGGGTCGAACTCGCCGGTCAGCCGGGCGACGGCGGCATCGAGCCGGTCGGCTCCGGGCGGCCCGTCGCCGGACCCGACGCGCGCGCCGCCGCCGAGCGCCGCCCCGATGCGCTGCG
>NZ_QUAL01000431.1 GCF_003579925.1 Jiangella rhizosphaerae | reverse complement strand
GCGGCGGCCCGGCCGCGTCCGCCCGCGGCGCGGCGGTCGGGCACCCCGGCGGCGGCGCGGACCCGGGCGACGACGTCGCGTTCCCAGTTCTCCGAGTGCCCCAGCGGCGGGCCGATCCAGCCCGACAGCCGGACGGCGTACTGGTCGCGGACGGCGCGGTCGCGGATGCGGGCGATCAACGGGATGGCCTTGTCCAGCGCGCGGGCCCGGCCCTCGGCGTTGTCGAGGTCGTACTCCTCGATCATGGTGCGGATCGCGAACTCGAACAGCGGCCGGTGCCGCGCGACCAGCTCGCGCACCCCGAGGTCGCCGGAGGTCTGCCGCCGCTCGCACGGGTCGAGCCCGTCGGGGTCGATGGCCACGTAGGTCTGGCCGACGAAGCGCTGGTCGCCCTCGAACGCCCGCAGCGCCGCCTTCTGCCCGGCGGCGTCGCCGTCGAAGGTGAAGATCACCTGGCCGCGGTACTCGTCCTGGTCGCGCAGCAGCCGGCGCAAGATCCGCGCGTGGTCTTCGCCGAACGCCGTCCCGCAGGTGGCGACGGCGGTGGTGACACCGGCCAGGTGGCAGGCCATGACGTCGGTGTAGCCCTCGACGACGACGGCCTGCGACGTGCGGGCGATGTCCTTCTTGGCGAGGTCGACGCCGTACAGCACGTGGCTCTTCTTGTAGATGGGCGTCTCGGGGGTGTTGAGGTACTTCGCCTCGATGCGGTCGTCGTCGTACAGCCGGCGGGCGCCGAAGCCGACGACGTCGCCCATGAGGTCGTGGATGGGCCACACCAGTCGGCCGCGGAAGCGGTCGTACGGCGCGTTGCGGCCCTGTGCGACGAGCCCGGCGGTGATGAGCTCGTGGTCGCTGAAGCCCTTCTGGCGCAGGTGCTTGCGCAGCACGTCACCGCCCTGCGGGGCGTAGCCGACGCCGAACCGCTCGGCGGCGGCCTGGTCGAACCCGCGCTCGTCGAGGAACTGCCGGCCGACCATCGCCTCGGACGAACCGGCCAGCTGCTCGGCGTAGTACTCGGCGGCCACCCGGTGCGCCTCGACCAGCCGGGTGCGCTGCTCGCGGTTCTGCCGCGGCGCCGTCCCGGACCCGGTCTCCTCGTAGCGCAGCTGCAGCCCGACCTTGTCGGCCAGCCGCTCGATCGCCTCGGTGAACGAGAGCTGGTCGATCTTCTGCACGAAGCTGATGACGTCGCCGCCCTCGGAGCAGCCGAAGCAGTGGAAGAATCCGCGCGCGGGGGTGACGTGGAACGACGGCGACTTCTCGTCGTGGAACGGGCACAGCCCCTTGAGCGACCCGCCGCCGGCGTTGCGCAGTGCGACGTACTCGCCGACGATGACGTCGATCCTGGCGCGCTCGCGGATGGCCGCGATGTCCTCGTCCCGGATTCGACCTGCCACGCGGCAGATTCTACGTCCGCCGGCCGCCCGCGGCCCATGCGACCGCCCGTCCCGGGGTACGGACCCGGCATGCCGGAACTCCCCGACGTCGAAGGGTTCCGCCGGGAGCTGCGGAAGGCGGCCGGCCGGACCATCGACCGCGTCGACGTGCTGGACGCGGGGGTGCTGCGCGGGGTCGACGCGGGCGAGCTGCGCGACGCCCTCGTCGGGGCCGCGTTCGCCGCGCCGCGGCGGCACGGCAAGTGGCTGATCGGGCCCGTGAGGTCCGGGCGCCGGCACCGTGCGGACGAGCCGAGCCTGGTGTTCCACTTCGGGATGACCGGCGCGCTCACGTGGACCAGCGGCGACGCCGAGCGACACCGCCACGACCGCGTCGTCGTCGGCGCCGGGTCACGCGAGCTGCGCTACCGCGACCTGCGCAAGCTCCAGGGCATCCGGCTGCTCCCCGGCGACGACGGCGTCGCGGACCTGCTCCGCGACCTGGGGCCCGACGCCGCGGCCGTGGACGACGGCGAGCTGGACGAGCGGCTCGGGCGCCGCCCGCGCCGGCTCAAGCCGGCCCTGATGGACCAGACCGTCGTCGCCGGTCTCGGGAACCTGCTGGCCGACGAGATCCTCTGGCAGGCCCGCATCCACCCCGGCCGCGGGACCCAGGACCTCACCGACGCCGACCGCCGCCGTCTGCACGACCGGCTCCACGCCGTCCTGCGCCGGTCGACGCGCGCCGGCCGGGTGCCGGGGTGGCCCAGCTGGCTCACCGGTCACCGCGACGGTCCGGACGACGCCTGCCCGCGCTGCGGCACGCGGTTGCGCCGCACGCGGCTCGGCGGCCGGACGACCGTCTGGTGCCCGCGCTGCCAGCCGGTCTGACGCCGGCGGCGCGGATCGATCGCTCCGCCCGCCCGGCCCGGCCGTCAGCGGGTGAGGCGGGCGTGCAGGGCGACGGCGGAGTCGTCGGTGAGCGAGGCGACCTGGTCGACGATCACGCGCAGCCGGGCGGCGTCGTCGGGGGCGGCGTCCCACGACTCCTGGAAGGCCGGCTCCAGCGACTCCGGGGCGCGCAGCCGCAGCACCCCCACCAGCTCCTCGATCAGCTCGCGCTGACGGGCATAGATCGGCGCCCGGTCCGACGCCGTCATGACGTAGACGGCGGCCAGGCCCTTGAGCACGGCCACCTCCACGCGGGTCGGGCGCGGCACGACGAGGTCGGCGGCGTAGCGGGTGAGCGGCCCGCCACCGTAGGCCGCGTGCGTCGCGCGCTCGGCGTCGTCGCAGAAACGGCCGATGAGCTGGCTGGTCATGTCCTTCAGCGCGGCCAGCGAGCGCAGTCGGCCGTCATAGGAGGCGACCCAGTACGGCAGCGCGCGCAGCCGGTCCAGCGCGTCGGTGATCTCGTCGGGCGAGGCGTCGGGCAGGTACCACTCGCGCGTGAGGTCCGCCACGCGCGCCCGTTCCGACGCGTCGTCCAGCCGGGGCCCGGGCTGCAGCCAGCCGCCGACGATGGCGTCCTCGACGTCGTGGACGCTGTAGGCGACGTCGTCGGAGAAGTCCATGACCTGCGCCTCGATGCAGCGGCGGCCGTCCGGGGCGTCGTCGCGCAGCCAGCCGAACACCTCCGCGTCGTCGTCATAGACCCCGAACTTGCGGCCGTCGCGCTCGCCCCGCCGCCACGGGTACTTGGTCGCCGCGTCCAGGCTGGCGCGGGTGAGGTTGAGCCCGGCCGACCGGCCGTCGGGGTGGGCGGCCTTGGCCTCCAAGCGGGTGAGCAGCCGCAGCGTCTGGGCGTTCCCCTCGAACCCGCCGATGCCGGCGGCGATCTCGTCGAGCACCTGCTCACCGTTGTGCCCGAACGGCGGATGCCCGAGGTCGTGCGCGAGGCAGGCGGCGTCGACGACGTCGGGGTCGCAGCCCAGCTCCTTGCCGAGCTCCCGTCCGACCTGCGCCACCTCCAGGGAGTGGGTGAGCCGGTTGCGGACGAAGTCGTCGCTGCTCGGCGCCACCACCTGGGTCTTGGCCGCCAGCCGCCGCAGCGACGCCGAGTGGACGACACGCGCGCGGTCGCGCTCGAACGCGGTGCGGACCGCGCGCTTCGGTGGCTCGGCCGCCCACCGCTCGCGGTCCGCGTCGTCGTAGCCGCTCATCACGGCCAGAGGTTACGCTGCCCGCCGCCCTGGCGGGTTCGGTACCCTGGCGCCACCGTCATCCGGGGGGAAGTCGCATGAGTGTCCCGACCAGCTTCGCCGTCGTCGGCGGCGGCATCGTCGGCTCCGCCATCGCGCGCGCCCTGGCCCGCTCCTCCGACGGCGCCGCCGTCACGGTCCTGGAGAAGGAGCCCGAGCCGGCTCTGCACCAGACCCGGCGCAACAGCGGCGTCGTGCACGCCGGCATCTACTACGCGCCCGGCTCGGCGAAGGCCCGGTTCTCCCGCCGCGGTGTCGGCCTGCTGCGCGCGTACTGCGCCGAGAAGGGCCTGACCTACGACGAGTGCGGCAAGGTCATCGTCGCGCTCGACGAGACGCAGCGGGGACGCCTGGACGACCTGCACGAGCGGGCTCTCGCCAACGGGGTCCCCGGTGTGCGCATGCTCGACGCCGACGGCCTGGCCGAGCTGGAGCCGCACGTCCGTGGCGTCGCCGGGCTGCACTCCCCCACGACGGCGATCGTCGACTTCGCCGCCATCGCCGCGGCACTGCTGGCCGACGCCGTCGACGCCGGCGGGACGGTGCGCACCGGCTTCGAGGTCGCCGGGTTCCACCAGTCCGACGACGAGGTGCGGGTGACGGGCGCGTCCGGCGAGACGCTCGCCTTCGACCGCGTCGTCGTCTGCGCCGGGCTGCAGTCCGACCGGCTGGCCCGGCTCGCCGGCGACGACCCGTACCCGCGCATCGTCCCGTTCCGCGGCGAGTTCGCGCTGCTCCGCCCCGACAAACGGCACCTGGTCAACGGCCTGGTGTACCCGGTGCCGGACCCGCGCTACCCGTTCCTCGGCGTCCACCTGACCAAGCGGGTCGACGGCGAGGTGATGGTGGGGCCGAACGCCGTCCTGGCGCTGGCCCGCGAGGGCTACCGCAAACGCGACATCGACCCCGCCGAGCTGATCCGGCTGGCCCGCTGGAGCGGCTTCCGCCGGTTCGCCTGGGCCAACCGGCGCACCGCGGTCACCGAACTGTACGGGTCGATGAGCCGGCGCCGGTTCGCCGCGGCCGCTCGCGAGTACCTGCCCGAGCTCACCGTCGCCGACCTCGTGCCGGCGCCGGCCGGCATCCGTGCGCAGGCGATGGATGCCGACGGCACGCTGGTCGACGACTTCCGGTCGAGCCGGCGCGGCAACGTCCTGTGCATCCGCAACGCACCCTCACCGGCCGCGACCGCGTGCCTCGCCATCGCCGACGACGTGGTCGCCGAGCTGCTCGCCGACGACTGACGCGTCGGCCTTCACTGCGCCCCGAGTGGCCTTGGCAAGCCTGGCCACGTTCTTGGCAAGGCTCACCGTCGCTCGCATGTCCGTTTCACCCGATTTTCCGCGCGGTCAGCCTTGCCAAGGCCACTCGCCTGGCACATCCGGGTGCCGCACTCGGCACGCGCTCGGGCGCCCGGCCCGCGAGGGGCCGAGCGCCTGAGATCGCGCGAACCGCGTGTTACGGCTTCACGAGGCGGTGCCGCAGCGCGAGCAGACCGGCGACGACCAGCGCGCCGGCCAGCGCCAGCAGCCCCGCCGGCGAGCCGCCGGTGTCGGGCAGCTCGCCACCCGGCGTCTCCGACGGCGACGGGGTCGGCGACGCGGTGGGCGACACGGACGGCGACTCGCTCGGGGACTCCGACGGCGACTCGCTCGGGCTCTCACTCGGGGACTCACTCGGCGATTCCGAGGGCGACTCGCTCGGGGTCTCCGACGGGGTCTCGCTGGGAGTCTCCGACGGCGTCGGCGTGGGCGTCTCGGTGGGCTCCTCGTCCTGGTAGCCGCAGACGAACCAGTGGCTGATGCCGGGGAGGTTGCCGTTGTCGAGCGGCGGCGAGTGCAGCTCGGTCCACGGCGACTCGGTGCCTTCGACGACGTAGATCGTGTAGCCGGGACCGCCCTTCACCACGACGGCCGTGATGACGTACGAGTCGTCGAGCTGTTCGACGTCGAGGAACTGACCCTCCTCGCCGCCGTAGACGTCACCGCTGACGATGCCGTTCGCGGCGTCGTCGCCCGGGTCCACGTGGATCAGCGTCTCGCCCGGGTCCGGGAGGCCGGCCAACGCGGCGTTGGCGAGGAAGTGCGGATCTTCGCAATCGCGAGCGTTGGACGGCTCGTCCGCAACGTAGTGATGTGGGTGGTCGTTGAGGTCATGCTCGACCTCTTCGCCCGCGGCCGCCGGGACGGCGGCCCCCATGGCGATCGCCGCGCAGGCAGCGGCGATGAAGGTGATGCGACGCACGATATGCCCCTCGATTGACAGAGTTCACTGCATGACACAGGCCGCTGCGGAGGCAGACGGAACATATCGGACCCAGGGCACGCCTGGCAACGCGCCGCCGTGAGACACGCCGGGCGCGCGACCTCAGAGGTCACGCGCCCGGCGGCGTCAGGTGATCGTTACGGCTTGACGAACCGCTGCCGCAGCGCGACCAGACCGGCCATCACCAGCACACCGGCCGCCAGCAGCAGCACGGTCGGCGACCCACCGGTGTCCGGCAGCTCGTCGCCCGGCGTCTCCGACGGGGTCGGGCTCGGGCTGTCGGAGGGCGACTCCGACGGCGTCTCGGACGGAGACTCGCTCGGCGACTCCGACGGCGACTCGCTCGGCGACTCCGACGGCGACTCGCTCGGGGACTCCGAGGGAGTCTCGGTGGGCTCCTCCGTGGGCTCCTCGGTCGGCGGCTCCGTCGGCTCCTCCGTCGGGGGCTCGGTGGGCTCCTCGGTCGGCGGCTCCGTCGGCGGCTCCGTCGGCGGCTCGGTGGGGGGCTCGGTCGGAGTGGTCGGCTTGATCTTGCAGATGGTGTAGTTGCTGATCTCGGCCGGCTTCCCGGACGGGTTCACCGGCGCGAAGAGGTGGGTGAGGTCCGGCCCGAGGAACAGGTTGGTCTGGTTTCCACCCTTGACCAGCACCGCCAGCTGGGCGTTGGCGGACTCACCGGCGTCAGTCAGGACGACGTCGAGCCACAGGAGGTCCTCGGACAGGGTCACCGTGAACCACGGGTGGGTGATGACGTCGTCGTCGGTCGCGTCGTCGTCGGTCTCCTCCCAGTAGGCACCGGGAACGAGGTCCTTACACGACTGGACGTTCCCGTCGAGGATCTGGTCGGGCTCGTTGTGGTCGGCGGCGGCGGGAACGGTGCCCAGCAGTGCGGCACCGACGGTCACGGCAGGCAAAACGGCAGCAAAATAGGCAAGACGGCGCATAGTGCCCCTCAAGTATTAAAACGCTCTAATTCGACACAAGCGAGCAGGAGGTTATCGGACCCGCCCGCTTGGTCGCAATGCGCCCCGCTTGTCCGTCTCAGCGGCTGTCACTGCCCTCCGTGACCAGGGCGGCGCGGCCCGCCTCGAGCCGCGCGACCGGCACCCGGAACGGCGAGCAGGACACGTAGTCGAGCTTGATCGACTCGAAGAAGTGGATCGAGTCGGGGTCGCCGCCGTGTTCGCCGCAGACGCCCAGCTCCAGATCCTCCCGGGTCTCCTTACCCTCCCAGGCGGCGATCGAAACCAACCGGCCCACACCGTCGGCGTCGATCGACTCGAACGGGCTCACGCCGAACACGCCGCGTTCGAGGTAGGCGGGGAAGAACGTCGCCTCGACGTCGTCGCGGGAGAAGCCCCACGTGGTCTGGGTGAGGTCGTTGGTGCCGAAGGAGAAGAACTCGGCCGCCTCGGCGATCGCGTGCGCCGTCATCGCCGCGCGCGGCAGCTCGATCATCGTCCCGATCGGGAACCGCAGGTCCGTGCCGGTCTCGGCGGCGACCTCGGCCACCGTCGCCTCGGCCATGTCGCGGATCGCCTCCAGCTCCTGGACGGCGGCGACCAGCGGCACCATGATCTGCGGCCGCGGATCGAGGCCGCGGGCCAGCAGCGACGCGGCCGCCTCGGCGATCGCCCGCACCTGCAGCTGGAACAGCCCGGGGACGACGAGCCCCAGCCGGACGCCGCGCATGCCGAGCATCGGGTTCTGCTCGTGCAGCCGCTGTACTTCAGCAAGGAGGTGAGCAGCGTCCTGATCCGGCGAGCCGGTCGCCTCGGCCACGGCCACCTTCACCGACAGGTCGGTGAGGTCGGGCAGGAACTCGTGCAGCGGCGGGTCGAGCAGCCGGATCGTCACCGGGTAGCCGTCCATCGCCTCGAGGATCTCGGTGAAGTCCGCGCGCTGCAGCGGCCGCAGCTCGTCCAGGCCGGCGTCGCGCTGCTCCGGGGTGCGGGCGAGGATGACCCGCTCGACGATCTTGCGGCGCGACCCGAGGAACATGTGCTCGGTCCGGCACAGCCCGATCCCGGCGGCGCCGAGCTCGCGGGCCCGGCGGGCGTCCTCGCCGGTGTCGGCGTTGGCCCGCACCTCCATGCGGCGGCGGTCGTCGGCGTGCCGCATGAGCCGCAGGACGGCGTCGACGACCTCGCGGCGGGCGGTGTCGCCCTGCTCCCCCGACGCCGACGCCGACGCCGACGCCGACGACGTCGCCGTCCCGCCGTTGTACAGCGCGTCCACCACCGCGGACGGCACCACCGGGACCTCGCCGAGGAACACCTCGCCGGTGCCGCCGTCGATGGAGATGACGTCGCCCTCGGCGACCCGGACCCCGTCGGGCGTGGTGAACTCGCGCGCCCGCGGATCGACGCGCAGCGCCTCGACGCCGACGACACAGGTGCGCCCCATGCCGCGGGCGACGACGGCGGCGTGCGAGGTCTTGCCGCCGCGCGAGGTGAGGACGCCGCGCGAGGCGACCATGCCGCGCAGGTCGTCGGGGTTGGTCTCGCGCCGGACGAGGATGACGTCGTCGCCGCGCTGGGCCCACTCCACCGCCGTCGCGGAGTCGAACGCTGCCTTGCCGACGGCGGCACCGGGGCTGGCCGCCATGCCGCGGGCGATCGGCGTCCGGCTGGCGGCCGGGTCGAACTGCGGGAACATCAGCTGCGCCAGCTGCGCGCCGGTGACCCGCGAGAGCGCCTCGTCCTCGTCGATGAGGCCCTCGTCGACGAGCTGGCCGGCGATGCGGAACGCCGCGGCCGCCGTCCGCTTGCCCACCCGGGTCTGCAGCATCCACAGCTTGCCGCGCTCGATGGTGAACTCGATGTCGCAGAGGTCGCGGTAGTGCTTCTCCAGCGTCTCCATGATGTCGAGCAGCTGGTCGTACGAGGTCTTGTCCAGCTGTTCCAACTCGGCCAGCGGGAGCGTGTTGCGGATGCCGGCGACGACGTCCTCACCCTGGGCGTTCGGCAGGTAGTCGCCGTAGACGCCCTGCTCGCCGGTGGCGGGGTCGCGGGTGAACGCGACGCCGGTGCCGGAGTCCGGCCCGAGGTTGCCGAAGACCATGGCGACGATGTTGACCGCCGTGCCGAGGTCGTCGGGGATGCGCTCCTGACGGCGGTAGACGCGGGCCCGCTCGGTGTTCCACGAGTCGAAGACGGCGCGGACGGCGAGGTCGAGCTGCGTGCGGGGGTCCTGCGGGAACTCGGTCCCGCTCTCGTCGCGCACGATGTCCTTGAACTCGGCGACGAGGTCGCGCAGGTCGTCGACGGTGAGGTCGACGTCGGACTCGGCGCCGCGGTCCTTCTTGCGGGTCTCCAGCGCGTGGTCGAACCGCTCGCCGTCGACGCTGAGCACCGTCTTGCCGAACATCTGGATCAGCCGGCGGTAGGAGTCCCAGGCGAACCGGTCGTCGCCGGCGGCCGCGGCCAGCCCGGACACCGAGATGTCGGTGAGGCCGACGTTGAGGACGGTGTCCATCATCCCGGGCATGGAGAACTTGGCCCCGGAACGCACGGACACCAGCAGCGGGTCGGTGGCGTCGCCGAGCCGCTTGCCCATCTGGGCCTCCAGGCCGGCCAGGTGCCGCTCGACCTCGTCGGCGAGGCCGTCGGGCTCGCGTCCGGTCGCCAGGTACGTCCGGCACGCCTCGGTGCTGATGGTGAAGCCCGGTGGGACGGGGAGTCCCAGTGAGGTCATCTCGGCGAGGTTGGCACCCTTGCCGCCGAGCAGGTCGCGTTGGTCCTTGCTGCCCTCGGTGAAGTCGAAAACGTACTGCACAGGCCGGCCCTCCGTGTCGCGTACGGCATCCAACGTGCGAAGTTGCGCGGAGCCTAACGACGCGCACCGAGCGGCCGCCTGGACCACTTCGGGACCAATTTCACGGAACCCGGGCGCACCGGCGTTCCACGTTCCCATGACCGCGTCCGACCCCACTGACATGGTCGTAGGCGCGTGACGCAGCGCACACGCACTGGTACGGACCTCTCCTGACCAGCAGCCGGCGCGATATGACCAGCGCCACGACCTCTCCGCACCGTTGATCTTGGAGTAATGCCGGTATCAATCGGACATTTCGGGCCGCATTGGCGGCTTTACTCCAAGATCAACTTCTGGTGGGCGGCTGGGGTTGGCCGGGCTTCTCGTTCACCGGGACTCCCCGTCCCCACGGCTGCCCCATGCTCGTACCGCGAAGAACGGGCGGTGGTGCTCATCGGCGATCGCGTACATCACCACGATTGCCCGCGCCTCACCACGATTGCAGGCGTAGTACGACACGGAATTTCCTGGTGAACGTGATCAATCCGGGGGCGGCGCGGCCGGCGGGCGACGAACCCACAGCGGAGCCCGGTGGCCGAGGCCCCGAGCGGGCGCACCGGAAGAACAGCACCGCCAGGAGCCGGGGCCAATTCTCCGGCCGGCCCCCTGACGCTGCCGGACCCTCTCGACCCGATGTTGATCTTGGAGTAACGCCGGCATCAATCGGACATTTCGCCCGACAATAGCGGCATTACTCCAAGATCAACTTTGGAGGGCGGTGGGAGGCTCGGCCGCGTAGGTGTTCGGCGGCCTCCGGAGGCTCACTCCCCCGCGGGATCGGCTGGCGGCGCGTCGCCGAGGGACGTCCCGCCCGGGAGGTCTTCGCCGATGGTGTCGCTGAGCTGGTCGACGTTGAAGACGAGCCAGACGAAGAGGCCGGCCGCGAGCGCGGACACGATAATCGTGCCGAGCGAGAACTTCGACTGCACGGCCTTGTAGATGACGAACACGATGGCCACGGTGACGGCGACCGTCCGCAGCACCGGCTGCAGATCCACGGCCGTCGTCGAGGCCCAGTCGAGGATCCCTGCCTGCATGCCCCGAGGATACGGGCCCATCCGTCACCATGCCGACGGTTTGCCCAGGTCCCGGACACGCCGGGCGGGCGGGGCCGGCAGCCCCGCCCGCCGACGCCACTCGTCAGCGGTAGTTCGTGAACTCCTCCATCGCGATGACGGGCCGGACACCGGACTCCAGCTCGGGCGTGACGAACGCGTCGCGCAGCAGGTCGTCGGCCAGGGCGTTGCCGATGGCGCCCATGATCATGCCCTGGTCGAGGGAGAGGAAGTACTCGTCGACGGTGCCCGTGTCGACGTTGACGGTGTCGCGGAAGCCCCAGTCGGAGTAGATGTCGAAGTCGCGCTCCAGGTTCGCGAGGTTCTCCATGGCCTCCTCGGGGGCGTAGCGCAGCGCCAGGAACGACGCGTGCGGCGTGACGATGCCGTTCGTGTAGTCCTCAGGCCCCGGCAGCGGCTGGGCCGGGCGGTCGCAGAAGCCGTAGTCGACCAGGGTGGAGTCGTTGTTCGACGGGGAGCCGAGCGGGTCCATCCCGATCGCCTCCACGCCGTAGACGCGGTACCCGCCCTCGGTGTCGTTGGCCGGCGAGAAGCCCCAGTACCCGTACTGCGCCTCCTCGAGGCCGTGCTCGATGTGCGCGCGGACGTAGAGCGGGTGGTTGACCGCCCAGCTGCGCCGCCCCCACGCCTCCTCGGGCACGAACAGCGTCGGCATCAGCGCCTCGAACATGCTGCCGCCCCAGGACGGCACGATCTCCATGCCGCGGTACCGGTACGCGCCCTCCCAGACGTCCTGGCGCAGGTAGCTGCGCCACTCGCCGACGGGCTGCTGCTCGTGCCAGTTCGCGTCACAGGTGCCCGCGAAGCTGCGCCAGGTGCCGAAGTAGGCCTTGCGCGGCAGCTCGTCCTTCGCGATGCCGATGTACGTGGCGATGCGGCTCTCGCTGACCAGCGTGTCGTAGCAGCACGGAGCGGCGCCGGTGCTGGGCGCGTAGTGGAACAGGATGCGGTTGACCTCGGGCCGGTAGTAGAACCCGAAGTCCATACTGTCGAACAGCGCGCCGGCCGGCTCGGCCAGTTCCGGCACCGCCTCGCGGACGACCTGCAGGCCGGTCGCCAGCCAGCCGTTGTCCACCGACGACAGGTGCGGGACGACCGTGCTGCCGTCGTCCGGCCAGACGGTGATGACCTCGCCCGTGCGGTGGTCGTACCAGTTGAAGAACTGGCCGCTCTCGTCGTGCCGTTCCAGCCCGGCCAGCGTGTCGAGGGTGACGGAGAGCCGGTCGACCAGCTCGTCGCGGCCGATGATGCCGAGTTCCTCGGCCACGACCGCACTCCACATGTAGGCGCCGATGTTCGTGGTCGACGTCTGCGCGCTGCGGGTGCCGTCGGCCTTCAGCTTGTCCGCGGGCAGCCCGCTGGCCTCGTCGGTCATCGCGACGAACGACGCCCACGTGTCCTCGGCGTAGCGCATCAGCGTGGCACGGTCGTCAGCGGTCAGACCGCCGGACGCCGACGCCGTCGGCGCCGCCTGGGTCGGCAGCGCCAGGCCGGCCACCAGCACCGCGACGGCTCCGACCACCAGGGCTTTCGCTCTCGATCGAATGTGCATGGACAGTCCTTTCCGGGGTGGACGGGGTCAGCTGCGGCCGGCGGCGGCGATGATGTCGTTGCGTTCGGTGCGGGTCAGCACGCCGTCGTGGACGAGGTGCTGGGTCACGCTGCGGACGTGCATGAGGAAGCGGCCCTCGTTCGGCCATTCCCGCTCGTCGTCGATGAGGTCCTCGACGGTGCACCCGTCGGCCCGCTCGTGGTTGGTCACGCCGGAGTCGACGTCGCGGATGACCACCGTCGGGCTCTCGTCGGAGTCGGGGCAGGCGTCCGGCGGTTCGGACTCCAGCACGTGGAAGTAGTCGAACGCGACGGTGGTGGCCTGCGTCTGCTCCTGCCCGAAGGCGTAGACGCCGACGTCGGCCGTCGCCAGGCGGTCGTTCTCGATGACGCCCACCTGCTGGAAGGTGACGCCGTCGGAGCTGTACCAGCCGGTGTAGGTCGAGCCGGTCTTCTCCAGCCGCAGCCACCACGTCGTCACGTCGGACGGCAGCGTGACCTCGGGGAACGCCGGCTGGAAGACGTCGTCGATCTCGTGCCGCATCTCGATCTTGCGGGCGCACGGCTCGCCGACCGGTGACGTGCCGACGTAGTCGAGCTTGAGGAAGGTCGCGTCGCTCTCGTAGACGAGCAGGCCGCCCTGCTGCCAGCGCTCGCAGACCGGGCCGGACACCTTCGTCTCGACCACCCAGTCGCCCGCCGGCATCGTCTGCAGCATGAGGTTCGGCGCGTTGTTGTGCTGGTCGAACAGGTTGGTCGGCGTGGTGTCGATCTTCAGCTGGCCGCCTTCGACACGGAACCGGTTGAGGTCGGGCCGGACGACGGCGTCCCAGCGGCAGCCGTCGAGCCGGTCGCCGTCGAACTCGTCGTCGGGCGCCGGGTCGCTGCCCGGATCGGTGCACTCGATCGGCGGCGACGCCTCCGGCACCGCTTCGACGCGGACGGAGTCGTGCGCCACGGAGCCGGCGGCGTCGGTGACGGTGACCGTCGGCCGGTAGACGCCGGACAGCTCGTAGGTGTGCGTGACCTGCGCCCCGGTGGCCGTCGTGCCGTCGCCGAAGTCCCAGGTGTAGGTGAGCTCCCGGCCCTCCGGGTCGGTGGCCTCGGCGCTCAGCGTCACCGTGTAGGGCAGCTCGCCGGACGGCGGCGTCGCCTCGACCGACCAGATCTCCGGCCGCGCGTCGACGGACACGCCCTTGCCACGGAACTTCAGGTAGTTGAGGTTGAACAGGCCGGTGGCGCCGGGCTCGTGGCGGAACACGAAGAACAGCTCGTGGGTGCCGCCGGGGTCCTCGACCGGGACGGTGACGTCGGTCCAGGTCTGCCAGCCGCCGGTCGGCGGGATGAAGCCGCTGTCGCCGACGAGCGGGCCGTCCGGCGCGCCGGCGCGGATCTCGATGCGCCCGCCGCTGCCGCCGGAAGCGAGCCGGTAGGTGATCGCGTCGATCCCGGCGAGGTTCATCGGGTCGAAGGAGATGTAGTCCCCGTCGTCGATGAAGCCGATGTTCTGCCGGCCGCCGCGCGGGTCGCTGGTGGCCTCCAGTTGCACGCCGCTCTGCGATTGATAGTGCTCGGCCTCCTTGAGCTTGGGCTGCAGGACGTGCAGGTCACGACCGGTCAGCGCGCCGACCCCGTCGCCGCCCCGGTCGGTGTAGCGGGCCTCGAGCACCCAGAACAGGTCCTCGCCGGCCGGGTGACCGTCGTCGGTGCTGGTGGCGACGGTGCCCTCGCAGCCGGGCAGCACCTCGACGGGGTGCGCGTGGCCGGCGTGCCCGAAGAGCACCTGCAGGTCGACGCCGTCACACGCGATGCCGCCGTCGCCGGTGGCCCCGTCCTCGGCGTCGGTGACGTCGATGCCGTAGGCGATGTCGTCGCCGAAGTCGAAGAAGCCGCCGTCGACGGGTGGGTCGAGCGTGACCTCCGGCGCGGTGTTGCCGGCGGTGATCTGGACGGTCTGCGAGCGGGTCGCGCCGTCCTCCGCCGTCACCGTCAGCCGGGCGGAGTACTGACCGGCGACGGTGTAGGTGTGCGTCGGGTTCGGGTCGGTGGACTCGGCGCCGTCGCCGAACGCCCAGTGGTACGTGACCGGCAGGCCGCCGGGGTGGCCGGAGCCCTCGCTGCTGAACGCGACCGTCAGCGGCAGTGCGCCCGACGTGGGGTCGGCCGCGGCCTGGGCGACCGGCCGGGTGCCGCTGCCGGCGTACTCGATGCGGTAGATGCCGGAGTCGGCGTTGTTGCCGCCGAACCCCGTCCCCCATTCGATGAGGTACAGAGCGCCGTCCGGCCCGAACGTCATGTCCATCGGGCGCAGGAATTGCATGCTGGTGAGCAGCGGGTTGATGTCGTGGACGGCGTCGCCGTCGAGACGGAACTCCCAGACGTCGTTGCCGAACGGCCGCACATAGCCGTCCTCGGTGTTCGTCCACTCGTAGAACAACGCGGCGCCGTCGTAGGACGCGGGCCACTTGACGTCGGAGTCCAGCGCCTCGTCGTAGCGGTAGACGGGGCCGGCCATCGCGCCGCCGCCGGTGCCCATCTCGGGCCAGTTGGTGCCGGTCTCGGAGCGTCCGTAGTAGACGTCCGGCGCGACGACGGGCGGGAGCTGCGTCAGGCCGGTGTTGTTCGGTGAGTCGTTGACCGGGTTCGCGCAGTCGAACGGCGGGCCCGCGGTCTGCGTGGCGAAGTCCCAGTCGCGGAACGGGCCGGCGCCGTGGCAGTACGGCCAGCCGTAGTTGCCGGCCGCGGTGATGCGGTTCCACTCGACCTGGCCCTCGGTGCCGCGGTCGGGGTCGGCCTGCGGCGCGTCCGGGCCGTAGTCGCCGACCAGCAGCGCTCCGGTCTCGGCGTCGACCTCGATGCGGAACGGGTTGCGGAAGCCCATGGCGTAGATCTCCGGGCGGGTCTGCGCGGTGCCGGGCGCGAAGAGGTTGCCGTCGGGGACGGTGTAGGTGCCGTCGGGCTCGGGGTGGATGCGCAGCACCTTGCCGCGCAGGTCGTTGGTGTTCGCCGAGCTGCGCTGGGCGTCGTACGACGCCCGGCCCGGCCGCTCGTCGATGGGCGCGTACCCGTCGGACTCGAACGGGTTGGTGTCGTCGCCGGTGGCGACGTACAGGTTGCCGTCGGCGTCGAAGCTCAGCGACCCGCCGGCGTGCCCCGACACCGCCCGGTCGACCGGCACCTCGAGCAGCTGCACCTCGCTGGCGAGGTCGAGCGTCGTCCCGGTGAGCGTGAACCGCGACAGCCGCTGCTCGGCCTCGGTCCCGTCCGGCGAGTAGTAGAGGTAGATCCAGCCGTTGGTGACGAAGTCCGGGTCCAGTGCGATGCCCAGCAGCCCGTCCTCGCGCTGCGTGTAGACGTCGAGCGTCCCGACGACCGTGGTCTGGCTGGTCGCGGGGTCGATCATGCGGACCTCGCCGGCCCGCTCGATGTAGAACACCCGCCCGTCCGCCGCGACGTCGAGCTCCATCGGGTTCGCGGTGCCGGTGTCGAGCGGAACCTTGTCGAAGCTGTCCCAGACCGTCCCGCCGCAGTCGGCCGCCGTCACGCCCGCCGCGGTCTCGATACCGCCGAGCAGGTGCTGCAGGAACGCGGGCTCGGAGTAGCTCTCGGTGGTGTGGCCGCCCGCGGTGTACCAGGCACGGCCGCCGTCGTAGGCGTGGCACCAGGCGATCGGGTGGTCCAGGCCCATCGGGTTCGCCTCGGGGTCGTACGTGCCCTCGTCCAGGCTGGCCAGCACGTGCACGTCGCCGCGCGGGTTCGTGCGGAAGCTGTACCACTCGTCGAACCGCTGCCACTGGGCCGGCAGGTGCGCGGTCGAGGGGTGCGCGCGGTCGGCGACGTGGATGGTGGCGTCCTGGTTGCGCGGGTGGCCCTGGAAGTAGGCGCCGACCAGCTCGCCGTACCACGGCCAGTCGTACTCGGTGTCGCTCGCCGCGTGGACGCCGGCGTAGCCGCCGCCTGCCTGGATGTAGCGTTCGAAGGCAGCCTGCTGCTCGTCGTTCAGGACGTCGCCGGTGGTCGACAGCCAGACGACGGCGTCGTACTGCGCGAGGTTCTCGTCGGTGAACGCGGCGGCGTCCTCGGTGGCGGTGACGCTGAACTCGTGCTCGGCGGCCAGCCGCTGGATCGCGGCGATGCCGGCCGGGATCGAGTCGTGCCGGAACGCCGCGGTCTTGGAGAACAGCAGGATCGAGTAGCCGCCGTGGCCCGGGTGAGCGGCGGCCTCCGGGGCCTGGGCCGCCTGTCCGCCGACGCCGGCCAGCAGTCCGGTGAGCAACGCGATGGCGGCGCCGAGGACCGCCGGTCCGCGGGTGAATCGGGTGCGCCACCGGCGGCGCGGTCCGGGCTGAGCCATGAGCGGTTCCTCTCCGTCGAGTCCCCCTGCCCCCCCGATATGCCCGGCCTCAGCCCGCGATTTCGTCTGGCCGCCCGCCGAATGTAACCGGTATCAGTAACCGGTTACGAAGAGATTTGCGTACCAAATGTCCGGTGTCAAGAGGTGCCAAGGGCGAGTTACTACCGCCCTGGCAGTAGTAACTCGCCCTCGACGCGTACCGAGGTCAGCCGCCGGAGATGTCGAGCTCGGCGTCGGCGAGATCGTCGGTGACGCCGTCGGTGTCGTCGAGCCAGCCGGCCGGCAGCGCGACCTTGCGCGGGCTGCCCTGCCGCCCGCGCGGCTGGCCGAGCTCGGCGACGGGATAGGGCTGGCCGGGATCGAGCTCGCCGAGCAGGGCGTCGAGCTCGGCCAGCGACGACACCATGCCCAGCGACGCCCGGACCTGCTGACCGGCGACGAAGCCCTTGAGGTACCACGCCATGTGCTTGCGCATGTCGCGCAGGCCGCGGTCCTCGCCCATGAGGTCGGCGAGCAGCTCGGCGTGGCGGCGCATCATCGCGGCCACCTCGCCGAGCGTCGGCAGGGACGGCGCGGGCGAGCCCGAGAGCACCGCGGCCAGGTCGCGGAACAGCCACGGCCGCCCGAGGCAGCCGCGCCCGACGACGACGCCGTCGGCGCCGGTGGCCTCGAGCATGCGGACGGCGTCGGCGGCCTCCCAGATGTCGCCGTTGCCGAGCACGGGGATCGACACGTGCTCCTTGAGCCGCGCGATGGACGTCCAGTCAGCGGTGCCGGAGTAGTGCTGGACGGCGGTGCGGCCGTGCAGCGCGATGGCGGCGCAGCCGGTGTCCTCGGCGATGCGGCCGGCGTCGAGGTAGGTGATGTGGTCGTCGTCGATGCCCTTGCGGGTCTTCATCGTGACGGGGATGCCGTACGGCTCCGCGGCACCGACGGCGGCCCGCAGGATCCGCTCGAGCAGCCCGCGCTTGTACGGCAGCGCCGCGCCGCCGCCCTTGCGGGTGACCTTGGGCACCGGGCAGCCGAAGTTGAGGTCGACGTGGGCGACGCCGTACTCGCCGGCGAGGACCTTCACGGCCTCGCCGACGTAATAGGGGTCGACGCCGTAGAGCTGGACCGAGCGGACGTCCTCGACGTCGGCGAAGACCAGCATGTTCAGCGTCTTCTCGTCGCGCTCGACGACGCCGCGGGAGGTGATCATCTCGCACACGTAGAGGCCGGCGCCCTGCTCGGCGCAGAGCCGGCGGAAGGCGGCGTTGGTGACACCCGCCATCGGCGCGAGCACGACGGGCGGGTCGACCTGCAGGGAGCCCAGGCGGAGCGGGGCGACGGAGAGCATGGTGGTCATGGCGTGACCCATTGTCCCCCATCCCCCGCACGGACCGGTAACGTCGGCAGCGGCGGGAGGCGTCCATGGCCGAGGCCCCACTCATCGAGATCAGGCAGCTCACGAAGCGGTTCGGCGCGCTGACGGCGGTCGACTCGCTCGATCTGACCGTCCGGGCCGGCGAGATCTACGGCCTGCTGGGGCCGAACGGCGCCGGGAAGTCCACGACCATCCGGACGCTCATGGGCTTCGTCCGGCCCACCGCGGGCCACGCCGGCCTGCTCGGCGGGACGGCGCACGACCTGGCGCTGCGGGCGCGGGTGGGCTACGTCGGCGGCGACGGCGTGCTGGACCGCGGGCTGCGCGCCGGCGAGCTGCTGCGGTGGTACGGCGACCTGCGCGGCGGCATCGATCCCGCTCGCGTCGCCGGCCTCTGCGAGCGGCTCGGCCTCGACCCCGGCCGCAGGATCGGCCAGCTGTCCAGCGGCAACCGGCAGAAGGTCGCGATCGTGCAGGCGTTCATGCACGACCCCGACGTCCTCGTGCTGGACGAGCCGACCTCCGGCCTGGACCCGCTGCTGCAGCGCAGCGTCCTCGAGCTGGTCCGCGAGCGCCGCGACGCCGGCGCCGCCGTGCTGTTCTCGTCCCACCTGCTGCCGGAGGTCGAGGACGTCGCCGACCGGGTCGGGATCCTGCGCACCGGCCGGCTGGTGCGCGAGGACACCATCGTCAACCTGCGCGAGATCGCCCGGCACCGGCTCGAGCTGCGCTTCGCCACCGACCTGCCGCCCGGCCTGCTCGACGGCGTCGACGGCGTGGCGTCGGTGGAGGTGGACGGCCGCACCGCGCAGCTCGTCGTCGACGGCAGCGTCGCCGAGCTGGTGCGCCGCGTCGCGGGCTACGGCGTGGAACGCATCGTCAGCCACGACGACGATCTCGAGGACATCTTCTTCACCTACTACCAGACGGCCGAGGGCGAGCGCCCATGATCGTGCTCGGTCAGATGCTGGCCGAACGCCGGCGCAGCCTGGTGTGGTGGTCGCTGTCGATCGCCGCCCTGGCCGCGATCGTCGGCGCCAGCTACCCGGCCGTCAGGGACGTCGGCAGCCAGATCGAGCAGCTGGTGCGGCAGCTCCCCCGCGGCGTCCTGGAGCTGATGGGCGCCGGCGGCGGCATCGCCAGCCCTGCGGGCTACCTGAACAGCAGGTTCTACTCCGGCCTGTTCCCGATTCTGCTGCTCGTCTTCGGGATCATGGTGGCGGCGTGGACGGTGGCCGGCGCGGAGCGGGAGGGCACGCTGGAGCCGCTGCTCGCCAATCCGGTCAGCCGCACCCGGGTCGCGCTGGAACGCTTCGCCGGGACGGCCGTGCTCCTGGCCGTGCTGACGAGCGCCGGCACCGCGGTCTTCGTGGTGCTGCGCGGCCCGTTCGAGCTGGCCTCGCTCGGGGTCGGCCGGCTCGTCGCCGCCGGGGTGGGCGTCTTCCTGCTCGCCATGGTCTTCACCGCGCTGACGTTCGCCACCGGCGCGGCCACGGGGAACAAGGGCGCCGCGATCGCCGCCGGCGCGGGCACGGCGGCGGCGACCTACCTCGTCTTCGCGCTCGCCGCGTTCGTCGAGTTCTTCCGGAACCTGCGCTGGCTGTCGCCGTGGGACTGGTTCCTGTCGCCGTCGCCGCTCACCGGCGGCTGGACGGCGTGGGCCGTCTGGCCGCCGCTGCTGGTCGTCGCCGCCGCGGTCGCGGTGGGCACCGCGCTGTTCGCCCGCCGCGACCTGCGGTGACGCCGTCAGCAGGTGGGCAGCCGCTCCGCGAGGTAGCTCTCGACGCGGTCGATGCCGATGCGCTCCTGGTGCATGGTGTCGCGGTCGCGGACGGTGACCTCGTCGTCGTCGAGGGTGGCGAAGTCGACGGTGACGCAGAACGGCGTACCGATCTCGTCCTGACGGCGGTAGCGGCGGCCGATGGCGCCGGCGTCGTCGAACTCGACGTTCCACCGCGACCGCAGCCGCGTGGCGAGGTCGCGGGCCTTCGGCGACAGGTCGGCGTTGCGCGACAGTGGCAGCACGGCCACCTTGACCGGCGCCAGCCGCGGGTCGAACCGCAGGACGTGCCGGGTGTCGACGCCGCCCTTGGCGTTGGGCGCCTCGTCGACGTCGTAGGCGTCGAGCAGGAACGCGAGCACCGAGCGGGTCAGCCCGGCGGCGGGCTCGATGACGTACGGCGTCCAGCGCTCGCCCTTCTCCTGGTCGAAGAAGCTGAGGTCCTGGCCGGAGTGCTTGGCGTGGGTGGAGAGGTCGAAGTCGGTGCGGTTGGCCACACCCTCGAGCTCGGCGAACTCCGTCGCGCCGAAGCCGAAGCGGTACTCGATGTCGACCGTCCGCTTCGAGTAGTGCGAGAGCTTCTCCTTGGGGTGCTCGTAGAGCCGCAGGTTGCCCTCGGACAGCCCCAGCCCGACGTACCAGTTCCACCGCTCCTGCAGCCAGTACTCGTGCCACTGCTCGTCGGTGCCGGGCGCGACGAAGAACTCCATCTCCATCTGCTCGAACTCGCGGGTGCGGAAGATGAAGTTGCCCGGCGTGATCTCGTTGCGGAAGGACTTGCCGACCTGCGCGATGCCGAACGGCGGCTTCTTGCGCGAGGAGTTCATGACGTTGACGACGTTGGCGAAGATGCCCTGCGCGGTCTCGGGGCGCAGGTAGTGCAGTCCCTCCTCGGACTCGACCGGGCCGAGGTAGGTCTTGAGCAGGCCGTTGAACATGCGGGGTTCGGTCCAGGAGTCCTTCGCGCCGCAGGTGGGGCACTGCACGTCGGCCAGCCCGCCGGCGATCGGCAGCCCGGTGCGTTCGGCGTGCTCCTCCTCCAGCTGGTCGGCGCGGTAGCGGCGGTGGCAGGACTGGCATTCGACCAGCGGGTCGACGAACTCCTCGACGTGCCCGGACGCGACCCACACCTCGCGCGGCAGGATGACCGCGGAGTCGAGGCCGACGACGTCGTCGCGCAGCTGCACCATGGAACGCCACCACTGCCGGCGCACGTTCTCCTTCAGCTCGACGCCCAGCGGTCCGTAGTCCCAGGCCGAGCGCGTACCGCCATAGATCTCACCCGTCGGGAAGACGAAACCACGGCGCTTGGCGAGGGAGACGATGGCGTCGACGGGCGCAGGCACGGTGGTCACTCCAATCGGGGTCTCGGCGTCCGGGTCAAGGTTCGAGCGTAGACGACACCGGCTTACGGCGTCGGCCAGCCGGCCGGGCCGATCGTCCCCGTACGGCCACGACCGCCAGCGCCGTGGTGACCGGCACCGCGGCGATGATGCCGAGCCCGCCGACCAGCGCCCGGACGATCTCCTGCGCCACCGCCTCGGTCGTGATGACGTCGGTCACACCCTGGCCCGCGACGCTGAACAGCATCAGCAGCGGCAGCGCGGCGCCGACGTAGGCCAGGACCAGCGTGTTCACCGTCGCGGCGACGTGTTCGCGGCCGATCCGCAGCCCGGCGCCGAGCAGCGACCGCCGCGACGACGACGGATCGGCGGCGGCCAGCTCCCACACCGCGGCGCTCTGCGTGACGGTGACGTCGTCGAGCACGCCGAGCGCGCCGATCACCAGCCCGGCGAGCAGCAGCCCGCGCACGTCGATCTCGGTGTTGACGGTGCCGAGGTACGACGCCGCCTCGCCGGCCAGCCCGGTGAAGTGCGCGAGGGACGTGAACAGCGAGCCCAGCAGCCCGGTGAGCGCGAGGCTGACCAGCGTCCCGATCAGCGCCACCGACGTGCGGACGGACAGCCCGTGCGCGAGGTACAGCGTCACGATCATGATCAGCGACGCCCCGACGACGGCGACCGGCAGCGGCGACTCCCCCGTCAGCAGCGCCGGCAGGACGAACACCAGCAGCACGACGAGCGACACGGCCAGCCCGCCGAGCGCGGCCAGCCCCTTCCAGCCGGACAGCACGACGACGGCGACGGCGAACAGCCCGGCCAGCCACAGCAGCGGCACGTCACGCTGGAAGTCGAGCACCTCGTAGCGGCTCTCCAGCGGCGCGTCGGGCAGCGCGCTGAGCACGACCGCGTCGCCCTCCCGGAACTCCGGCGCGCCGACGCCGAACGGCAGCGGCACGACCGTCTCGACGCCCTCGTCCGGCCCGGCGTCGACCCGGACCCGCGCCTGCAGGCACTCGGCGGCGGTGTCCTCGCCCTCCGGCGTGGGCGGGGTGTCGACCACGTCCTCGCACGGCTCGACGGCGAGGATCGTGCCGTCGGTGCGCACGCCGGCCTCGATGCTGGGCGGGTCGCCGTCGGGCCAGAGCAGGATGAGCCCGGCGATGGTCGCGAGGACCAGCGGGATCAGCACCGCCAGCACCAGGCGGCGCACGTGCGGCCCGGCCGGCGGGGCGGGTTCGGTGCCGTGGACGTGGACGGCGTTCACGCGGGCTCGCGGCGGTCGAAACCGGCCGAAGTACGCTTCTCAGCTGAGGCCGCGTCGAAATCCGTGGGGACGACCGGCGCGGCGGCCTGGCCGAGCCCGACCTCGTCGGCGTCGGACGCCCGGACGCTCGCCGTCGCGCTCTCCACCGTCGCGACGATCTCGAACGCCGTCGGCTCGTCGATGGCCAGCGAGAGCAGGGGCACCGCCTCGAGCTTGGACTCGTACGACGACAGCGCGCGGCGGTAGGACCCGACGTTCTCCCACTCACTGCTGACCACCCACAGCTCGGGATCGTCCGCGGCGCGGCCGACGTGGCCGCCGCGCCAGCCGGGCTTGGCCGCGAGCACCTCGAGCGCCCGCCGGGCGCGGTCGCGGAACGACACCGCGTCCGTGGGCGGGACCCGGTAGCGGGTGACGACGAGCATCGTGATCCTTTCGAGGCCGGCGGCCGCTCGACTCTGTCGGAGCCATGCAGCAGTATGTCGACCATCCACCGTACGATGCTCGCTGATCAGCCTCTTCCGAAGGATCTCCAGTGCCGCAGAACCGCCAGCCGCGCCGCAACCCGAACCGCCGGCCCGCCGCGCCGGGCGCCGGGTCGCGTGCGCCGCGGTCCGGCGGCAG
>NZ_QUAL01000436.1 GCF_003579925.1 Jiangella rhizosphaerae | reverse complement strand
GGCCGCGCCGCACACGCCGTGGTGGGCGCCGGCGCTGGCCGGCGTGCTGTCGCTGGGCCTCGGGCTGGCGGCCGCCGAGGTGGTGGCCGGGGCGCTGGGCCGGGCCGAGACGCCGGTGGTGGCGGTCGGCGAGGAGTTCATCGACCTCACGCCGGGCTGGCTCAAGGACTTCGCCATCGAGGTCTTCGGCACCAACGACAAGACCGCGCTGCTGGCCGGCATGGCGATCGTGCTGGCGGCGCTCGGCGCGCTGATCGGCCTGCTCATGGCCCGCCGCAAGGGCGCCGGCCTCGCCGCCGCCACGGTCCTGCTGGTGATCGCCGGGCTGGCGGTCAACAGCCGGCCCGACACCACGATGGCCGACCTGCTGCCCACCGTCGCCGCCGGGATCGTCGCGCTGCCGACGCTGAGCTGGCTGACCGGTAAGGCCGCGCCCGCGCCGGAACAGACGACGCCCAGTAGACCGGCGCCCACCCGGCGGTCCTTCCTCACCGCCGCGGGTGTCACCGCGGGCCTGGCCGTCGTCGGGACGGGGCTCGGGCAGCTGCTGGGCGCGCGGCGGGCCGGCGTCGAGACGTCCCGCGACGACCTCGCCGCCAGTCTCGACCTCCCGCGCCCGGACGTCCCCGCGGGAACGGACCTCGTCGTCGACGGCGCCGACCCGTGGCGCACCCCCAACCAGGACTTCTACCGTATCGACACCGCTCTCTCCGAGCCCCTGGTCCGCGCCGAGGACTGGACGCTGCGGGTGCACGGCATGGTCGAGAACGAGGTCGAGCTCGACTACGACCAGCTCGTCGGCATGGGCCTGGTGGACCGCTGGCTGACGCTGAACTGCGTCTCCAACGAGGTCGGCGGCCACCTCATCGGCAACGCGCTGTGGACCGGCGTCCCCATCGCCGACGTCCTCGCCCTCGCGAAGCCCGGGCCCGACGCCGACGCCGTCCGGTCGCGCTCGCAGGACGGCTGGACCGCCGGCACTCCGCTCGACGTGCTCACCGACGGCCGCGACGCGTTGCTGGCGGTGGGGATGAACGGCGACCCGCTGCCGCTCGCGCACGGCTTCCCGGTCCGGATGATCGTGCCCGGCCTCTACGGCTACGTCAGCGCGACCAAGTGGGTGGTCGAGCTCGAGGTCACCCGGTTCGACCAGTTCAACGCCTACTGGACGACGCGCGGCTGGGCCGAGCGCGGCCCGGTGAAGGTCGCCTCGCGCATCGACGTCCCGAGCAGCCGCGCGCACGTCGGCGCGGGCACGGTCGCCGTCGCGGGGGTCGCCTGGGCGCAGCACCGCGGCATCGAGGCCGTCGAGGTGCGCGTCGACGAGGGCGACTGGAACGCCGCGCGGCTGGCCGCGGTCCCCAGCACCGACACCTGGCGGCAGTGGGTGTGGGAGTGGGACGCCGAACCCGGCGAGCATCGGCTGCAGGTCCGTGCCACCACCGCCGACGGCGAGGTGCAGACGTCCGAGCAGGCGCCGCCCGCCCCCGACGGCGCGTCCGGCTGGCACACCATCGACGTGACGGTCGACTAGCGGCGGGCGTGGCGGGGTACGGTGCGGGGCGACCACCGACCCCGCCCCGTGGAGGGCACTGCCCATGCGTCTCGTCACCGCCGTCGCTGTGTTCGCCGTCGTCACCAGCGCCCTGGCAGGCACGTCCGGGGCGCCGGCCGCCGCGGCCGCGCCGATCGACGTCTTCCCCGTACCCCAGCAGGTGGAGCGGCTCGGCGACGACCTGCGGCTGCCGCCGCGCGTGCGGGTCGTGGAGGCGGCTGACGCCGATCCGGCCGCCGTGGACGCCCTCGCCGCGGTGCTCGCCGACGCCGGCCTCACCCCGGTCGACGGGATCGCGCCGGTCACCGTCCGCCTGGCCGGCCCGGACGGCGCGGCGGGAACCGCCGGCGCGCTGGCCGAGCTCGGCGTCGACGGCCCGGCGGGGCTGCCGGCGGAGGGCTATGTGCTCGCCTCAGGACGGGCCGGGCGCGGCTTCGAGGTCGTGCTCGCGGGCGCCGACGCCGCCGGCCAGTTCTACGCCGTCCAGACGCTGCGTCAGCTCCTCACCGCCGAGCGCGGCCGGGTGAGCCTGCCCGCCGTCGCCGTCCGGGACCACCCGGCGCTGGAGTGGCGCGGCACCATCGAGGGCTTCTACGGCGAGCCGTGGTCGCACGAGGACCGGCTGCGCCAGCTCGACGCGTACGCCGCGCAGAAGATGAACACCTACGTGTACGCGCCGAAGGACGACCCGTACCACCGCGACCGCTGGCGCGAGCCCTACCCCGCGGCCGAGCTGGACCGGCTGGCCGAGCTGATCGCGCACGGCGCCCGGCAGCACGTCGACGTCGTCTTCACCGTCTCGCCGGGCGTCGACGTCTGCTACTCCGACCCCGCCGACCAGGCCGCGCTGGCCGCGAAGGCCCAGCAGCTGTGGGACGCCGGCGCGCGGACGTTCGGCGTCCTGCTCGACGACATCGGCGGCGGCCTGACCTGCGAGCGCGACCAGGCGGCGTTCGGCGGCGACGCCAGCCCGCTGGCGGCCGCGCAGGCGCACCTGCTCAACGCGTTCCAGCGCGACTTCCTCGACACCCACCCCGGCGCCGGGCGGCTGCTCACCGTTCCCACGGAGTACTCCGGCAACCAGACCTCGCCGTACCGCGAGCGGTTCGCCGCCCTGCTCGAGGAACGGGCCGTGGTGATGTGGACGGGGTCGCAGGTGGTGCCGCCGGAGGTGACGGACGCCGACGCGGACGCCGCGGCGGCCGTCTTCCGGCACGACCTCGTGCTCTGGGACAACTACCCGGTCAACGACTACCTGCCACGGCAGCTGTTCCTCGGCCCGCTCACCGGCCGGTCCCCGAACCTGCACGAGCACGGGGTCATCGGCCTCACCGCCAACCCGATGCCGCAGGCGGCGCCGTCGCTCGTCGCGCTCGGGACGGTCGCCGACTACGTCTGGAACCCGCCGGCCTACCGGCCGGAGCCGTCGTGGGAGGCGTCGATCCGCCGGCTGGGCGGCGACGCTGCCGCCGCACTGCGGACGTTCGCATCGAACAGCCGCTCGTCGGCCCTGGACAGCACGGAGTCGCCGGAACTGGTCGCCGCGATCGAGGCGTCGCGCGCCGAACGCGAGGCCGGCGCGCCCGGCCCGGCGACGGCCGAGCTGGTCGCGCTGTTCGACGCCATGGCGGCCGCCCAGGGCGAGCTGGCGGCGCGCATGGACGACCCCGACTTCGTCGAGCAGGCCGGCCCGTGGCTCACGAAGCTGCACCACTACGGCGTGGCCGGCGCGGCCGCGACCCGGGCACTGGTGGCCGAGGCGGACGGCGACGGCGCCGAGGCGTGGAGACAGCGCGTGGTCGCCGCCGACGCCACCGAGGCGGCCCGCGAGACCTACGAGACCGTCGCGACCGGCGTCGTGCCGCCATACCTGACGGAGGCGGCCGCGGCCAGCGGGGTCGTCACAGCCGGCGCGCCGGACACCGCCGAGGCCGGGGCCGACGTGCCGCTGACCGCCGAGGCCGACGCCGGCGACGTCGCGCTCGACCGGGTCGAGTGGTACGCAGGCACCACGCTCGTGGGCGCGGACACCACCGCACCGTACGCCCTGACCTGGTCCGGCGCGCCGGAAGGCCTGCACCTCGTCACGGCCCGCGCCGTCGCCGCCGACGGGAGCACCGTCACGTCGCCGGCCGTCCGGCTCACCGTCGGCGACCCGGCGCCCGTCCTGCTGCTGGTCGGCGACGACGCGCCGATCCCGGCCGGCGCGGAGCTCAGCACCGGTGACCAGGCCGCGCTGGACCGGCTGGAGCTGCTGGGCCATCCAGTGGAGGTGATGCAGGGCAGGGACGCCGTCACCGCGGACGCGCAGGGCAAGGCCGCCGTCGTCATCACCTCCACGCTCGCCTCCAGCGAGGCCGGTAGCAAGTTCCGTGACGTCCCGGTCCCGGTGCTGACGTGGGAGGCGTTCGTGCTCGACGACATGGGCATGGCGACGGCCCCCGGCGAGGCGTTCCGGTCGTTCCGGCTCGAGGTCGATCCGGCCTCGGACCTGTCCGCCGGGCTGTCCGGCACCGTCGACGTGTACCGCGGCGCCGACCGGCTGCGGTTCGGCACGCCGGCCGCCGGCGCCGACGTCGCGGCCCGCCTCCCCGGGGCGCCGCAGCAGGCCGCGCTGTTCGGCTACGCCACCGGCGCGGCGATGGTCGGCGGCATGACCGCGCCGGCGCCGCGCGTCGCGCTGTTCCTCGGCGACGAGGGCGCCGACCCCGACGTGCTCACCGACGAGGGCCTGGCCCTGTTCGACGCGGCGGTCCGCTGGGCGCTGCCGCCGTCGCGCTGAGTCAGGGGACGACGTCGACGGCGGCCCGCGGGCCGTCCAGGACCGGCACCCCGTCGGACCAGGTCACCTCGGTGAGCCACATCGTCCGGCCGGGCAGCGCGGAGCCGACGGAGTCAGGCGGCCACGCGTGGTGCACCATCCACGTGCGGCCGTCCTTCTCGACCAGCACGCAGTGCCCCGGCCCGGCCGCATCGTCCGTCGACGCCAGGACCGGCTCCGCCGACGGCTTCGTGCACGGCCCCAGCGGACCCTCGCAGACGGCGTACCCGACGGCGTAGGCGGCGGAGTCGTAGGCGTTCGCCGAGTAGAACAGGTAGTACCTGCCGTCGCGCAGCCACAGGAACGGCGCCTCGACCAGCGAGCCCTCCCACGGCTGGTCCTGCTTGATCAGCCGGACCGGCTCGCCGGCCAGGGACAGCCCGTCCTCCGACAGCGGCTGGGCGTAGATCCAGGTATCGACGCCGATGGCGTTGCCGTCGTTCTTCCACAGCAGGTACCGGGTGCCGTCGGCGTCGGTGAACGGGCTGGCGTCGATCGAGCCGCCCTCGCCGGCCTGGCAGATCAGCGGCTCGGGGGAGTCGTCGACGAACGGGCCGGACGGCGACGACGCCACCGCCCGGCCGACGCACTGCCGGCCCGACGCCGTCCCGAGCGCGGTGTAGTAGAGGACGTAGCGGTCCGGGCCGTGCACCGCGATCTCCGGCGCCCACGTCCGACCGCCCGTCACCCACGGCGCCAGCACCGGCATCGCGTCGCCGGCCGGCTCCCACGACACGAGGTCGGGCGACGTCATCACCGGCACGTTCCCGAGCGGCGAGTTCGTCGCATAGGCGTGGTACGTGCCGCCGGCCTCGATGATCGCCGGGTCGGGGAAGTCGCGGTCGACGACGGGGTTGGTGAATCCCATGGTGCTCGGCTGCTCCTCTTCGACGGGGTCGGGGCCGGGCTGGGCCGGGCCGCACGCCGCGAGGAGCAGCGCCAGCCCGGCCCAGGTCAGGTATCTCATCGCACCTCGTACAGGCGGAACCAGTCGAACGTCGCGACGGTGGCCGGCGTGGCGCCGCCCCCGGCGTACAGGCCGATCTGCGGTGACGTGCCCGCCGGCAGCGTCCACGTCGCGCCCCACCGCCAGGTGACGCCGTCGCGCGACGACGCCGACCGGTACCGGTGCTCGCCGGTCGCCGGGTCCGTCGTGTGGTGGATGCGCAGCCACATCGTCTCGGCGACCGGCCCGCCGAGGTGGGCGCCCCATCGCAGCGCGCCGTTCTCGTCCAGCTCCTTGCCGAACTCGACCTGACGGGTGCCCCAGATCGCGACGTCGCCCAGCCGCAGCAGGTTGTCGTCGTCGACGCGGACGATCAGCCCGGCCTGCTGGTAGTTGCGGATCGTCCCGGTGCCGAGGTCCAGGTGCAGCTTCGTCTCGGCGATCCAATCGCCCTCCGGCGGCGTGCGCAGCAGCAGCGGGCCGGTGTTGCCGGCGCCGACGACGTCCACGGACTCCAGCGGCCAGCGCAGCACGCCCTCACCGACGGTCACCGACGACGACCGCCGCAGCCACTCCCAGCCGCCGGCCAGCGCCGGGTCGTCGAAGTCCTCGCTGAACACGGTGTCGCCCGCCGCGGGCTCGTCGACCCGCGTCGTGACCGGCTCGTGCGCGGCGACGACGGTGAGGTTGTCGACCTGCGCCGCACCACCGGACGCGGCCAGCGTGACGGGGCGCGGCTTGGCCACGCCGCGGGGCAGGTCGACGGCGACCTCGGCGTCGGCGTCGCCGAGCCGGCTCTCCGCCAGGCGGGCGACGACGCGGCCGTCGCGGACCTCGACCGCCAGCGCCGTCCACTCGGCGCCGTCGTAGCGCGACGGCAGCGGGACGGTGTCGGACTCCACCCGCCGGCCCAGCGTCGACGTCACCGACAGCGTCCGCTCGGCGGCGTCGACGGTGACCGTCACGCCGTTGCGGCCGGACCGCGCGACCCCCACCGAGAACGTTCCGGCCAGCCGGACGTCGGCCTCGACCCGCACGTCGCCCGGGGCGTTGCGCGCCGTCCGCACCTCGGCGCCGTCCGACAGCACCCCGACGTCACCGCCGTCGCCGGTCGCGTCGGTGCCCGCCGTCCAGCTGCCGCGCACCGCCATGAGCGCGTCGCCGGACGCGGGCGCGTCCGACACGATCCCCAGCGACGACGCCGTCACCGGCGCCGGCTGCGGCGTGTCGGACGGACCGGCGCCGGCCCGCGCGACCGGCCAGCCGTCGATCCAGTCCAGCCGGTCGATCAGCGTCGGCCGCTCGTTGATGCCACCCGGCGCGTCCAGCCAGGCGTCGTTCCGGTCGATCGCGTGGTACACGATGTGGTCCTGCCCCGACACGTCGGTGACGATCGTGTGGTGGCCGACGCCGATCCAGCGGTTGCCGTTCTGCGCCAGCACCTGCGTGCCGCCGACGCGCGAGTCCAGCAGCGAGACGCCCTCGTGGTCGACGAACGGGCCGAGCGGGCTCTTCGAGCGGCCCGCGTAGACGCTGTAGCCGGTGACCGGCCCGGCGCAGCAGTTCGCCGACGACGCCGTCAGGTAGTACCAGCCGTCGCGCTCGACGACGAACGAGCCCTCGTACCGGTCGCCGACCGTGACCTGCGTCGGCGACCCGACGGCGCGCAGCCCGGACTCGTCCAGCTCGGTCACCCACAGGCCGCCGTGGAAGCCGCCGAAGTACAGGTACCGCTTGCCGTCCGACGCCGACAGCAGCGCCGGGTCGATGGTGTTGAAGTAGTCGCCGTTGCCGGTCGGCCGCGGCGCGACCACCGGGCCGCCGGTGTCGGTCCACGGCCCGGCCGGGGTCGGCGCCGTCGCGGCCCCGATGGCGAAGTTCCACGGGCCGGGCTCGGCGACGGTGTCGGTGACCGTGTAGTACATGACGTACCGGCCGTCGACGTAGCGGATGTCCGGCGCCCAGTAGAACGACGTGTCCGTGGTCCAGGCCGGCCGGTCGCCCTCGTCGAACACCGTCCCGAGGTACTCCCAGTCGACGAAGTCGCGCGACCGGGCGATGTGCATGAGCCCGAACTCGCTCGGCGCCTCGTGCAGCGGGTCGCTGGTCGCGTACAGGTACCACCAGCCGTCCTTGCCGCGCAGCACGGCCGGGTCGGCGTAGGTGTCGGAGAACGAGGCGGAGATCGGGTTCTGGGTGACGGGCTCGGCGGCCGGGCCGGCGGAGGCGGCCGGGGCCGCCGCGGCGGGCACCGCGAGCAGGGCCGCGAGCAGGAGGCGTCGGAGCAAGGCGATCATCCCTTCAGTCCGCTGCGCGACACGCCCTCGATGACGTAGCGCTGCGTGAACAGGAACAGGATCAGGACGGGGACGCTGGCGACGAACGCGCCGGCCATGATGACGGGGTAGTCGGTCGTGTAGGCGCCCTGCAGCAGCCGCAGCCCGGCCGGCAGCGTGAGCCGCTCGGGGCTGAACAGGACGTAGATGGGCCAGACGAAGTCGTTCCAGTTGGACAGGAACGACAGCACCGCGAGCGTGGCCAGCGCCGGTTTGGAGTTCGGCAGCACGACGCGGGTGAAGATCTGCCACTGGTTGGCGCCGTCGATGAGCGCCGCCTCCTCCAGCTCGGCGGGCAGCATCGCGAAGAACTGCCGGAGGAAGAACACCCCGAACGCGCCGGCCGCACCGGGCACGGCCAGCGCCCAGACGGTGTCCAGCCAGCCCAGCCGGTCGATGATCAGGTAGTTCGGGATGAGGAACACGAACCCCGGCACGAACAGCGTCGACACGATCACGACGAACAGCACGCCCCGGCCGCGGAAGTGCAGCCGGGCCAGCGCGTACGCCGCCGTCGACGCCACCGCCAGCACCAGCGCCATGTGCAGCGTCGCCGCCAGCAGGCTGTTGAGGAACCAGCGCAGCACCGGGTACGCGCCGTCCAGCCGCAGCAGCCCCTCGTAGGCGGCGAACGTCGGCGACGACGGCAGCAGCGTCGGCGGGACGGCGGTCGCCTCGGGGTTCGTCTTGATCGACGTCAGGAACATCCAGACGATCGGCCCGATGAAGATCACCGTCAGGACGAGCAGGAACAGCCAGAACATGCCCTGCCGGACGAGTCCGCCGGGGGCCCGCTCCGGCGGCTGCGCGTCCGGCGCGCCGGGCTCGGGCCGGGTCCCGGCCGGACGGGTCAGGACCGCCATCGCGGCCTCCTCTCCCGCATGGCCAGCACCTGGATGATCGAGACGATCCCCAGGAAGATCGCGAGCAGGTACGACATCGCCGCGGCGCTGCCCATCCGGAACGACTCCAGGCCCTCGGCGAGCATGACGATGAGCGCCGTCCGGGTCGAGTCGCCCGGACCGCCGTTCGTCACCAGCAGCGCCTGCCCGAACATGTTCGCCGAGGCCAGGATGGTGATCGTGACGACGAACAGCTGCACCGTCCGCAGCCCGGGCAGCGTCACGTGCCGGAACTGCTGCCATGCCGACGCGCCGTCGACCTTCGCCGCGTCGTACAGCTCACGGGGGATGTCCTGCAGCCCGGCGAGGTAGATGATGGTGTTGAAGCCGAGTGTCCACCACACCGTCATCGCGACCAGGCTGATCCAGGCCCACGGCTGGGCGGTGATCCACGGGATCGACGTGCCGAGCAGGCCGTTCACGATGCCGATGTTCGGGTCCAGCATGAACCGGAACAGCAGCCCCACGACGGCCACGCCGAGCACGTACGGCATGAAGAAGACCGCCCGGAACACCGTCCGGCCGGGGAAGCGCCGGTTCAGCACGATCGCCAGCGCGAGCGGGATCGCGACCAGGAACGGCACGCTGGCGACGGTGAAGATCGCCGTCGCGCGCATGCCGTGCCAGAACATCTCGAAGACGGCCGACGACGAGTCGAACAACGCCAGATAGTTGTCCAGCCCGACGAACGGCCGGCTCGGCAGCATGAAGTCCCAGTCGTGCAGGCTCATCCAGATCCCGAGCACCGCCGGGGCCAGGACAAACGTCGCGAAGATGACCAGGAACGGTGCCATGAAGGCGTACGGCGTCCACGGTGCGTGCCGCCGGATGCGGGCCGGGGACGCCGTCGCACGTCTCGTCGCACGCGTCGTCGCGTGCGGGGAGGTCGTCGCCACGGGACTACCCGCCGTACCGCTCGCGGTTCTCTTCCAGCTTCTTCGACGCCCGGTCCGCCGCCTCGGACAGCGCTGCCGCCGGCTCCTTGGTGAGCAGCACGGCCTCGTTGACGGCCTGGTTGAAGTCCGCGAGGACGTCGCCGATGCCGGGCACCGGCGGCGGGAAGTGCAGGTAGTCGACCTGCTGGGCGAGCGCGGACTGCTCCGGCAGCGCCTGGAACTCCGCCGACTCGCGCACCGAGTTGCGCGCCGGCACCTGGCCGCCCTCGGCCCAGGCCAGCGACTGCTGGCTCACCCAGTTGATGAACACCCGCGCGGCCTGCTGCTTGTTCTCGTCGGCGCTGCGCTGGCGGGGGAGGACGAAGTTGTGCGAGCCGGCCCACGCCGCCTGGGTGCCGCCGATGTTGGGCAGCGGTGCGACGCCCCACTCCAGGTCCGGCACCTCCTTGAGGGTGTTGATGTGCCAGATGCCGTTCCAGTTGAACGCCGACTGGCCGTTCTGCAGCGCGATCGCGTCGGCGTCCTGGCCGACGTCCGTGGGGCTGTAGCCGTTGCGGACCAGGTCGACCGCCCAGGTCAGCGCCTCGACCGCGGGATCCTCCGCCCACGTGACCTCGGTGCCGTCCGCGTTGAACAGGTCGCCGCCGAACTGCCAGACCAGCGCCTCGACCGTCAGCACGCCGGTGAACACGTGCGGCGACATCCAGTGGCCCTGCACGCCGGCGGACTTGAGCTGCTCGAGTGCTGCCTCGTAGGACTGGCGATCCGTCGGCGGGCTCTCCGGGTCCAGCCCGGCGGACTCGAGGACCGTCTTGTTGTAGAAGAAGCCCAGCGGGTGCACGTCCAGCGGGATGCCGAAGCGCTGGCCCTCGTACTCGCCGGCGCTCCACACCACCTCGGCGAAGTCCTCCTGCTTCAGGTCCAGCGCCTCGGCGACGTCGTCGAGGGGGACGATGACGTTGCGGGCGGCGTTCGTCGGCAGCGAGTCGATGTGCATGATGCCGACGTCCGGGCCGTTGCCCGACTGCACCGCCGTCGGGATCTTCTGGTAGTAGTCGGCCCACTCCATCACGGTCATCTTCACCGCGATGTTCGGGTGCTCGCTGTTGAACTGGTCGACCAGTTGCTGCATGACCGGGCCGTCGCCGCCGGTGAAGCCGTTCCAGAACGCCAGCTCGACGTTCGGGCCCTCGTAGCCGCTGGCGCCGCCGTCGCCCTGGGCCGGTTCGGCGCCGGGGGACTGCGAGCCGCCGCCGCAGCCGGCGAGGAAGGCGCCGGCGCCGGCCAGGCCCGTCGCGGCGAGGAAGCGTCGTCTGGTCAGCGGGTTGCGTGGTGTCGTGGTCACAGCTGCTCCTTCGCAGGCGGTGCCGGGTCAGTCACCCAGCCGGATGAGGTGCCAGGACGACGGCGGCAGGATCGCGGTGAGCGTCTGGTCGCCGTCGACGACGGTGCCGGTGACCGGACGCGGGACGACCCGGTCCGGGTGCTCGGCGGTGTTGGTGGCCGACGGGTCGGCGTCGGCGATCGCGAGATGCTCCAGCAGCCGCAGCGGCCGGCTCGTGTGGCCCGGCCGGCTCGCCGAGCCGAACGCGCGGAGCGGGACGGTGAGCCGGGCCGGCTCCGCGCGGTTCCGGTTCGCGGCCAGCAGCGTGAGCGCGCCGGTCTCCGGCTCCTGGACGGCGGTCACCCGGGTGGCGGGGACGTCGCCGTACTTCTCCGTGGCGACCGGCGGCGTGCGGACCGCCGCGCGCAGCACCGTCCCGCGGGCGTACCGGGCGGTCAGCGCGAACGGATGGAAGATGGTCTGGCGCCAGGCCGGCCCGCCGTCCCGCGTCAGGATCGGCGCGATCACGTTGACCAGCTGCGCCTGGCACGCGATCGCCACCCGGTCGCAGTGGTCGAGCAGCGCCATCAGCAGGTCGCCGACCACGACCGCGTCGGTGACGTCGAAGACGTCCTCGATGAGGGCGCCGTTCTCGGTGACCTCGAGAGCGTCCTGCCCGGCGAAACGGTGCTGGTACCAGACGTTCCACTCGTCGAAGGAGATGGTCAGCCGTTTGCGGCTGCGGCGGGCCGCGCCGACGTGGTCGGCCGTGGCGGCGATCCCCGTGATCATGGTCCGCATGTCCTCGGACGAGGCGAGGAAGCTGTCGACGTCACCGCCGACCGGCTCGTAGTAGGCGTGCAGCGAGATGTGGTCGACCAGGTCGTAGGTGTGCTCGAGGACGATCCGCTCCCACGTGCCGAACGTCGGCATGCCGCTGTTGGAGCTGCCGCAGGCGACCAGCTCGAGGTCCGGGTCGGCGCGGCGCATCGCCCGCGCCGTCTCCGCCGCGAGCCGGCCGTACTCGTCGGCCGTCTTGTGCCCGATCTGCCACGGGCCGTCCATCTCGTTGCCGAGACACCAGGTCCGGACGGCGTGCGGGTCCTTGTGCCCGTTGGCGACCCGCCGGTCGGCGGTGCTGGTGCTGCCGGGCGCGAAGTTGACGTACTCCAGCAGGTCGACGGCGGCGTCGACGCCGCGGGTGCCGAGGTTCACCGCCATGATCGGGTCGATGCCGAGGCCGCGGGCCCAGCGGCAGAACTCGTCGGTGCCGACGGCGTTCGACTCCAGGGAGCGCCAGGCGAGGTCCAGCCGGCGCGGGCGCTCGGCGACCGGGCCGACGCCGTCCTCCCAGCGATAGCCGGAGACGAAGTTGCCGCCGGGGTAGCGGATGACGGTGACGCCCAGCTCGCGGACCAGCTCGGCGACGTCGCCGCGGAACCCGTGCTCGTCGGCGGTCGGGTGGTCGGGGTCGTAGATGCCGCCGTAGACGCACCGGCCCATGTGTTCGACGAACGACCCGTACAGGCGCGGGTCGACGGTGCCCACGGTGAATGCCGGATCCAGTCCGACCTCGACGTCGTACAAGGGGTTCCTCCGCGTCCGTCAACAGGTTTTACAACGGATAACCGTGCGGACAGTTTTACAACGGATAACCTTGATTGGGAAGAGTGTCCGGTGAGGTGGTCCGGTCCGCCCAGGTGGCGGCGGAAATGTGCTCGGCCGGGGTACGCGGCGGTGCCTACACTCGGTCAGGTCGTCTTGGGCAGACGAGAGGGGCAGGCAGGTGGGCGCGCGGCTGAAGGACGTGGCGGACCTCGCCGGGGTGTCGTTCAAGACCGTCTCCAATGTGATCAACAACCACCCGAACGTCACCGAGAAGACCCGCGAGAAGGTACTCAAGGCCATCGCGGAGCTGCGCTACCGCCCCAACGTGTCCGCGCGCAGCCTGCGGCACGGGCGGTCCGGGTTCGTCGCGCTGGCCGTGCCCGAGCTGGTCTCGCCCTACTTCGCCGCGCTGGCCTCGGAGATCGGCGCCGTCGCCAAGCGGCAGAGCCTCATGGTGCTCATCGAGGAGACGTTCGGCGAGGTCGAGCAGGAGCGGGTCGTGCTCGAGGGGCTCGACACCCGGCTGATCGACGGCGTCATCTTCAGCCCCATGGGCATGACGACGGCCGAGGTCGCCGCGCGCTCCGACCCCGCCCGCATGGTGCTGCTCGGCGAACGCGGCCACCCGGCGGGCTTCGACCACATCGCCATCGACAACGTCCGCGCGGCCCGGGACGTCACCGCCCACCTCATCGGCCTGGGGCGGCGGCACATCGCGGCCGTCGGCGCGCAACGGGCCGGCACCGGTGGCCTGCGCGCTCGCGGCTACCGCGCGGCCCTGCGCGACGCCGGCCTGCCGGTCGACCGCCGGTTGATCGTCTCCGACCTCGACTTCGACCGCGCCAGCGGCGCCCAGGCGATGGCCGCCCTGCTCGACAGCGGCCGCCCCGTCGACGCCGTCTTCTGCTTCAACGACCTCATGGCGCTGGGCGCGCTGCGGACCCTGCACGAGCGCGGCCTGCGGGTCCCCGACGACGTCGCCGTCGCCGGCTTCGACGACATCGAGGACGGCCGCTACTCCACGCCGTCGCTCACGACGGTCTCGCCGGACGTCCCGCTCCTCGCCGCCGAGGCGGTCCGCCTGGTCGCCCGCCGCCTCGCCGACCCCGAGGCGAAGGCCGAACGCATCGACGTCCCCTTCACGCTCGAGATCCGCGAGAGCACCGCCGGCTGAGGGTTGCCATGGTCGAGTTACTACCGCCCTGGCAGTAGTAACTCGACCACAGCGGCCTGCGTGGCGGCCGAGTTGTCCACAGATCGCGGCGTCGGTCTGGCGGGCGCGCTCGCACCGGCGCAGGCTGACGAGCGTGCCGAACGAACGAGCGCTTCGCCTGGCCGCGGTCCAGGACGGTCTGATCACCCGGGAGCAGGCGGCGGCGGCCGGGCTGACGCCGTCGGCCATCGCTCACGCGATTCGCCCGGGTGGGCCGTGGCGGCGGGTTCTGCGGGGTGTGTACGCGACCTTCACCGGCCCGCTCGCGCCGATCCACCAGCTCAGAGCAGCCTGTCTCCACGCCGGCGACGAGGCGGTGGTGACCGGTGCGTGGGCGTGCTGGATGACCGGTCTGTCGTACGGCCCGCCGGCTGGGGACGTGGTCGAACTGCTCGTCCCGCGCGAGGTCCGGCGGTCGACCGTCGACGGGGTCGAGGTGCATCGCACATCGCGGATGCCGGCGGCACAGCTCTGGGTCGATCCCGATGGCCCGGACGGCCCGCCGTTCCTGCCTCCGGACGTGGTGCTCGACGCCCTCGCACCCGCGTCCCGGCCCGGCGCCATCCCGAAGGCACCTCCCGCTCGGGCCGTCGTCGACGCGGTGGTGATGGCGGCGCGGCGGTTCCCGCAGTGGTCGCCGGCGCGCCGCGAGACCGCCTTGCGGAACGTCCGGGCGCTCATGTGCGAGGCGGTGCAACGCAGGGCCGCCGGCCTGGCACACCTGCGGACTGAGGCGCTTGCGGCTCGCGGCCGGGGATCGGCGCTGGTCAGAGTGGCGCTGGCGGATATCGAGGCGGGCTGCCGGTCGGCACCGGAGTGCGAGCTGCGCGACCTCGTGCGCCGCAGCCGGATCCTGCCGGAGCCGGTGTGGAACCAGCCGCTGGCCGGGGTTCGCGGGATCGTCCCGGACGCCTGCTGGCACGAGCGGCGGCTGATCGTCGAGGTCGACTCGCGGTCGTTCCACGGGTTCGGCGACGCGCCGGAACGGACCGAGCAGCGGCGCGCCCGGCTGGCGATGCTGGGCTGGGTGGTGCTGCCGGTGTCGCCCGCCCGGTTGCGGGCCGATCCCGCCGCGGTGCTCGCGCAGATCGAGGCCGCGTACGTGAGCCAAGGGCGAGTTACTACCGCTCTGGCAGTAGCAACTCGCCCTTGACGCGGTCGGCTAGCGCAGCGGCGGGGTGCTGGCCGGTGGCGTGCGGTGGTGGGTGGCCTGCTCGTAGTCGTAGCCGAGGCCCAGCAGGGTCGGCTCGCTGAAGGGCAGACCGAGCAGTTCGACGCCCACGGGCATGCCGTCGGGGGTGAAACCGGCCGGGACGGTCAGCGCCGGGAAGCCGGTGTTGGCCGACAGCGAGCAGTTGCTGCCCGGCTGCGACTGCCCGATGACGGCGGCCTGCTGGCGGATGGTCGGGTACACCAGCGCGTCGAGGTCGTTCGCCTCCAGCAGCGCCCGCAGCAGGGTCTGTGCCTCGGCCCGCCGCTCGAGGCGCTGGTGGTAGGCCTCCTGCGGCCCGGTCGACACGCCCTGGCGGCTGCGCAGCGAGGACAGCACCGTCGGCGTCACCTTCCCCGACGTGATGATGTCATCCATGGTGACCGCGTCGAAGGGCGGCTCGAGCACGGCCAGCCACCTGGGGAACGTCGAGCCGGGTGCGGCGAGGTAGCGGTTGAGGTCTCGCTCGAACTCGTCGTTGATGACTCCCGACGCGCCGACGGCGGACAGCAGGGCGGCCTGCGTGGGCAGCTCGACGACGTCGGCGCCCTGAGCGGCCATGTCGTCGACGGCGGCGCGGATGAGCGCCGTCGTGGGCTGCTCGGCGGCGGACGTCCCGAGATAGTCGGTGAGCACCCCGATCCGGGCGCCGGAGAGCGCGTCGTCGTCCAGCGACGGCAGGTACGACGACGGTACCCGGCCGACGGACGCCGCCGTCGACGGGTCGTCGGGGTCGTAGCCGACTGTCGCATCGAGCACCAGTGCGATGTCGGTGACGGACTTGGCGATCGGCCCGCCGACGTCCTGGGTGTACGACATCGGGGCGATGCCGTCGCGGCTGGACAGTCCGTGCGTCGGCCGCAGCCCGACCAGGCTGTTGTGCGCCGCCGGGATCCGGATCGAGCCGCAGGTGTCCGAGCCCATGCCGACGGCGCCGAACCCGGCCGCGATGCCCGCGCCGGTGCCGCCGCTGGAGCCGCCGGGGTTGCGCGTCTGGTCGTACGGGTTGCGCGTCTGCCCGCCGAGCGAGCTGATGGTCGTGATGCCCGACGCGTACTCGTGCAGGTTGGTCTTCGCGACGATGATCGCGCCGGCCGCGCGCAGCCGGGCGACCTGCTCGGCGTCGTCGGCGGTGTGCCAGCGCTCCAACGCCAGCGACCCGTTCGATGTTGGCAGGTCGAACGTGTCGTAGTTGTCCTTGATGAGGATCGGGATGCCGTGCAGCGGGCCGCGCACCTGGCCGCGGCGGCGCTCGTTGTCGAGCCGGGCGGCCGTGGCGACGGCGCGGGGGTCCTCGACGATGACGGCGTTGACGCCCGGCTGGTCGGCGTACGCCTCCTCGTAGGCGTCGATGCGCGCCTGGTACGCCTTCACCAGCTGCACCGACGTCACCTCGCCGGTCGCCAGCAGCTCGCGCAGGGCGTTCGCGTCCAGGTCGACGACCCACTCGGCGAGCTCCGCGTCGGTCGCCCGGCGGGGCCCGGCCGCCCCGGCAGCGCCGACGGGCAGCACCGTCGTCGCCAGGAGGGCGCTGCCGGTGAGCAGGGCCGCCACCGTTCGTGCTCGTCGGTTCCGCCAGCGTGCCACGTGGCCTCCTCGTCTCGGTCGCCCCCCGCGCAGAGCAGGCTCGCGGGTGATCGTTCCGGGATGGTTTCGGCCGCATGACGAAACGGATATGTGATACTTCGGGCCGTGACCGAGATGCGCTATCGCCAGCTGGGCGACTCCGGGCTCACCGTCTCCGTGGTCGGCGTCGGGTGCAACGCCTTCGGGCGCCGCATCGACGAGGCCGCGGCGACCGCCGTCGTGCACGCCGCCCTCGACCACGGCGTGACGCTGTTCGACACCTCTGACACCTACGGGCTGGGCGAGAGCGAGCGGATGCTCGGCGCCGCCCTGGCCGCTGCCGGCCGCCGCGACGACGTCGTCGTCGCGACCAAGTTCGGCGGCGACATGCAGGGCCGCAACGGCGCCGACTGGGGCGTGCGCGGGTCGCGGCGCTACATCCGGCGCGCCGTCGAGGCCAGCTTGCGCCGGCTCGGCACCGACTGGATCGACCTCTACCAGTTGCACTTCCCCGACCCGGTGACGCCGCTGGAGGAGACGCTGGCCGCCCTCGACGAGCTGGTCGCCGAGGGCAAGGTCCGCTACGTCGGCTCGTCGAACCTGGACGGCTGGCAGGTCACCGAGGCGGCCTGGATCGCCCGCACCGAGGGCCTGACGCCGTTCGTCAGCGCCCAGAACGAGTACTCGCTTTACGATCGCTCCGCCGAGGCCGAGCTCATCCCGGCCGCCGAGAACGCCGGCGTCGGCATCCTGCCGTACGGGCCGCTCGCGTACGGCCTGCTCACCGGCAAGTACCGCCGCGGGCAGGCGGTGCCCGCGGGGTCCCGGCTCGACACCGAGGCCGGCGCGAAGCGGCTGGCCGAGGCCGACTTCGACCGCATCGAGGCGCTGGAGCGGTTCGCCGCCGACCGCGGCGTCGGCATCCTCGATGTCGCCATCGGCGGGCTGGCCGCCCAGCCCGCCGTCGGCTCCGTCATCGCCGGCGCGGTGTCCGCGGAGCAGGTCGCGGCGAACGTCGCCGCCGGTGCGTGGGACCCTGCGGCGGACGACCTCGCCGTGCTCGACGACCTGTGAGCTGATCGGGCGGCGCGTGGGGGAGGTCGGTCCCCGCCCGGCCGGGTGGGAGGCCCACCCTACGGGCGGGCACCGACAACGTCTCCGCCGCTCGCCGAGCCGAGACTGACGTGTCGCGGCCGGGACTGGTCGCGGTCAGGCCGGTGTCAGCGGACGCGCCAGGCGGCCTCCACCAGGGCCGCCAGCGCCGGCTCCACCTGCTCGTACGTGCGCGTCTTCAGCCCGCAGTCCGGGTTCACCCAGAGCCGGTCCGCGGGAATCGCGTCCAGCGCGCGCCGCAGCAGCGCCTCGACCTCGTCCGCGCCCGGCACGCGTGGCGAGTGGATGTCGTAGACGCCCGGGCCGATGCCGCGGCCGAACCCGGACGCCGCCACGTCCGCCACGATCTCCATGCGCGAGCGGGCCGCCTCGATGCTGGTGACGTCGGCGTCGAGCCCGTCGATCGCGGCCACGACGTCGCCGAACTCGGAGTAGCACAGGTGCGTGTGCACCTGTGTCGCGTCGGCCACGCCGGACGTGGCCAGCCGGAACGCGCTCACCGACCAGTCGAGGTACTCCGCCTGGTCGCGGGAGCGCAACGGCAGCAGCTCGCGCAGCGCCGGCTCGTCCACCTGCACGATGCCGACGCCGGCCGCCTCGAGGTCGACGGTCTCGTCGCGGATCGCCAGCGCGACCTGCCGGGCGGTGTCGCCGAGCGGCTGGTCGTCGCGGACGAACGACCACGCGAGAATGGTGACCGGGCCGGTCAGCATGCCCTTCACCGGCCGGTCGGTCAGCGACTGCGCGTACGTCGCCCACTCGACGGTGATCGGCGCGGGCCGCGAGACGTCGCCGTAGAGGATCGGCGGCCGGACGCAGCGCGACCCGTACGACTGCACCCACCCGTGCTCGGTGGTGACGAACCCGTGCAGGTGTTCGGCGAAGTACTGCACCATGTCGTTGCGCTCGGGCTCGCCGTGCACGAGGACGTCGAGGCCGAGCTTCTCCTGCAGCCGGATCACCCGCTCGATCTCGGCGCGCATGCGGGCGGTGTACTCGGCGCGGTCCAGCCGGCCGGCCCGGAACGCCGCCCGGATCCGCCGGATGTCGCCGGTCTGCGGGAACGAGCCGATGGTCGTGGTCGGCAGCGGCGGCAGGCCGAGCCGCTCGCGTTGGGCGGCGGCCCGCTCGGCGTACGGCCCGCGCCGGGCGTCGCCGGGGGTGAGCCCCGCGAGCCGCGCGCGGACGCCGTCGTCGACGACACGCGGTGCGGCGGCCCGGTCGGCGAGCGCCGCCCTGGCCTCCTCGAACGCCGCGGACCGGTCCTCGCCGCGCAGCGCGGCCGCCAGCGTCACGACCTCGGCGACCTTCTGGTCGGCGAAGGCCAGCCAGGACCGCAGCTGCGGGTCGAGCGCGGCCTCGGCGTCGAGGTCGTAGGGGACGTGCAGCAGCGAGCAGGAGGTCCCGACGGCGACGGCGGCGGCCCGTGCCTCGACGGCCCGCAGCGTGGCGAGCGCGGCGTCGAGGTCGGTGCGCCAGACGTTGCGGCCGTCGACGACGCCGGCGACGACGGTCTTGGCCGCCAGCCCCGGCACGTCCTCCGGTGGCAGCGAGCCGGCGACGAGGTCCAGCCCGATCGCCTCCACCGGCGACGACGCCAGCACCGGCAGGGCGTCACCCAGCGAGCCGAAGTACGACGACACCAGGATCGCCGGCCGCTCGGTCAGCCCGCCGAGCCGCTCGTAGGCCCGGCGGAGCGCATCCAGCTCGTCGGGGGTGCGGTCGGCGACGTAGGCCGGCTCGTCCAGCTGCACCCACGCGACGCCCTCGGCGGCCAGCGTCGTCAGCAGCAGCGCGTAGACGGCGAGGAGGTCGTCGAGGCGGTCGATCGGCCGGAAGCCGTCCGGCGCGCCGTCGACGGGCTTGGACAGCAGCAGCAGGCTGGTCGGGCCGGGCAGCACCGGCCGGGTCTCGACGCCCAGCGCCAGGGCCTCGCGGTACTCGTGCACCGGCTTGGTGGCGTCGAGGTGGAACCGGGTCGCCGGGCCGATCTCGGGGACCAGGTAGTGGTAGTTGGTGTCGAACCACTTGGTCAGCTCCAGCGGCGCGACGCCGCCGGTGCCGCGGGCCATCGCGAAGTACGTGCCGAGCGCGTCCAGGCCGAGCGACGCGAACCGCGGCGGCACGGCGCCGGTCAGCACGACGGCGTCGAGGACCTGGTCGTACAGCGAGAACGTGTTCGACGGGACGGAGTCCAGGCCCAGCGCCGAGAGCCGGCGCCAGGTCCGCTCGCGTTCGGCGCGCGCGGCCGCGTCAAGTTCGTCGCGGCCGGACGCGCCGGACCAGTAGGACTCGAGGGCGCGCTTGAGCTCCCGGCCGGGGCCGATGCGCGGATAGCCGGGGACGGTCGCCCCGATGGGCGGTGTGCTGGTCATGGTGACGGTGTTCTCCTCGCGAGCGCGGACAGGCGATCGTCGGGGCGGGCCGCCCCGGTCGACGTCAACCGCGCCGGGGGCCTCTTGCGTCGGCCGGCTCGCACCCATCAGGTACCCGCCGGCCGAACCACCAGTGCCTGCGATCCTAGGAGCGAGCCGGCCGACCGCAAGGTGACGTCCCGTCATACGGACCGTTGCGTCTCATGATTCGAGAGATGAACGCGTTCCCGTGCCCTTGCGATACCTGCGACTTTGTCGCATCATTCAGTGGTCAACCGGAGTCCGTGCTCGTCCCGCCCGTTCAGATACAGAATCACCGGCTGTCATCGGACATTTCGCTCCCGTTCACGAGGAGGACATCCATGCACGTCCCCGACGGGTTCCTGAACGCCCCCACCTCCGTCGCCACGGGCGCCGTCGCCGCGGCCGGGGTCGCCGTCGCGTTGCGCAAGGCGCAGGACGAGCTGGACGAGCGCACCGCTCCGCTGGCCGGCCTCACCGCGGCGTTCGTGTTCGCCGTGCAGATGCTGAACTTCCCGGTCGGCATCGGCACCAGCGGACACCTGATGGGCGGGGCGCTCGCGGCCGTGCTGGTCGGCCCGTGGACCGCGGTGCTGTGCCTGTCGGTGGTGCTGCTCGTCCAGGGCCTGTTGTTCGCCGACGGCGGGCTGACGGCGCTCGGGACGAACATCTCGCTCATCGGCATCACGACAGTGGTGGTCGGCTGGGTGGTGGCGCGCGCCGTGCTGGCGGTGCTGCCGAAGCGTCCGGCGTCGGTGGTGCCGGCGGCGGCCATCGGCGCCCTGGTCTCGGTCCCCGTCGCGGCCCTGGTCTTCGTGCTGCTGTTCGCCGTCGGCGGCGAGGCGTCGCTGTCGGCCGGCGCTCTGACGGCGAGCATGCTCGGCTGGCACACCCTGATCGGCATCGGTGAGGCGGTCATCACCGGCCTGACGGTGAGCGCCGTCGTCGCCGTCCGGCCCGACCTCGTCCACGCCGCCCGCGGCCTGCGGGCGCCGCTGCAGCTCAAGCGGGCCGATGGGACCCTGGTCCCGGCACCGGCGGCCGAACCGGCCGGCGCCACCGCTCGCGGGAGCGCGCGGCCGCTGCTGGTCGGTGGCGGGCTGGTCGCGCTGGCGCTGGCCGGCATCGTGAGCTTCTTCGCCAGCGCGAATCCCGACGGCCTCGAGTACGTCGCCGAGGACAAGGGCTTCCTCGAGACCGCCCGCGACCACGCGTTCGGCGACTTCGCGCTGGCCGACTACGGCGAGGTCGGCGGCATCCCGGTCGGGGTGGCCGGCATCCTGGGCGTCGCGGTGGTCGTGGTCCTCGGTGTCGTGCTGTTCCGGGTGGTCGGCGGCCGGTCGGGCCGGTCGTCATCGCGTGCGACGGAGGAAGCCGTCCGGTGAGCGGCGGTCACGGGCACGGGCACGCGCTGTACCGGCCGGGGGATTCGCCGGTGCACCGGCTGCCCGCGCACGTGAAGATCGTGGCGCTGCTGGCGTTCGTGCTGGTGGTGGTCGCGACGCCGCGGGACGAATACTGGGCGTTCGGGGCCTACGCGGTCCTGCTCGGGGTCGTCGCCGCAGTGGCCGGCGTGCCCGCCGGGCTGATCATCCGGCGGATGGTCGTCGAGGTGCCGTTCGTGGTCTTCGCGGTGCTGATGCCCATCGTGTCGCAGGGGCCGCGGATCGACGTGCTGGGTCTGTCGCTGAGCGAGCACGGCCTGCTGACCGGCTGGAACATCCTCGCCAAGGGCACGCTGGGCGTGGTCGCGTCGATCCTGCTGGCGGCGACGACGGACGTCCGGTCGCTGCTGGCCGGCCTGCAGCGGCTGCGGGTGCCCGACCGTCTGGTCGAGATCGCGTCGTTCATGATCCGCTACGCCGACGTCGTCACCGGCGACATGCGGCGCATGCGCATCGCCCGCGAGTCGCGCGGCTTCGAGGCCCGCCACCTCGGTCACGCCCGGGTCGTCGCGCAAGGCGCCGGGGCGCTGTTCGTGCGGTCGTACGAGCGGGGGGAGCGGGTACATCTGGCGATGCTGTCACGTGGCTACGCTGGAGCGATGCCGCTGACCACCACCGCCGTCACGACCCGTGCCGACTGGCTGCGCGGCGCCGCGCTGCCGCTGGCCGCCGCCGTCGTCGCCGTGGTCGCGGTGCTCGCATGACGGGCGACGCGTCGCTGGAGGTGACCGGGCTGGCGTTCGCCTACGCCGACGGGCACCAGGCGCTGTTCGGCGTCGACCTCACCATCGGCCGCGGCGAGCGGGTCGCGCTGCTCGGCCCCAACGGCGCCGGCAAGACCACGCTGGTGCTGCATCTCAACGGCATCCTGTCCGGCGGTGCCGGAACCGTGCGGGTCGGTGGGTTGGACGTGCGGCCGGGCGACCGCGACACGCTACGCGAGATCCGCCGCCGCGTCGGCATCGTCTTCCAGGACCCCGACGACCAGCTCTTCATGCCCACCGTCCGCGACGACGTCGCGTTCGGCCCGGCGAACCTCGGCCTGCGCGGCGCCGAACTGGACCAGCGCGTCCACGAGGCGCTGGCGCTGGTCGGCATGACCGACGTCGCCGACCGGCCGCCGCACCACCTCTCGTTCGGCCAGCGCCGGCGGGTCGCCGTCGCGACGGTCCTGGCCATGCGGCCGGAGATCCTGGTCCTCGACGAGCCCACCAGCAACCTCGACCCCGCCAGCCGCCGCGAGCTGTACGAGATCCTCGACGCGCTCGACGTCACCCAGCTGGTGGTCACCCACGACCTGCCGTTCGCGCTGCAGCTGTGCCCGCGCTCGGTCGTGCTCTCCGGCGGGACGGTGGTCGCCGACGGCCCGACGGCGGACGTCCTGGCCGACGAGGCGCTGCTCGCGGCGCACCGGCTGGAGCTGCCGTACGGCTTCGACCCGCGGTCGGTCGCGCCCCGGTAGGGCTCGGGGAAGCGTTGGCAGGGGGTCGTGACGTTGGGCCGTCCCCCTGCTGCCCGATTGTCTTGGCCGCGGGCGCGCGCCTCAAGTCCGCGCGCGTGGTGGTCGGGCTTCGCTGTGGTTGGGGCGCTTGGACTTGACCCGCGCGCCCGCGGCTAAGAACGGGCAGCTATCAGGGGGACGG
>NZ_QUAL01000430.1 GCF_003579925.1 Jiangella rhizosphaerae | reverse complement strand
GCCACGGCGACGGCCGGCCGGACGGTCCGCGGCCGCCTCGTCGCCGGCGGTGCGGCCTCGCGCCGGCGCCGCGGGAGCGACGACCGGCGGCGTCACGAGCGGGGCCTTCGGGCCGGTGAGTGCCTCGATGGCGGGATGGCCGGCCGAGACGCGGGTGAGCGTCGGCGTGATGCCGGCCTGCCGGGTCAGGGTGCGGACGTCGCCGGCCTGGTCGGGGGTCATGACGGTGACGACCACGCCCCCGGCGCCGGCTCGCGCGGTGCGGCCCGACCGATGCAGGTAGGCCTTGTGCTCCGCGGGCGGATCGACGTGCACCACGAGGCCGACGTCGTCGACGTGGATGCCGCGGGCGGCGATGTCGGTGGCCACGAGCACCCGCGCCGAACCGGCCGAGAACGCGGCGAGGTTGCGCTCGCGGGCGCCCTGGCTGAGGTTGCCGTGCAGGTCGACGGCCGGGATGCCGGCCGCGGTGAGCCCCTTGGCCAGCTTCTTCGCGCCGTGCTTCGTCCGGGCGAACAGCAGCGTGCGGCCCCGTCCGGACGCGAGCTCACGCACGACCTGGCCCTTCATGGCGGTCTCGACCGCCATGACGTGGTGGGTCATGGTCGAGACCTGGGCCACGGCGGGCGCCGTCGAGTGCATGACGGGGTCGGACATATAGCGGCGCACCAGGGTGTCCACACCGTTGTCCAGAGTGGCCGAGAACAGCAGCCGCTGACCGCCGCGCGGCGTGGTGTCGAGCAGGCGCCGGACCGCCGGCAGGAAGCCGAGGTCGGCCATGTGGTCGGCCTCGTCGAGCACCGTGACCTCGACACCGCCGAGGTCGCAGTGGCCCTGCGCGATCAGGTCCTCGAGCCGGCCCGGGCAGGCGATGAGGACGTCGATGCCGCCGGCCAGGGCGCGCACCTGCGGCCCCTGCCCGACACCGCCGAACACCGTGGCGATCTTCAGCCCGACCGCCGTGGCGAGCGGCCGCACGGTGGCGGCCACCTGGTTGGCCAGTTCACGGGTGGGCACGAGGACCAGGGCGCGGGGACGGCGCGGCCGCCGAGGTGCGCCGGTGGCGAGCAGCCGCGACACGGTCGGGACGGCGAACGCGATGGTCTTGCCGGAGCCGGTCTGGCCGCGGCCGAGGACGTCACGGCCGGCAAGGGTGTCGGGCAGCGTGGCGGCCTGGATCGGGAACGGGGTGGTGACGCCGTCGGCCGCCAGGGCGGCGACGACAGCGGCGGGCACGCCGAGCTCGGCGAACGACCGCCCGTCGACGACGGCGACCGGAGCGGCCTGCGCGACCGACGAGTCGGGCGCGACAGTGTCGTCGAACGCGGCCGACGGTGCCGCGGCGGTGGGCCGGCTCGGCCGGCGACGATTGCGGGGGCGACGGCGAGCGCCGTCACCCCGCGGAGTGCGGGAATCTGTGGGCACGAACGTCCTTCCAGGACGTAGAGGGAGTGGCCGGTCACGATCGGCGCCCCCGCTCATCGGGAAGGGGGACCTGCGCCTTCACACGGCGCGTCGCACTCGACCTCGGGGACGTGTCATCACGTCCCGTCGGTGCCTAGTGTGCCTTATCGGGTGCCCGGCTACCAATCGAAACCCCGCCGAGATGGAGGAACGAGATGAGCTTCCCGCCCTACCCGTCCGTTCGCTACGACGGTGAGAACGGCGAGGTCGACGTGCGCCTGCGCCGCGCCGACGCACCGCCGGAGGTGACCTACGCGTCCGGCGTGACGGTCGACTACCTGGCCACCGGAGCGACCACCGGCGGCGACTTCGGGCTCTACCGCTGGACCTTCGGCCCCGGCGAGTCCGGCCCCGGTCCGCACTTCCACCGCACCATCACCGAGTCGTTCTACGTGCTCAGCGGTGCGGTCCGGCTGTACGACGGCACGGACTGGATCGAGGCCGGTCCCGGCGACTTCCTGCACGTCCCGCCGGGCGGCGTCCACGGCTTCAAGAACGTCCTGGGCGAGCCGGCGTCCATGCTGCTGATGTTCACGCCCGGCGCGCCGCGCGAGGACTACTTCGAGACGCTCGCCGCGGTCTCGAGGGGGCTGGAACTGAGCGAGGAGGAGCGGGCCGCGTTCTACCTCCGCCACGACAACCACTGGGTCTGATCCACGGTGATCATGGGATCAGGCGGGTCATCACGAGGATTCCTCGAGCGTCGACATGATTGCAGGCGTACCGCGACACGAGATTTCGTGGTGAACGTGATCAACTCGCTGCCGGAGGAGGCCAGCGGACGGCGACCAACAGCGGAGGCGGTCGCCGGACCGACGACCGGGCCTACGCGCGGTACTGCGCCGTGATGGGGCACTGGAACGGGTCGCGCGCCTTCAGGCCGACGTCGTTGAGGTACCGGACCACGATGCGGTACGACCCCATCAGCGACGTCTCGGTGTAGGCGATGCCGTGGCGCGCGCAGAACTCGCGCACGATCGGCTGCGCCCGCCGCAGGTTGGGTCGCGGCATGCTCGGGAACAGGTGGTGCTCGACCTGGTAGTTGAGGCCGCCCATGGCGAGGTCGGTGACGGGCCCGCCGGTGATGTTGCGGGACATGAGCACCTGCCGGCGCAGGAAGTCGATCTTCATCGAGGCCGGGACGATCGGCATGCCCTTGTGGTTGGGGGCGAACGCGCCGCCCAGGAGCACCCCGAACAGGCCCATCTGGACGCAGAAGAACGCGATGGCCTTGCCCGGGGGCAGCACGACGAACAGGGCCGCGAGGTAGCCGCCGAGCCGGACGGTGACGAAGAGGATCTCGACCCAGCGGTGCTCGAGCCGTTCCCGCCGGAGGATGTTCTGGATGCTGTGCGCGTGCAGCGCGAGACCTTCGAGGAGGAGCAGCGGGAAGAAGAACCAGCCCTGCCGCCGGGCGAACCACTGCCCGACGGGGCCGCGCTGGTGCAGCGCCGCCGGCGAGAACGCGAGGACACCCGGCGCGATGTCGGGGTCGGCGCCCTCCTTGTTCGGGTTGAGGTGGTGGCGGGTGTGCTTGCGCATCCACCAGCTGTAGCTGAGCCCGGTGAACAGGCCCGAGATCACCCGGCCGGTCCACTCGTTCCAGCGGTGCGAGGCGAAGATCTGCCGGTGCGAGCCCTCGTGGCCGATGAAGCCGAACTGCGCCAGGACGACGGCGAGGGCGGCGGCCAGCAGCAGCTGGTACCAGGAGTCGCCGAGCAGCGCGAAGCCGACCCAGATGCCGATGAACGCGGCGACGGTGCCGAGCATGAGCGTCCAGTAGTAGGCGTACCGGCGCTTGAGCAGGCCGGCCGACTGGATGATCTTCGAGAGCTCGGCGTACGCGCTGACGTGCCGTTCTCGGGCGGAACCGCGCGCGGGCGCGGTGTCGATGGCCGTGGTCATCAAAGGAAACCCTTCTGGTGATCGCGGCCGTGCCCGGCCGAGGCGTCACACATGTGACGTTGTTGCTGCGAGAACGGATCCGTCGATTTCGAGGTTCCGTCGCGACTCGAATGTACCCGGTGCCGATCGCCCGAAACGACGCACGGGACGTGCACCGGGCATGACGGGCTCAGGGCGCGGCGGGGAACGTGAGGGTGACAGTGGCTCGCCGTGGGTGCGGTGACCGGCGAAGATGCGGAGTCCTGAGAACCCGTGGCATTGTCGCTCCATGCCGTTGCCGGTATCGAAGAGTCAGGTGGCCAAGCTGGGCGAACGTCTGGTCACTGGTCGCGCTACCGGCGCGGATTGGAACCTGTATGCCGAGGTTCTGGACGCCTATGACCAGAACACCACCTCGGTTCGGGCAGCCATCGACGCTGTTGATTGGTCAGCGGTCCTGGGTCGTCCAATCGATCTCGCTGTGACGGCTCGCACCAAGACGCTCGGCACGTTGCTAGACAAGTTGATGCGTACGCCAGCGGTCAAGCTACCAGCGATCCGAGACATCTCAGGCGTGCGAATCGTCGGCGACCTCGTGCTGTCAGAACAGGATGTGGTCGCCAACCATCTCATCGACTTGTTCGAATGCCAGGATGCCAAACCGGTCGACCGTCGCGCAGAACCGATGAGTGGCTACCGTGCACTCCACATCGTGATTGTCTCCGACGGACTGCCTGTGGAAGTCCAGATCCGGACCGAGCTGCAAGCGTTATGGGCCGACCTGTATGAGCGGTTGGCAGATACATGGGGGCGGCAGATCAGGTACGGCGAGGCGCCCTTGCCGGGTCCAGACGGATCGGTCGAACTGCGAGCGGCGGCTGTCAGTGCTCTTCAAGCGCTGTCGGTTGACCAGTTCGCAGCGTTCGAACACCTCCGTGACATCGCGCACCGTGTCATCGCGCTGGTTCCGGACACGGAGCTTGGGCCTGTCGAGGTTGACCAGGAGAAGCTCGACAAGCTGGTCGAGCAGTCGCGGGACCTGCAGCAACAAGGTGACGAGGTGCATGCCCAATTGAAGGAACGGCTCTCCAAGCTCGCGGAGATCTTCGACTCGCTGGCTTAGCTGGCTTCGCAACGATGTGTATATTCGCACGTAGGGAGGCGAACACGTGGTCAACTTTCTGCTGTCTTACGATCGCCGTACCGGTGACTTGGACATAAAGGAGTACAGGGGCAGCGGCGCCCGGGCGCGCGCGCTGCGGGCCCGCCTGGATACGGAGAGCCGGGCAGCAGGTAGCGACCTTGAAGTAGTCGTGATTGCGGCCGACTCCGTGGCTGAGCTCCGGCGAACTCACGCTCGATACTTCAAATCAGTCAGCGAGCTGGCGTCAGGCCACGCCTGAGGAGAATCTCGCTCTCACAAGCTCAGGGCGCGGCGGGGAACGTCAGGGTGACGGTGGCGCCGTGACCAGGGCGGCCGTCGATCGCCAGGGTGCCGTCGTGGGCGTGCACGATCTCGTCGACGAGCGCCAGCCCGAGACCGAGCCGCGGGTGGTGGCCGTTGCCGTTGGCGCCGGGTCCGCGGCGGAACCGCTGGGTCAGCTGCGCGGCCAGTTCGGGGTCGAGCCCGTCGCCGTCGTCGATGACGCTGATGCGGACGGTGCCGTCGGACCCGGACAGGCCGAGCGTGATGGTGCCGCCGCGGGAGACGTGGTCCATCGCGTTGTCGACGAGCGCGGCGACGGCGCGGCGCAGCGCGCTCGGCACGCCGGTGACGACGTGCGAGTCGGTGGGCACGCTGTCGACGACGAGGTCGACGCCGGCTTCGTCGGCGGTCGCGGAGAACGAGTCCTTGACCTGCGTGGCGACCCGCGCGAGGTCGACCGCCTGCCGCGCCTCGGGCCGGAACTGCATCTCCGCCGACAGCAGCAGGTCGTTGACGATGTCGTTGAGCACCCGGGCGTCGTCGACCAGCTGGTCGATCTCCTGCCGCTGGTCGTCGTCGGTGCTGGGACGGCGCTGCAGCAGCTGGGCGCGGGTGTGCAGGATCGCCAGCGGGGTGCGCAGCTCGTGGCTGGCCTCGGCGACGAACCGGCGCTGCGAGGCCAGCGCGTCGCCGAGCGGGCGGACGGCGCGCCGCGCCACCAGCCAGCCCAGCCCGGCCGCCGCCAGTACCCCGGCGACGCCGACGAGGATGGACAGCCGGGCCAGCCGTTCGGTCTCCTCCTGCTGCTCGGTGAAGTTCGTGGCGGCGGCGACCCGCTCGCCGTCGCTCTCCTCGACGTGGGCGAGGAACGGGGTGTCGCACACCTCGAACCGCCGGGTGCCCGGCTCGAGCTCGTCGACGGCGGCGCGGACCTCGTCCTCGGGGCAGCCGTCGGGCGCCCCGTCCACGATCGTGTCCCCGGGTTCCGCCACGTCCGCGATCTTCGTCTGGAGCTTGTGGTCGGTCGCGGAGACCCGCTCCTGTCCGCTGATCGAGTAGACCAGCGCGATGATGACGCCGATGACCAGCGCGACGGCGACGCCCGTCTGCGCCGCGACGACGATCGACGCCCGGCGCAGCAGCCGCCGGTCCGCGGGTGCGGACGGTGGACGGCGGCGCTCGGAGCCGCCTGGGCGCCAGCTCACGCAGATCCCATCCGGTAGCCGAGGCCGTGGACGGTTCGGATGACGTCCCGGCCGAGTTTCCTGCGCAGATAGTAGACGTAGGTGTCCACGGCGCCCGGGCTGTCGGCGTCCTGGAAGACCTGACGACGCAGCTCATCGCGGGTGAAGACCTGCGTCGGGTGGGCGGCGAACAGCTGCAGCAGCTCGTTCTCGCGCCCCGACAGCTCGATCGGCGCGCCCGTGCCGCCGAGCACCCGCCGCGCGGTGACGTCGAGGTACCGTTCGCCGAGGTCGAGCCGGGTCGAGCTGTCGGTGTGCCGGCGCAGCAGTGCGCGCAGCCGGGCCAGCAGCTCGTCGATCTCGAACGGCTTGACGACGTAGTCCTCGGCGCCGGCGTCCAGGCCCTCGACGCGATCCTCGGTGGTGCCGCGGGCGGTCAGGACCAGGATCGGCGTCGAGACGCCCCGCGCGCGCAGCCGGCGCACGAGGTCGACGCCCTCGATAGCGGGCAGCCCGCGGTCGATGACCATGACGGCGTATCGCTGGGTCAGCGCGTGGTGCAGCCCGGACTGGCCGTCGCGCGCGACGTCGACGGTGTACCCCTCGCCGGTGAACAGCCGCTCCAGCAGCGCCGCCAGCTTCGCGTCGTCCTCGACCAGCAGCAACGAGCGGTCCTGGTCGCCTGTCATGTCATCGATGCTCGCACGGGCGCTCTGAGGTTCCTCTGAGATTCGCGCCGAAGCATGGATCTTGACGTTCGCGCCTTTGCGACAACGCGGCCGCCCGGCGGCGCGTCTAGCAAGGCAGGAGAGCCGGGTGCGGGGTTCGGTCGCAGAGAGGCTGAGGATGAGCACTGATGGCGAGATCGAGGTCCGGACCGCGGGCGAGGACGACCTGCGCAGGACCGCGGCATTGCACGTGACGGAGTTGCCGCACGGGCTGTTCCCGCGCCTCGGCGAGGGATTCGTCCGCCGCTGGCACCGTGCCCACCTGGAGTCGCGGTACGGCATCGTGCTGGTCGCCGAGCAGCGCGGCGAGGTCGTCGGGTTCGCGCTGGGCACCACCGACCGGCCGGCCAACGTCGCCTGGATCATCGGCCACCGCCGCCGCGAGCTCACCCTGGCGGGGCTGCGGGCGCTGCTCACGCGGCCGGTCGTCGCCGCCGAGTTCCTCCGGACCCGAGGGCTGCGCTACGCGCGACGGCTGCTCGGACGGGGTGCGGCGCCGGCCCGGGTGGCCGGCCGGGGCGACGTGCCCGAGGCGGGCTTCGGCCCGATCGCGGTGCTCGAGGCGATCGTCGTCGCGCCGGAGCGGCGGGGGCAGTCGGTCGGCAGGGCGCTGTCCGAGGCGCTCCTCACCTGTGTCGCGGCGGCCGGCGGCGACCGCGTCGAGCTGATCACGAAGGCGGGTGCCCGCGGTGCGGCCGGGTTCTACGAGCGGGCCGGCTGGCGCCGCGTCGGCAGCCATGTCGACCGCGACGGCGACGAGGTCCACACGTACCGGATCGACCCGCGGTTCGTGCGGGCTCGATGACCGCTCGCAGCGTCGGCCGCCGCGGCTTCCTCGTCGCGGCGGCCGGTGCGGTGGCGGCGGTCGTCACGGCGTGCGGTGCGGACGATCCGCCTGACCCATCGGCGCCGCGCACCGGCCGTACGTTGCCGCGGCCGACCACCAAGCGGCCGGTAGGTCCTGTGCCGGAGCCCCCGTCACCGGTACCGGACCTGCCGGCGTTCTCGCCCTGGCAGCCCGGCGGCAACGAGATCGCGCCCGAGGTGAAGGTGGCCGCGGCTCGGGTGCTCGAAGCGCTCGGGACGGTGCCCGACGGCGTCGCCGTCACCCCCGCGGCCGGGAGGCTGACTGCCGCCGGTGCCCCGCCGGCGCTCGAGGCGATGGCCGGGCCGCTGCTGCCGCCGGCCGCGCCCGCCGTCGCGCAGATCGTCTACCCGCAGTACGGCGGGCTGGAGCGCAGCACCGCTAGCGTCATGGCGGTCGTCCGGCAGACCTGGGTCGACGGTGCGACGCTGCGGGAGCGGGTCGTGACGGCGGACGTCCGGCTGCGCCGCAGGGCGGGCGCGTGGACGGTCACCGAGCTGCACCCCGCCGCGCCGGCTCCTGGCGCGGCCGCCGCCTTGACCGGTCCGGCTGCCGAGCTCGCCGGCAGCGGCCGCGTCCACCTGCCGGAGGCCGCCGTCGCCGACCTCGCCGCGGGCGTCGTCGACGCGCGCGTGGTCGCCGCGCTGCTGGAGCTGGCCGGGACCTACCAGCTGGCGGTGTCGGTGTTCCGCGGCGGCCATCCGGAGAACGTCTTCGGCACCGATCGCACCAGCAACCACACCCGCGGCCGGGCCGTCGACATCTGGGCGGTCGATGGCCGGCCGGTGGTGTCGATGGGCAAGGACGAGCCGTTCCTGCTCGACTTCCTGGCGGCGGTGCGCGCGACCGGCAGCGACGAGATCGGCGGCCCGGTCGACCCCGACGGTCCCGGCGGCAAGCACTTCGCCGACGACCTGCACCGCGACCACGTGCACCTCGGGTTCGAGCGCGCCGCCTGACGGTTGATCGTTGACCACGCCGCACTAACCCTGCTTTACTAGTTTCATAGGAAAGCAGGGAGGTCGTCTCGTGTTCGTATTCCAGCTCGACAGCACGTCCGGGGTCCCGCCGTACCTGCAGCTGGTCCACCAGGTCCGCCAGGCGATCACGGTGGGCTACCTCCGGGAGGGCGACCGGCTGCCACTGATCAGAGAGGCGGTCGAGCAGCTCGCGATCAACCCCAACACCGTGTCGAAGGCCTATCGCCAGCTCGAGCACGAGGGTCTGGTCGATCCCAGGCCCGGCGTGGGCACGTTCGTCGCCCGAGCGCCCGAGGTCACGGTGTCGCCGGCGCAGTACGCGAAGCTGCGCCGCGGCCTGGAGCGCTGGCTGCGCGAGGCCGCGGACGCCGGGCTCGACGACGACGCCGTCGGGGCGTTGCTGGCCATCGTCCGGCGGGACCTGGCCGAGGAGGGCGCGGCGTGAGCGCGGCCGTCGTCACCAGGGGACTGGGCAAGCGGTACCGGTCGACGTGGGCGCTGCGGGACTGCGACCTCGTGCTGCCGGCCGGCGCCGTCGTCGCCTTGGTCGGGCCGAACGGCGCGGGGAAGACCACGCTGCTGCAGCTGCTCGCCGGGCTGCAGCAGCCGTCGGCCGGGTCGGTCTCGCTCTTCGGCCTATCGGCGCCGGCCGGGTCGGCGCAGGCCCTGGGGGAGCTGGGCTACGTGGCCCAGGACCACCCGGTCTACCGGCGGTTCCGGGTGTCGGAGCTGCTGCACCTGGGCCGGTCGCTCAACCCGGCCTGGGACCAGGACCTCGCCGAGCGGCGCATCGACGAGCTGGGCATCCCGCTGCGGCAGCGCACGGGCCGGCTGTCCGGCGGCCAGCAGGCTCAGGTCGCCCTGGCGCTCGCGCTGGCCAAACGGCCCCGGCTGCTGATCCTGGACGAACCGGTGGCGAGTCTCGACCCGCTGGCCCGGCGCGAGTTCCTGCAGGTCCTGATGGCCACGGTGGCCGACGAAGGCCTCACCGTGCTGCTCTCGTCGCACAACGTCGCCGAGCTGGAGCGCGTATGCGACCACCTGGTGGTGGTCGCGGGCGGCCGGGTCCAGCTCGCCGGAGACGTCGACTCCCTGCTCGACGAGCATCGCGTGCTCACGGGCCCGGGCGCCGGCGTGCCCGACGGCCCGGGCGTGATCCACGTGGACCAGGCCGACCGGCACGCCCACGTAGTCGCCCGGATCGGCGGCGCCGAGCCGATGCCCGGGTGGTCGGCCCGGCCGATCGGTCTGGAGGAGCTCGTCCTCGCCTACCTGCGGCGGGCCCGGGAGCCCCGGCCCGTCACGAGCGAACTGGAGCTGAGCGCATGATCTGGGTGGCCTGGCGCCAGCATCGCGGCGAGTTCCTCGGAGTGGCGATCCTGCTGGCCGGTCTCGGCGCCCTGCTGCTCACCCACGGCGTCGCGATGCACGACGCCTACGATCGCCTGGGGATTCGGGACTGTCACCTGGTCTTTCTCGGCGGCACCGACCAGGCCTGCATCGACCGGGTGATGGACTTCGAGGACGACTACGCGGGCCTGCCGCAGCAGTTCACCTCCTGGCTGCCGTTCTTGCCGATGGTCGCGGGCATGCTCATCGGGGCGCCGCTGCTGGCCCGGGAGTACGAGCAGGGCACCTGGCAGCTGGCCTGGACCCAGGGCGTGACCCGGACCCGCTGGCTGGCCACTCAGCTCGGCGTCGTGTTCGGCGTCGTCCTCGTCGCCTCCGTGGTGTTCGCCGCCGGCCTGAGCTGGTGGTTGGAACCCGTGGACATCCAGCGGTTCTCGTCGGCGAAGTTCAACCACGCCGTGCTGGTGTTCCCCGGGTACGTGCTGCTGGGGATGGCGATCGGGGTTCTGGCCGGCGTGCTGTCGCGCCGCGTCCTCGTGGCGGCGGCCGTCACCATCCCCGTCTATCTGGCGCTGCGGCTGCCGATCGAGTTCGGGCTGCGTCCCCGGTATCGCGAGCCGCTGACGTCGGACGACCCGGCGGTCATCTCCCACGGCTGGCCGATCGACGGCATCACGATGGGTCCCGGCGACGGGTTCCCGTCGGTCCGGTACCAGCCGGACGACAGGTTCTGGCAGTTCCAGGTGATCGAGACCGCGATCCTGCTCGGCGTCACCGCGGTGCTGCTCGCGACCGCCTGGCGGCTCGTGCTCGGACCCGGCGCGGTCACGGCCGACCGGCGCCTGGTGCGGGCGCCGGGTAGGCGACCAGCCGTCCGGTAGGCCCGGGCGGCGGCGGGCCGTCCCACTGCCGGCCGGCGCCAACTCGCCGGCGGGAAGTCGAAGCCGATGCCGTTGACGTAGGCGTCGCCGTTCTCGCTCACCACGATGTCGACGGGTGCTCGGAGAAGGCGACGAGGGGCGGCCGGACACCGAGCCCGGCCGCCCCTCGTCGGCGACTCACTTGCGCAGAAAGGCGAGCAGCGCCTCGGTGACCTGGTCGGCGTGGGTCCAGAGCAGGCCGTGCGGCGCGCCGTCGATCTCGACGTAGTCGGCGTCGGGGAGCCGCTTGGCGAACTCACGGGCGGTCGCGTCGATCGGGAGGATGCGGTCGGCCGTGCCGTGCAGGATCAGCGCCGGGACGTCGATCTTCTCGATGTCGGCTCGGAAGTCGGTGTGCCACGTCGGCACCACGGCGGACGACGCGTACCAGGACGCGCCGGCGGCGACGTTCCAGCTACCCCGGACCGCGGCCTCGCTGATGCGGCTGCCGAGGTTCTCGTCGAGGTTGTAGAAGTTCTTGTAGAACTCGTCGAACCAGGCGTAGCGGTCGGCCTTCGCCGTCTGCTCGATCCCGTCGAACACGTCCTGCGGCAGGCCGGTCGGGTTGTCGTCGGTCTGCAGGAGGAACGGCTCGAGCGAGGCGAGGAACGCGGCCTTCGCCACGCGCTCGCTGCCGTACGTGCCGAGGTAGCGGCCGACCTCGCCGGTGCCCATCGAGAAGCCGACGAGGACGACGTCGCGCAGGTCGAGGGTGTCGAGGACGGCCTTGAGGTCGGCGGCGAACGTGTCGTAGTCGTACCCCGTGGTCGGCTGGCTGGACCGGCCGAAGCCGCGCCGGTCGTAGGTGACGACCCGGTAGCCGGCCTCGAGCAGGGCCGCCGACTGCTTCTCCCACGAGTGCCCGTCGAGCGGGTAGCCGTGGATCAGCACGACGGGCTGCCCGCTGCCGTGGTCCTCGTAGTAGAGGTCGATGTTGGTGGAGTTCTCGGTTCCGACGGTGATGTACGGCATGGCGCTGGCTCCGTTCCGCTCGACCGGCTTCTAACCGGTTCCGTTGTCTGTGGCGGTTACAAGTTCGATGGAAGCGCGGATATTCCAACCTGTCAAGCCGCTCGATAGGGTTAGAATGGAGAGCGATCGGAAGGACCGTCATGACACCGCTGCTGCTCGACCTGGTGAACTCGCGCATCGTCTATCCCGACGGGCCGCGCGACGAGCTCGCCGACGACGACGACGCGCGAGCGTGGCTGCGCGAGCGCGGCGCGCTCGGGACGCGTGAGGAGATCGCCGACGCCCGTACCGTGCGGCCCGTCCTCGCCGCCGTCATCCGAGGCGAGGCGCCGCTCGACGCGCTGGCGCCGTGGGTCGCGGTCATGCACAGGCGGGCCCGGCTCACCAGCGACGGGTTGTCGTGGCAGGACGACGTCCCGGCCGATCGCCGCGTCGGGGTGCGCGCCATCGAGGAGTGGGCCGCACTGCAGGGGCCCGACGGGTCGCGGATCCGGCCCTGCGCGGACCCCGACTGCCAGCACTTCCTGGTCGACCACAGCCGCGCCAACGCCCGCAAGTGGCACTCGATGGAGATCTGCGGCAACCGCGCCAAGGCGCGCCGCCACTACGCGCGGTCGAAGGAGCGCGACGGCGGGCTCGGCTCGGCCCGGTGACGGGCGAGTCTGGCCACACCTCGACCTCCGCAGCCCTCCGCCATCCCAGTCCGCGCCTTGGCAAGGCTGGTCGTCGTTACCGCGTCCGATATGTCGGATGTTGCGCGATGGTGAGGCTTGCCAAGGCGGTCGGCCGCCGTGAGGCCGCCTCGGGCCGTCGCGCCCGCACCCGAGGAGGGTCAGCCGTCGCCGAGCTCGGTGAAGAGGGTGAGCTGCAGTCCGCCGGGCGCGTCGAGGCGCGCGTTGAGCGAGTTCCACGGCGTGCGGGTGGGTTCGGCCAGGACGTCGGCGCCGGCGTCGGCGAGTCGCCGGGTCGTCGCGGCGGAGTCGGAGACCTCGAGGGCGACGCGGATGTGGCCGGCCACCCGCCGGCCGACCTCGACGCGGTCGATGAACTCGGCCTGGGACTCATCGACGATCTCGATCGTCGCCCGGCCGGCGCCGAGCAGGATCACCTGGCCGTCGGCTGAGGAGAAGTCGGCCAGCTGGGGCAGGCCGAGCACGTCGCGGTAGAACCGCACGGCTTCCTCGTGGTCGGGGACGGTCACGACGAGCCGCAGCTCGCGCACTGGCGCGGAGTCGGTCATGCTCCCAGTCTGGACGTGGCCGACGCTCACAGCCAGGGCGTGTGATGCTGGACCCCGCGGAGGGTCCGGGCCGGGAGTGGGTTGGGAGTCAGTGAGTTGAGGTGCACGGCCCGACACATAAGAGTGGAGCGATGACCCTCCCGCCCCACATCGTCGTCATGGGCGTGTCCGGCTCAGGCAAGACGACCATCGCCACGCGGCTCGCCGACCGTCTCGGCCGGCCGTTCGCCGAGGCCGACGACATGCACCCTCCGGCCAACGTCGCCAAGATGGCGGCCGGCACGCCGCTCACCGACGAGGACCGCATGCCGTGGCTGGCCACTGTGCGTGACTGGCTCACCGCGCAGGCCGAGCAGGGCCACAGCGCCGTCGTCACGTGTTCCGCGCTGCGCCGGGTCTACCGCGACGTGCTCCGCGAGGCCGCCGGCGGGGTGACGTTCGTGCACCTCCACGGCGACCCCGAGCTCCTCGCCGCGCGCATGAAGGCGCGCAAGGGGCACTTCATGCCGCCCAGCCTGCTGCGGTCACAGCTCGACACCCTCGAGCCGCTGGAGCCCGACGAGGACGGCGTGCGGGTCCCGATCGACGGCACGCCGGACGAGATCGTCGCCGAGGCGCTGCGCCTGCTCGAGCAGGTGGCACACCGTCACGCGGAGTGATGTGATCCCGGACTCGGTTTCAGACCTGGGACGAACCGGGTATACCGGGTCGGCGGGCAGGGCGCGGCGAGTCGTGGTCTCCGCTCGCGGGGGTGGCGGAGAAACGTCGCTGCGCCGTGCCCGTCCCCGGGCGGGCCGCAGCGGCGGCGACCGCTGGACGAGAAGCCGGCGCCGGCCGCCTCCCGGAACTCCGTGGCGGCGCCGGACGTCTTCTCAACGGCACGAGCGACCCCAACCGCGCAACGTACCATCGAAGACGTCATGAGCACGGAACCCGAACCCGAGAACTCCGACATCACCGACTCCGCCGGCCGCCCCGACCGGGGCGGCGCCCGCTATCGAGCCGGCCGCCAGAAGCGGACCGGCTGGCGACGCGTCTTCAACCGGAAGGTGTTCGGCTTCACCGTCCTCGGCATGTTCCTGCTGGGCGCGGGGGCCATCGGGGTCGCGTTCGCGATGATCGACGTGCCCGAGCCGAACGACTTCTCCACCTCCGAGGCCACCATCGTCTACTGGGACGACGGCCAGACCGAGCTGGGCCGGTTCAGCGCCGAGAACCGCGAGATCGTCGGCATCGACGAGATCCCGCAGACCCTGCAGCAGGCCGTCGTCGCTGCCGAGGACCGCAGCTTCTACGAGAACTCCGGGTTCTCGCTCACCGGCATGGCCCGGGCCGGGTGGGACGCGCTGCGCGGCTCGTCGAGCGCGGGCGGTGGCTCGACCATCACCCAGCAGTACGTCAAGAACTACTACCTCACGCAGGACCGCTCCTACACCCGCAAGCTGCGCGAGCTCGTCATCTCGGTGAAGATCGACCAGGACGTCGACAAGGACCAGATCCTGGCCGACTACCTCAACACCATCTGGTTCGGCCGCGGTACCTACGGCGTCCAGACGGCGTCGCGTTCCTACTTCGGCGTCGACGTCGCCGACCTCGACCTCGCGCAGAGCGCCGCGCTGGCCGCCATCCTGCGTTCGCCGACGAGATACGACCCCACCCTCGGTCCCGAGAACGCGGAGCGGTTCGCCCAGCGGTTCCAGTACGTCCTCGACGGCATGGTGACCACGGGCGCCATCGACCAAGCCACCGCCGCCGCCACCGTGCCGCCGGAGATCCTGCCCGAGCAGCAGGTCAACCGCTACGGCGGGCCCAACGGCTACCTGCTCATGATGGTGCGCGACGAGCTGTTCGCGATGGGCTACGACGAGCAGGAGATCGAGACCGGCGGCCTGCGCGTCACGTCGACGTTCAACATCCAGGCGCAGTCGGCGGCCATCCAGGCCGTCCAGGACGAGCGGCCCACCGAGGACGCCGACGGCGTGCACATCGGCATCGCGGCCGTGCGGCCCGGCGACGGCGCCGTCGCCGCGATCTACGGCGGGCCCGACGCCGTCGAACAGAGCTACAACGACGCCGTCGACGCCATCCCGCAGGCCGGGTCGACGGTGAAGCCGTTCGTGCTCGCCGCGGCGCTGGAGAACGGCTACTCCCTGCGCAGCACGTTCTGGGGCAACTCGCCGTTCGACCCGCCGGAGCTCGGCCCGCCGGTCAACAACCAGGGCAACGAGGACTACGGCCGCAACGTCAGCCTGGAACGGGCGATGGAGCGCTCCATCAACACCGCGTTCGTCGACGTCGCCATGGAGATGGGGCCCGACAAGGTGCTCAACTCGCTCGTCCGGGCCGGCTTCCCCGACGACGAGCAGCTGCAGGCCAACCTGAACCCGCGTATCGCCATCGGCATCGGCGGCGTCTCGGCGCTGAACATGGCCAACTCCTACGCGACGCTCGCGGCTCAGGGCATGCACACCACCACGCACACCGTGCAGCAGATCGTCGACCGCGACGGCGCCGTAGCGTACGAGCACCAGGCGGCCGCGGAACGGGTGTACGAGGAGGACGTCATGGCCGACGTCACGTACTCGCTCACCGAGACCGTCGAGAACGGCACCGCCGAGGCCGCGCAGGACCTCGACCGCCCGGTCGCGGCGAAGACGGGAACGCACGACGACCTCACCGCGTGGTTCGCCGGGTACACCCCGCAGCTGGCCGCGTCCGTCGTGTACTTCCGCGGCGACGGCACCGAGTCGCTGGACGGCGTCGGCGGCATGGACCACTTCAGCGGCGGCGCCTACCCGGGACGGACGTGGACGGCCTTCATGGAGGGCGCGCTCGAGGGCGTGCCCGAGGAGGACTTCCCGGACGCCGCGAACATCCGCGAAGAGAACGACAACGGCGGCGGCAACGACCGCCCGGACCGTCCCGACCGGCCGAACGGCAACGGCAACGGCAACGGGAACGGGAACGACGGCGACGAGAACGGCGACGAGGGCGGCGAACAGCCCAGCGAGGAGCCGACCGGCGAGGAGACCGGCGGCGACGAGTCCGGCGCCACGGAGTCGGGCGAGGAGACCGGCGGCGACGAGTCCGGCGCCACGGAGTCGGGCGAGGAGACCGGCGGAGACGAGTCCGGCGCGACCGAGACCGGCACCGAGTGGGGCGGCACCGACACCGGCGGGACCGACTCCGGCACCGACACCGGCGACACCTCCGGCGACACGTCGGGCGACACGTCCGGCGACACCGGCACCGACACCGGAACGGAATCCGGGACGGACAGCGGCACCGACTCCGGCACCGACAGCGGTACGGACTCCGGCACCGACTCGGGGACCGAGAGCGGCACCCCCGCGCCGAACGGCCGCGCCGCCCAGGCGGCGGTGCTGGTGCTCGGCGCGGGTGCCCTGGTGGGGCTGGGCAACCTCGGCGGCGTCAGCCGGCGGCGTCGATGACCTCGAGGGCGGTGGCCAGGTCGTGCACCACGATCGGGTCGCCGCCCGCGGCGTCGCCGGTCGCCTTCTCGTGCGCCTCGAGCCGCAGCCAGTCCACCCAGGTCACCACCCTGACCCCGCGCTCGGCCAGCAGCTTGTCGACGCCGTCCGGGTCGGACGGGCGCTCGGGCAGCGTGTCGAGATCGGCGAGCACGGATTCCGCGACCTCGTTGGCGTCGCCCCGGTTGGTCGCGATGACGCCGGTCGGGCCGCGGCGCAGCCAGCCGGTGACGTAGACGCCGGCGACGACCGCGCCGTCGGCGATCACCCGTCCGTCGCGCGACGGGACGGTGCCGGCGGCCTCGTCGAACGGCAGCCCGGGGATCGGCCGGCCGTGGTAGCCGATGGCCCGCACGACCAGCTGCGTCGGCAGCGTCAGCACGGGCGCGCCGGCGTCGCGCGTGGGTTCCAGCTCGATGCCGGTGACCGCGGTGTCGCCGAGGATGCGGACCGGGCGGCGCCAGTAATGGAAGTGGATGCGGCGTGGCGCGCCGGTGGCCGGGCGCTGCGACCACTCGCGGCACACGTCGACGGTGACCTTGGCGTGGCGGTCGTGCGCGACGGCCTCCTCGTCGGCCGGTCGTAGCTCGAGGTCGGCGGGGTCGACGACGAGGTCGACGCCGTCGAGCGCACCCAGCTCGTGCAGCTCGGGTGAGGTGAACTTGGCCTGCGCCGGTCCGCGCCGGGCGACCAGGTGGACGTCGGTGACGGTGCTCGCGGCCAGCGCGTCGACCACGTGCCGGGGCATCGACGTGGACCGCAGCGTCGCGGCGTCCTTGGCCAGGATGCGGGCGATGTCGAGGGCGACGTTGCCGGCCCCGATGACCGTCGCGCTCGTGAGGTTCGCCGGCAGCTGGACGGCGCCCGCCTGCGGGTGGCCGGTGTACCAGGCGACCAGCTCGGACGCGCCGTACGAGCCGGGCAGGTCCTCGCCCGGGATGCCCAGCCGCCGGTCACCGAGCATGCCGGTCGACACGACGACGACGTCGTAGCCGGCCCGCAGCTCGTCGACGGTGAGGTCGCGGCCGACGCTGACGTTGCCGAGGAACCGCACCCTCGTGTGCTCGAACCCGCGGGCGAGCACGCGCGAGATGTTGCGGGTCTTCGGATGGTCCGGCGCGACGCCGTAGCGGACCAGTCCGTACGGCGCGGGCGCGGCCTCGAACACGTCGATGCGGTCGAAGCGGTCGCTGCGCACCAGCGCCGCCAGGGCGTACAACCCGGCCGGTCCGGCCCCGACGATGGCGGCAGCCCGGCCGGCCGCCTCGGATCGACTCCCGTCGTCCTCCATCAGCCCAACGTATGCCGATTCGGCCCGCTCGCACCAGGGCCCCCGCCGCCCCATCCACGCCGGGATCTCACGGGCGTCGTCGCGCCGGGGTGAGGAGACGTTGACATCTCCGCGTCACCTGGGCGACGCCCGCGTAATGGCGCGTTCCTAGCGTCGGCGGCCAGTGGAGTCAGACCCCGATCCGGAGGACGTCATGACCGACACGCCGACGCTCGCACCCGCCTCGACGACCGAGCCGGCCGCCGTACAGTCCACGCTCGCAGGCCCGCGCCGGGGAGCGCGCTGGATCGACCACTGGGAGCCGGAGGACGAGGCGTTCTGGCAGCGCACCGGCCGCGCCGTCGCCCGGCGCAACCTGATCTTCTCGATCTTCGCCGAGAACGTCGCGTTCTCGGTGTGGACGCTGTGGAGCATCTCGTCGGCGCTGCTGGTCGCGCACTACGACTTCGGCTTCTCCGCCGCCCAGATGTTCTTCCTGGTCGCGGTCCCCAACATGGTCGGCGCGGTGCTGCGGATCCCGTACACGTTCGCGGTCCCCCGGTTCGGCGGCCGGAACTGGACGGTGGTGAGCGGACTGCTGCTGCTCGTCCCGACCGTGCTGCTGGCGGTGGCCGTGGAGAACCCGGGCACGCCGTACTGGGCGTTCCTGCTGATCGCGGCGACCGCCGGGTTCGGCGGCGGCAACTTCGCGTCCAGCATGACGAACATCAGCTTCTTCTACCCGGACCGGTCCAAGGGCCTGGCCCTCGGCCTGAACGCGGCCGGCGGCAACATCGGTGTCGCGCTGATCCAACTGGGGCTGCCGCTGATCGTCGGCGCCGGCGGGCTGTTCGGGCTGGTCGGGGCGAGCGCTGCCGGTGTGGACCTCGCCCGGGCCGGCTGGGTGTGGGCGGCGCTGGGTGTGCTCGCCGCGGCCTGTGCGTGGTTCTTCATGGACAACCTGTCGGTGTCGCTGGCGACGTTCCGCGAGCAGATCACCGTGGTGCGGCACAAGCACACGTGGATCGTGTCGTGGCTCTACATCGGCACGTTCGGCTCGTTCATCGGGTACTCGTCGGCGTTCCCGCTGCTCATCCAGCTGCAGTTTCCGGAGGTGCCGGCGGCGAACTACGCGTTCCTCGGCGCGCTGGTCGGTTCGGTGGCGCGGCCGTTCGGCGGCTGGCTGGCCGACCGGATCGGCGGCGCCCGGCTCACGTTCTGGAACTTCGCCGCGATGGCCGCCGGCACCGTCGTCGTCATCGTCGCCGTGGACGCGGCCCGCTGGCCGCTGTTCCTCGGCGCGTTCCTGCTGGTGTTCGTGACGACGGGCATCGGCAACGGTTCGACGTTCCGGATGATCCCGATGATCTTCCAGCAGCAGGCGCTGCGGGAGGCGGGCGACGGCGACCGCGCGGCCGCGCTGGCCCGCGGGCGCACCGAGGCGGCCGCCGTCATCGGGCTGTCGTCGGCGGTGGGCGCATTCGGTGGGTTCGTCATCGTCGCGACGTTCGGCGTGCTGGGCCTGGTGAACGACGGCCGGGTGCCGGCGGACGCCGTCGCCACCGCGTTCGTCATCTTCCTCGGCTTCTACGTCACCTGCGCACTGCTGACCTGGTGGAACTACGGCCGGCGGGGCTCGGCGCTGTCCGGCGCCGACATCTGATCACGGCGTTCGGAGGTCACGAGTGCGCGGCATTTATCGTGGGCGTAACGCGCCGGAGTCGGGACGGAAACCGCCGGTTCACACCGTAGCGGGCATGGGCACCACGGCCACCCACTGCGCGTACTGCGCCCTGCAGTGCGCGATGACGCTGACGACGGACGCCGGCGGCCGGGTCACCGTGGGACCGCGCGACTTCCCGACCAACCGCGGCGGCCTGTGCCAGAAGGGCTGGACGGCGGCCGAGTTGCTCGCCTCCCCGGAGCGGCTGACGACGCCGCTGCTGCGCGACGACCGGTCCGGGCCGTTCCGGGAGGCGACCTGGGACGAGGCGCTCGACGCGGTCGCGGACGCGATCCGCGCCACCCAGCGTGAGCACGGCCGGGACGCCGTCGCCGTGCTGGGTGGCGGCGGGCTGACCAACGAGAAGGCCTACCAGCTGGGCAAGTTCGCGAGGGTCGCGCTGCGGACGAAGAACATCGACTACAACGGCCGGTACTGCATGTCGTCGGCCGCGGCCGCGTCGAACCGGGCGTTCGGCATCGACCGCGGGCTGCCGTTCCCGCTGCCCGACCTCGCCGAGACCGGCGCCGTCCTCATCGCCGGCGGCAACGTCGCCGAGACGATGCCGCCGTTCGTGCAGCACCTGGCCGCCGTCGTCGACCGCGGCGGCTCGCTGATCGTCGCCGACCCCCGCCGCACCGCCACCGCCGAGCGCGCGACACTGCACCTGCCCGTGATGCCGGGGACCGACCTCGCGCTGGCATTGGGCCTGCTGCACATCGCGGTCGCCGACGGCCACGCCGACCGCGCCTACATCCACGACCGCACGACGGGGTTCGAGGAGGCCTGGCGGGCGGCCGCGCAGTGGTGGCCGGAGCGGGTGGAACGGGTCACCGGGGTCTCGGTGGCGGCGCAGCGGGCCACCGTCGCCCAGCTCGCCGCCGGGGCGCGCGGCCGCGGGGCCGTCGTCCTGACCGCCCGCGGCGCGGAGCAGCAGAGCAAGGGCACCGACACCGTCACCGCGCTGATCAACCTGACGCTCGCGCTCGGCCTGCCCGGGAAGCCGCACAGCGGGTTCGGCTGCATCACCGGCCAGGGCAACGGGCAGGGCGGCCGCGAGCACGGGCAGAAGGCCGACCAGCTGCCCGGCTACCGGAAGCTCGACGACCCGGCCGCCCGGGCGCACGTCGCCGGCGTGTGGGGCGTGGAGCCCGGCGAGCTGCCCGGGCCGGGGCCGTCGGCGTACGAGCTGATCGAGAGCCTCGGCACCGGCGGCGGGCCGCGGACGCTGCTCGTCCACGGCACCAACCTCGCGGTGTCGTCGCCGCGCGGACGCCGGGTCACCGAACGCCTGGCGGCACTGGACACGCTGGTCGTCTGCGACGTCGTCATGTCCGAGACCGCCGCACTGGCCGATGTCGTCCTGCCGGTCACCCAGTGGGCCGAGGAGGACGGCACGATGACCAACCTGGAGGGCCGGGTGATCCGCCGGCGCCGCGCCGTCGCGCCGCCGCCCGGGGTGCGCACCGAGCTCGAGGTGGTGACGGCGCTCGCGGACCGGCTGGGCCGCGGCGAGCTGTTCGACGCCGACCCCGAGACCGTCTTCGACGAGCTGCGCCGGGCCAGCGCCGGCGGCGTCGCCGACTACGCCGGCATCAGCTGGGACCGCATCGACGCCGAGGGCGGCGTGTTCTGGCCGTGCCCGTCCGACGCCCACCCGGGCACACCACGCCTGTTCGCCGACGGGTTCCCGACGCCGGACGGCAGGGCCCGGTTCGTCGCCGTCGAGCACCGGCCGCCGGCCGAGGACGTCGACGCCGATCATCCCGTCTACCTCACGACCGGCCGGGTGCTGCAGCAGTACCAGAGCGGCGCGCAGACCCGTCGCGTCCCGGCGCTGGCCGCCGCGGTGACCGAGCCGCACGTGGAGATCCACCCCGATCTCGCCGGGCGGAGCGGACTGGCCGACGGCG
>NZ_QUAL01000429.1 GCF_003579925.1 Jiangella rhizosphaerae | reverse complement strand
GCACGCCGACGGTCCGCACGGCCGGCTCGATCGCCCGCACCAGCGCGGCGATCGAGCCGGCGGGCGCCGGGCCGCCGCGGACGACCTCGACGGCCGCCCGCACGGCGCCGCAGCCGGCGTGCCCGAGCACCACGACCAGCGGAACGGCGACGTGCTCGACGGCGTACTCGATGCTGCCCACCACGGCGTCGTCGAGGACCTCGCCGGCCGACCGGACGGTGAACAGGTCGCCCAGGCCCTGGTCGAACACGAGCTCCGGCGCGACCCGCGAGTCCGCACAGCTGAGGACGCACGCGATCGGGTGCTGACCGGACACCAGCGACTCGCGGTACGGCCGGTCCTCGTGCGGGTGCCGCGGCCGGCCGCTGGCGAACCGCTCGTTGCCCGCCGCGAGCACCGCCCAGACGTCGTCGGCGCTGGTGGGTACCGGCTCCGGAGTGGAGGTGGCGGCCGCGTGGCCGGTGTCGTCCGGCGACGAGCAGCCGGCGAGCCCCGTCGCCGTCAGACCGAGTGCGCCGAACAGGCCGAGGGCCGCTCGCCGCGACGGCCGGCGGTCGTTGATCATGGGCGCTCAGCGTAATCTGTGACGATGGCCGACACGCAGGAGTTCGCCGATGCCGGACCGCTCGCCGGCTACGTCGTCGTCGACCTCAGCCGCGCGCTGGCCGGGCCGCACGCGGGCATGATGCTCGGCGACCTCGGCGCCCGCGTCATCAAGGTCGAGGCGCCGGGCCACGGCGACGAGTCGCGCACCTGGGGCCCGCCGTTCCTCGGCCCCGACGACCAGCCGGTGTCGTCGTACTTCCTGTCGGCCAACCGCAACAAGGAGTCGGTCACCGCCGACCTCAAGTCCGAGGCCGGCAGAGAACTGCTCACCCGGCTGGTCCAGCGGGCCGACGTGCTCATCGAGAACTTCCGCACCGGCGTCCTCGACCGCCTCGGCTTCAGCGTCGAGCGGCTGCACGAGATCAACCCGCGGCTGGTCGTGCTGTCCATCACCGGGTTCGGGCCGGACGGTCCCGAGGCGGGCCGGGCGGGCTACGACCAGATCGCCCAGGGCGAGGCCGGCATCATGAGCCTCACCGGCGAGCCCGGCCATCCCACGAAGGTCGGCGTCCCCATCGGCGACCTGCTGGCCGGCATGTACGGGGTGTCCGGGCTGCTCGCGGCGCTGCTGGAGCGCGAGCGGACCGGCCGCGGCCGGGTGGTGCGCACGTCGCTGCTGTCGGCGCTGGTCGGCGTGCACGCGTTCCAGGGCACCCGGTGGACGGTGGCCGGCGAGGTGCCGCACGCCATCGGCAACCACCACCCGTCGATCGCGCCGTACGGGCTGTTCAACGCCGCCGACGGCGCGCTGCAGGTCGCCGTCGGCAACGACGTGTCCTGGCGGGCGTTCGCCGTCGTCGTCGGCCTCGACCCCGCCGATCCGCGGTTCGCCACCAACCGGCTGCGCGTGCAGCACCGCGACGACCTCGTCGCCGAGATCGAGAAGGCGTTCGCCGCCCACCCCCGCGACCACTGGCTGAGCCTGCTGTCCGACGCCGGCATCGCCAGCGGCAAGGTGCGCAGCATCGACGAGGTCTACGAGTGGGAGCAGACCCGCTCGCAGGGCCTGCTGGTCGACGTCGAGCATCCGCTGCTGGGCACGGTCCAGCTGCCCGGCCCGGCCGTCCGCTTCGACGACGCACCACCCAAGCGGCACGCCCCGCCGCCGCTGCTCGGCGAGCACGACGAGTCCGTCCGCGCCTGGCTCGCGGAGAGCTAGCCGGGCCTCAGTGCCGGATCAGCCGCCGGCTCACCGGCCCAGCCCGCGGGAGAGCGCGGCCAGCCGGTCCAGGCGCGCGGCCAGCGGCGGGTGCGATGCCATCATCCGGTCGAGCAGCCGGGACACTGTGTCGGTGCCGGTGTCCTTGGCGTCCTTCGGCAGCGCGACGATCGTCATGGAGGCCATCGTCCGGAGTTCGCGCAGGTCCTTCGTCGGGATGGCCGGGCCGCCCGCCTCCAGCGCGGTGAGCGCGGCGGCCAGGGCGGCCGGCTGGCCGGTGAGCTCGGCCGCGCCGCGGTCGGCGGCCAGTTCGCGGTAGCGGCCCAGCCGGGCGATGATCCCCGCGGCCGGGAGCGCCAGGATCAGCATCGGCGGCACCAGCACCAGCCCCAGGCCCAGGAGCAGCACGAACACGAGCGTGCGCGCTGCCAGCAGCGGCGGCACGACGATCACCGCCAGTACGACGGGCACCTCCTGGCGCGGTGGCGGCATCGGGAAGTCGTCGTCCTCGGTGGCCGGTTTCCAGGGCCGCCGCCCGCACCAGCGCGCCGCCCGGCAGAGCGGGACCTCCAGCGCCATGATCGGCGCCAGGATCGCCATCGGGGCCAGCGCCAGCGACGTCGAGAGCGCGAGCGCGACGGTCATGGCGGCGGCGTCGCGGTGCGCGATGTGGGCCAGCTCGTGCGCCAGCACGGCGTCCAGCCGCTCGTCGTCGGAGCGGTCGAGCAGCCCGCGGGTGACGGCGACGGTGGGCTTGCGGCCGGGCAGCCGCAGCGCGATCGCGTTGGGCCAGGCCACGTCGATGATCTTGAGCTTGGGCCGGTCCATCGCGGCCAGCGCGCACAGCCGGTCGGCGGCGGCGAGCAGGCGCTGGTCGCCGACGGGTCGGGGTCGGCCACCGGCAGGCGGCGCGGCAGCACCGTCCCGCCCTCGATGGCGTAGACGAGGGCGCCACCGACCAGCGGGGCGAACAGCGCGAGCCACCATGGCCAGCCGGTCAGCCACTGGACCAGCAGCCCGAGCAGCGTCGCGTACCCGAACGCCATCAGCAGCACCAGCAGCCAGGTCTCGGCGATGCGGTACGTCAGCCTGGTGTCCGGCGGGAAGCCGGCGCCGGCCATGGAACCTCCCAAGGGCGAGACGGGCCTGAGACGGCACATCATGCCGAACCCGGAGGGGCGATTGGGCGAAGATCACCGTCGTGGCGGGCGGGACGGGTCCGTAGGCTCGGCGCGTGCGGGTGCTGATCGCGCTGGGCGGCAACGCCATGACCTCGGCGGACGGGCGGGCGCGGCCAGGCGACCAGATCGCCGCGGTCACCGCGGCGATGGAGCCGGTCGCCGACCTCGTGGCCGCCGGCGACGACGTCGTGCTCACCCACGGCAACGGGCCGCAGGTGGGCAACCTGCTGGTCAAGAACGAGCTCGCGGCGGGCGTGGTGCCGCCGGTGCCGCTGGACTGGTGCGGCGCCCAGACGCAGGGAACCATCGGCTTCATCGTCGTGAACGCGCTGGAACGGGCGCTGACCGCGCGCGGGGTGCGCCGCCGGGTGGCCGCCGTCGTCACGCGGACGCTGGTCGACGCCGCCGACCCGGGATTCGCCCGGCCGACCAAGCCGATCGGGCGGTATCTGCCGCGCGAGGAGGCCGCGCCGCTGATCGACCACGGCGAGACCTGGGAGGACCGCGGGCCGCGCGGCTGGCGCCGGGTCGTCGCCAGCCCCGAGCCGCTGGAGGTGCTGGACGCGCCGGCGGCGGCCGCGCTGCTGGCCGCAGGGTTCGTCGTCGTCGCCAACGGGGGCGGCGGCATCCCCGTCGTGCGCGACCCCGACGGGTCGATCCGCGGCGTCGAGGCGGTCATCGACAAGGACCTCGGCGCGGCCCTGCTCGGCCGGGCGCTCGGCGCCGAGGTACTCGTCATCGCGACCGACGTCGACGGCGCCGTGCTCGGCTTCGGCACCCCGGACCAGCGCGCCGTCGGCACCGTCGACGTCGCCACCCTGCGCGGTTATGCCGCCGAGGGGCACTTCGCGTCCGGGAGCATGGGCCCGAAGGTGGAGGCGGCCTGCCGGTTCGTCGAGCAGGGCGGCCGGCGCGCCGTCATCACCACGCTCACTCGCATCGCCGACGCCGTCCGCGCGGATACGGGCGGCGCCGGGACGACCGTACTGCCAGCAGACATCACACGAGAGGTGGCCGGGCATGCCTGAGCCGATCGAGGTCCGCAAGGTGCCGATCACGCACGTCAGCGACGCTTCCGGGCTCGCGGAGCTGATCGACGCCGGGGTCATGGAGGCCGACCGCGTCATCGCCGTCGTCGGGAAGACCGAGGGCAACGGCGGGGTCAACGACTACACGCGGATCATCGCCGACCGCGCCTTCCGCGAGGTGCTGGTCGATCGCGGCACGCGCACCCCCGAGGAGGTCAAGCAGATCCCGATCGTGTGGTCCGGCGGCACCGACGGCGTCCTCAGCCCGCACGCGACGGTGTTCGCGACGCTGCCGGCCGACTCGGCCGAGTCGACGGACGAGCCGCGGCTGTCGGTCGGCTTCGCGATGAGCGACCCGATCCTCCCGGAGGAGATCGGCCGCCGCGGCATGATCGAGAAGGTCGCCGCGGCCGTCCGCGTCGGCATGGAGCGGGCCGGCATCACCGACCCCGCCGACGTCCACTACGTCCAGACGAAGACGCCGCTGCTCACCATCCACACGATCCGCGACGCCAAGGCGCGCGGGAAGACGGTGTGGACGGAGAACACGCACGAGTCGATGGACCTGTCCAACGGCTGCACCGGCCTGGGCGTCGCGGTGGCGCTGGGCGAGATCGCCATGCCGTCCGACGACGCCGTGCTGCACGACCGGTCGCTGTACTCGTCCGTCGCGTCCTGCTCGTCCGGCGTCGAGCTGGACCGCGCGCAGGTCGTGGTGGTCGGGAACGTGCGCGGGGTGGGCGGGCGGTACCGCATCGGCCACTCGGTCATGCGCGACGCCATCGACGCCGACGGCATCTGGGCCGCCATCCGCGACGCCGGCCTGAAGCTGCCGGACCGGCCGCACCCCGACGACCTCGACGGCCGGCTGGTCAACGTGTTCCTCAAGTGCGAGGCCAGCCAGGACGGCATCGTGCGCGGCCGGCGCAACGCCATGCTGGACGACTCCGACGTGCACTGGCACCGCCAGATCAAGGCCGCGGTCGGCGGCGTGACGGCGTCGGTGACCGGCGACCCCGCGGCGTTCGTCTCGGTGTCGGCCGCCCACCAGGGTCCCGACGGCGGCGGCCCGGTCGCCGCCATCGTCGACCTCGGCGCGTAACGGAGCCCTGGCGCCCCGCCACCATGATCATCGGCGATCGACCACGTCATGACGGGGTCGATCGCCGATGATCCCCGTTGTCCACAGGGATGGGGCAGCCGGGCCGGCCGCAGGCCGGATAGGCTCGGCGCTCATGCGTGTGCTGTTCGCCGGAACCCCCGACGTCGCCGTCCCGTCGCTGCGGGCGGTGCTCGGGTCGCGGCACGAGGTGATCGCCGTCCTCACCCGGCCCGACGCGCCGGCGGGGCGGGGCCGGAGGCTGACGCCGTCGCCGGTGGCGGAGGTCGCGGCGGAGGCCGGGGTCGAGACCCTCAAACCGCAACGCCCGCGCGACCCCGAGTTCCTCCAGAGGCTGGGCGAGCTGGCGCCCGACTGCGCGCCGATCGTCGCCTACGGCGGGCTGATCCCGAAGGCCGCCCTGGACGTGCCCAAGCACGGCTGGGTGAACCTGCACTTCTCCCTGCTGCCGGCCTGGCGCGGCGCGGCGCCGGTGCAACACGCGGTGCTGGCCGGCGACGACATCACCGGCGCCTGCACGTTCCAGCTCGAGGAGGGCCTCGACACCGGCCCGGTGTACGGCCTGGTCACCGAGGAGATCCGCCCCGACGACACCAGCGGCGACCTCCTGCACCGGCTGTCGCTGTCCGGTGCGGAGCTGCTGGTGCGCACGCTCGACGGCATCGAGGACGGCTCGCTGCGCCCGCAGCCGCAACCCGCCGACGGCGTGTCGCTGGCGCCGAAGCTCACCGTCGAGGACGCCCACGTCGACTGGACGGCGCCCGCGCTGCGCGTCGACCGGGTGATCCGCGGCTGCACGCCGGCGCCCGGCGCCTGGACGACGTTCCGGGGCGAGCGGCTGAAGCTGCGCCCCGTCACCATGGAGCGCGGCCGCGGCGACCTCGAGCCCGGGAAGGTCGCGGTCGAGAAGTCCGGCGTCCGGGTCGGCACCGGCAGCCACGCCGTCGTGCTCGGCGAGGTGCAGCCGCAGGGCAAGAAGGCGATGCCGGCGGCCGACTGGGCGCGCGGCGTCCGCCCGGAGCCGGGGGAGCGGCTCGGCGCGTGAGGCGTGAGAAGGGCGATTCCTCCCGGGAGGCCGCGTTCGAGGTCCTGCGCGCGGTCGCCGTCGACGACGCGTACGCCAACCTCGCCATGCCGGCGGCACTGCGCCGGCACGAGCTGCGCGGCCGCGACGCCGGACTGGCGACGGAGCTGGCGTACGGCACGCTGCGCGGCCAGGGGACGTACGACGCCGTCATCACGGCGTGCGTGACGCGTCCCCTCGAGGACCTCGACCCGCCGCTGCTCGACGCGCTCCGGCTCGGCGCCCACCAGCTGCTGGCGACGCGCGTCCCGGCGCACGCGGCGGTGTCGACCAGCGTCGACCTCGTCCGGCGGCACGTTAACGAGGGCGCGGCCCGGCTGGCCAACGCGGTGCTGCGGCGGGTCGGCGAGCGCGACCTGGACGGCTGGGCGGCCGAGCTGGCGCCGTCCCGCGACCAGGACCTCGCCGGCTACCTGGCCTTCCGGCACGCGCACCCGGCGTGGATCGTCCGGGCGCTGCGCGACGCCCTGGGCGGCGACGACGCGGAGCTGGAGGCGGCGTTGCGTGCCGACAACGAGCCGGCCGAGGTGACGCTGGCCGTCCGGCCCGGCCGGTCCACGGTCGACGAACTGGTCGAGGCCGGCGCCCGGCCCACCCGCTGGTCGCCGTACGGCGCCGTCGTCGAGTCAGGGACGCCCGCGCGGCTGGCCGCCGTCCGCGAGGGCCGCGCCGGAGTGCAGGACGAGGGCAGCCAGCTGGTCGCGCTCGCGCTGGCCACGGCGCCGGTCGAGCCGCCGGACGACCGCTGGCTCGACCTCTGCGCCGGCCCGGGCGGCAAGGCCGCGCTGCTGGCCGGGCTGCTCACCCAGCACGGCGGCCGGCTGCTCGCCGTCGAGCAGCACGAGCACCGCGCCCGCATGGTCGCGCAGGCGCTGGCCGGCGATCCCGGCGAGCACGAGGTCCTGGTCGGCGACGCGACGCAGCCGACCTGGCCCCAGGCCGACTTCGACCGGGTGCTGCTCGACGCGCCCTGCACCGGTCTCGGCGCGCTGCGACGGCGGCCCGAGGCGCGCTGGCGGCGCCGGCCGGCCGACGTCGCGGGGCTGCGGCGGCTGCAGGCCGACCTCCTCCGCTCCGCCCTGTGGTCGGTCCGGCCCGGCGGGCTGGTCGCGTACGTCACCTGCTCGCCGCACCTGGCCGAGACGGTCACCGTCGTCGACGACGTCCTGCGCGGCCGCGGCGACGTCGAGCGGGTCGACGCCCGTCCGTACCTGCCCGGCGTCCCCGACCTGGGTGACGGCCCGGACGTCCAGCTGTGGCCGCACCGGCACGGCACCGACGCGATGTATCTGGCGCTCCTGCGGCGGACGGAGTGAGATGACCCTGGTGAGCTACCTCTACGACCTGGCCGCCGACGGCGACGCCGCGGCCATCGCGCGGCTGCACGTGCAGAGCTGGCGGTCGGCATACCGCGGGCACGTCCCCGACGCGTTCCTCGACGACGCCGGCCTGGACGACCGGCAGGCCGCCCGCTGGGCCGGCCGGTTCGCCGACCGCCGCGGGACCATGACGGTGGTCGCCCGCGATCCCGAGCGCGCGCTGGCCGGGTTCGCGCACACCGCGCTCGACCACGATCCGCGGCTGGGCAACTTCCTGGACAACCTGCACGTCCGGCCCGACCTGAAGGGCCAGGGCATCGGCCGCCGGCTGCTGGCCGAAACCGCGCTGCGGCTCCAGGAGGCGGGCGCGCCGGACCGGCTGTACCTGGAGGTCCTCGAGACCAACGAGGCCGCGCGCGGCTTCTACCAGGCGCTGGGCGGCGTGGAGGCCGGTCGGGCCATGGACCGCTTCGGTGACCAGGACGTGCCGATCCTGGTGTACGCCTGGGAGTCGCTGGACCCGCTGGCCGCGCCGCTGCGCCTCGGGCCGTCGTCGTGACGGGCCGCGACACGCCCCGCGACGAGCCGCTGCGCTGGCCGGTCGCCTCGTCCATCACCAACTTCGTGGGCCGGGTCGTCGCCGTGCGCAGCGACACCGTCCGGTCGCCGGTCGACGGCTCGGAGTTCGTCCGCGACGTGGTCGTGCACCCGGGCGCGGTCGCCGTCGTCGCCGTCGACGACGAGGGCCGCGTGCTGGTCGTGCGGCAGTACCGGCACCCCGTCGGGCTGCGACCGGTCGAGCTGCCCGCCGGGCTGCGCGACGTCGACGGCGAGCCGCCGCACGAGGCCGCGGCCCGCGAGCTGTACGAGGAGGGGCACGTGCGGGCGGGGGACTGGCGCGTCCTGGTCGACCTGCTCACCTCGCCGGGCATGACGGACGAGGCGATCCGCGTGTTTCTCGCCCGTGGCGTCGAGGCCCTGCCCGACGACGCCCGGTTCGCCGGCGTCGCGGAGGAGGCCGACCTCGGTGTCGCATGGGTGCCACTGGACGACCTCGTCGCCGCGGTCCTGGCCGGCGACGTGCAGAACGCGACGCTGTGCGCCGGGGTCCTGGCCGCCAAGGCGGCCCGCGACGGCGCCGGCTACGACGCGCTGCGGCCGATCGACGCGCCGTGGCCCTCGGGTGACAAGTCCGGCGGGTAGGCCAGGCCCAGCCGGTCCAGCTCGGCCCGGGCCAGGGCACGGACGGCGGCGGGGTCACCCGCCCGCCACCCCGCCACCAGGCCGCCGCCGATCCGGGGCAGCCGCACGGCCGCCAGCGCCCGCGCCGACAGCAGGTCGTCGCGGTCGGGGAAGGCCAGCACGGCACGCGCGTCCGAGGCCTGCCGGTACCAGAGCACCCGCGGCCGCACCCACACGTAGGCGGCCGCGGCCAGCGCCAGCACGATCACGACCAGCCCGATGACGTCGCCGGCCCGCTCGATCGACGCTGCCGTGTTCGCGCCGGACGCGCTCATGCGGCCCGCGGCGTCGGCGGCCCGCCGCAGCGACTCCGCCAGCGCGTCGCCGACCAGCGGCACCCGGGCGATCGACGCGGCGGTGTCGGCCAGCGCGTCGGCCAGCGCCCCGGCCGTGGACTCGACGAACGTGGCCGGCCGGGTGCGCGACCGGATCGATTGCCGGATCGCCAGCCCGGCGGCGATCATCCCGGCGCACCAGAGCGGGCCGAGCACGTCGGCGAGGATCTGCTGTCTCCGCCGCTGCGGGCGGTCGGCGTAGATGCGCATGGCAGAGGTCTACCTCAGTGGCCCTGTTCACTTGTCATGACAGGACCGAGACGGCGTGACGCGTGTCGATTTAGACTCGCCCCCGCCGACCACACGGGGCGGCGGCCCGACAGCGTCGTCGGGAGTACCGAGAGGGTGGGAACCCAGTGCTGGTCGGTATACCAACCGAGGTCAAGAACAACGAGTACCGCGTGGCCATCACCCCGGCCGGCGTACACGAGTTCGTCCGCAACGGCCACGACGTGCTGGTTCAGGCCGGCGCAGGGCTCGGCTCGTCGGTCCGCGACGACGAGTACGCCGCCGCCGGCGCCCGTGTCGCACCCGACGCCGACGCCGTCTGGGAGGCCGCCGACCTCGTGCTCAAGGTGAAGGAGCCGGTGCCGGAGGAGTACCACCGCATGCGCCGCGACCAGGTGCTGTTCACCTACCTGCACCTCGCGGCCTCGCAGGAGTGCACACAGGCGCTGCTCGACTCGGGCACCACCGCCATCGCCTACGAGACGGTCGAGACCGCCGACGGCCACCTGCCGCTGCTGGCGCCTATGAGCGAGGTCGCGGGGCGCATGGCCACGCAGGTCGGCGCGCACGTGCTCGAGCGGGCGCAGGGCGGGCGCGGCATCCTGCTCGGCGGCGTGCCGGGCGTGAAGTCGGCCAAGGTCGTCGTCATCGGCGCCGGGATGGCCGGCATGAACGCCGCGGTCATCGCGATGGGCATGCAGGCGGACGTGTGGGTGCTGGACAAGAACGTGGCCCGGCTGCGCGACGTCGAGGAGCTGTACGGCGGCAAGGCGCAGACCATCGCGTCGAACCTGTTCGAGATCGAGAGCGCGGTCGTCGACGCCGACCTGGTCATCGGCGCGGTGCTGGTGCCCGGTGCGAAGGCGCCCAAGCTGGTCTCCGACGACCTCGTGTCGCGCATGCGCCCCGGCAGCGTGCTGGTCGACATCGCCATCGACCAGGGCGGCTGCTTCGAGAGCTCGCGGCCCACCACGCACGACGACCCGACGTTCCGCGTGCACGAGTCGATCTTCTACTGTGTCGCCAACATGCCCGGCGCGGTGCCGCACACGTCGACGTACGCGCTGACGAACGTCACGCTGCCGTACGCCGTCGAGCTGGCCAACCGGGGCTGGCGCGACGCCGCGCGAGCCGACGCGGCGCTGGCGAAGGGCGTGAACGTGCACGACGGCGCTATCGTCTACGAGCCGGTCGCCGAGGCGCACGGCCTGCCGTCCGTCCCGCTGGAGAAAGTGCTGCACTAGCGTCGAGGAGCCGCCGTCGATGGTCACCGCCGAGTCCGCGCTGGAACGCGCCGTCCGCGGCTACCTCGACCACCTCGCCGTCGAGCGCGGCCTGGCCGCCAACACGCTCGCGTCCTACCGGCGCGACCTGCGGCGCTACACCGAGTTCCTGCGCGACCGCGGCCGCGACGCGCCGGAGAAGGTCGAGGAGGAGGACGTCACCGCCTTCCTGCGCAGCCTGCGCGAGGGCGACGACGGCCGGGTCGCGCTCGGCGCCAGCTCGGCGGCGCGCACCGTCGTCGCCGTCCGCGGCCTGCACCGGTTCCTGCACCGCGAGGGCCTGTCCGACGGCGACCCCGCCGGCGCCGTCCGCCCGCCGACACCGCCGCGGCGGCTGCCCAAGGCGATCCCGCTGGCCCAGGTGGAGCGGCTGCTCGAGGCGGCCTCGGTGGGCGAGGGGCCGCGGGTGCTGCGCGACCGCGCGCTGCTGGAGGTGCTGTACGGCTGCGGCGCGCGCATCTCCGAGGCGGTCGGCCTGGACCTCGACGACCTCGACGGCGAGTCCGGCACGGTGCTGCTGCGCGGCAAGGGCGGCAAGGACCGCGTCGTCCCCCTGGGCAGCTACGCGTGGGAGGCCGTCGACGCCTACCTGGTGCGGGCCCGGCCGGCACTGGTCGGCACCGGTCGCGGCACGCCTGCTCTCTTTCTCAACGCCCGCGGCGGGCGGCTGTCGCGGCAGAGCGCGTGGTCGGTGCTGCGGACGGCGGCCGCGCGGGCCGGGCTGTCCACGACGGTCACCCCGCACACGCTGCGGCACTCCTTCGCCACCCACCTGCTGGAGGGCGGGGCGGACGTCCGGGTGGTCCAGGAGCTCCTCGGGCACGCCTCGGTCACGACCACCCAGGTGTACACGCTGGTGACCGTCGACCAACTCCGTGAGGTCTATGTGGCCGCGCACCCGCGCGCCCGCAGCTCCACGCCGCCCTCGCGGGGTAGGCTCGCGTCCCAGGACGAAGCGTAGAAGGCCACTCAAACGACCATCGAGGAGCTCTGAACGACGTGGCACCCTCGAACTCGGACGCCGCGGGCGTACTGCCGTTCGACACCGAGCCTGAGCTCGATCTCGGACCCACGCGCCGTCCTCCGATGGACTTCCCCAAGCCCAAGCGGCTGGACCACCACGGCCCGGCGCGCATCGTCGCCATGTGCAACCAGAAGGGCGGCGTCGGCAAGACGACCACCACCATCAACCTGGGCGCGGCGCTGGCCGACTACGGCCGGCGGGTGCTGCTCGTCGACTTCGACCCCCAGGGCGCGCTGTCGGTGGGCCTCGGCCTCGACGCGCACGACCTCGAGCTGTCGATCTACAACGTCCTCATGGACCCGTCGCTGCGCGCCGGCGACATCCTGCAGAAGACGCCCATCGACGGCATGGACCTCCTACCGGCCAACATCGACCTCTCCGCGGCCGAGATCCAGCTGGTCACCGAGGTCGGCCGCGAGCAGGCGCTGAGCCGCATCCTCAAGCCGCTGGCCGCCGACTACGACCTCATGCTGATCGACTGCCAGCCGTCGCTGGGCCTGCTGACGGTCAACGCCCTCACCGCGGCCGACGGCGTCATCGTCCCGCTCGAGTGCGAGTACTTCGCGCTGCGCGGCGTCGCGCTGCTGCAGGAGACCATCGAGAAGGTCCGCGACCGCCTCAACCCCCAGCTCGAGATCGAGGGCCTGCTGGCCACCATGTACGACTCCCGGACGGTGCACGGCCGCGAGGTGCTGTCGCGGCTGGTCGAGGCGTTCGGCGACAAGGTGTTCCACACCGTCATCGGGCGCACCGTCCGGTTCCCCGAGACCACCGTCGCCGGCCTGCCGATCACCAGCTTCGCGCCGTCCTCGCGGGGCGCGTCGGCCTACCGTCAGCTGGCCCGCGAGGTCCTGGCCCGCTGGGAGCCGGCCCGCCCGTGACGGACGCGACCACCCTGCTGATCGAGCCGGAGCAGGACGAGAGCTCGAAGTTCGAGGTGCACCTCGAGAACTTCGAGGGCCCGTTCGACCTGCTCCTCACGCTCATCGCCAAGCACAAGCTCGACGTCACCGAGGTGGCGTTGTCGCAGGTCACCGACGAGTTCATCGCCTACATCAAGTCCTCTGACTGGGACCTCGACGAGACCAGCGAGTTCCTCGTCGTCGCCGCCACGCTGCTGGACCTCAAGGCGGCCCGGCTGCTGCCCAGCGGCGAGGTCGAGGACGAGGACGACCTCGCGCTGCTCGAGGCGCGCGACCTGCTGTTCGCCCGGCTGCTGCAGTACAAGGCGTACAAGGAGGTCGCCGGCGTGCTGGCGGCGCGGCTGGCCGACGAGTCGCTGCGCTTCCCGCGGGCCGTCGGCCTGGAGGAGCGGTACGCCTCGCTGCTGCCGGAGGTCGTCGTCGGGCTGGGCCCGGAGGAGCTGGCCATGCTGGCGGCCAAGGTGCTCACCCCGAAGCCGCCGCCGCTGGTCGGCCTGGCGCACCTGCACCAGCCGCGGGTCAGCGTCCGCGAGGAGGCGCTGGTCGTCGTCGACCGCCTGCGCCGCTCGCGCGTCCTGACGTTCCGCACGCTGGCCGCCGACTGCCCGACCACGCTGCACGTCGTCGCCCGGTTCCTGTCGCTGCTGGAGCTGTATCGCGAGAAGGCGGTCGCGTTCGAGCAGGTCGTCGCGCTGGGTGAGCTGACGGTGCGGTGGACCGGTGACGACGACGAGGACGTCGCGGTCAGCGACGAGTTCGACGCATCCGATGAGGAGGGCACCGTTGACGCAGCCGACGCTGACTGACGACGAGCCCAGCCTGCGGGCGGCGGTCGAGGCGATCCTGCTGGTCGTCGACGAGCCGATCGACGTCGTCACGCTCGCCCAGGTGCTGGAGCGGCCGCGCGGCGAGATCGCCGACGTGCTGGAGGAGCTGCGCGACGAGTACGGGCGGCCGGGCCGCGGCTTCGAGCTGCGCGAGATCGGCGGCGGCTGGCGGTTCTACACGCACGCCTCCTGCGCGCCCGTCGTCGAGCGGTTCGTCCTCGACGGCCAGCAGGCCAAGCTCACCCAGGCCGCGCTCGAGACGCTGGCCGTCGTCGCGTACCGGCAGCCGGTCAGCCGAGCCCGCGTGTCGGCCGTCCGCGGCGTCAACTGCGACGGCGTCATGCGCACGCTCACCGCCCGCGGGCTGGTCGAGGAGGCCGGGGCCGACCCTGAGTCCGGCGCGATCCTGTACCGCACCACGTCATACTTCCTGGAGCGCCTCGGTATGGCCTCGCTCGACGAGCTGCCGCCGCTGGCGCCCTACCTGCCCGACGCCGACGCCATCGAGGAACGTGACAGCGAGAATGCCTGATGAGGGTGTGCGGCTCCAGAAGGTCCTCGCGGCGGCCGGGGTGGCCAGCCGCCGGGCCAGCGAGGAACTGATCGCGGCCGGCCGGGTCGAGGTCGACGGCAAGGTGGTGCGCACGCTCGGCACCCGGGTCGACCCCGCCACGGCCGTCATCAAGGTCGACGGCTCGCGCATCACCACCGCCGAGGCCGGCCTGGTGTACCTCGCGCTGAACAAGCCGGCCGGCGTCGTCAGCACGATGAACGACCCCGAGGGCCGGCCCGACCTCACCGGCTACGTCCGCGGCCGCCGCGAGCGGCTGTTCCACGTCGGCCGGCTCGACGCCGACACCGAGGGCCTCATCCTGCTCACCAACGACGGCGAGCTGGCGCACCGGCTGGCCCACCCGTCGTACGAGGTGCTGAAGACCTACGTCGCCGAGGTGCCGGGCCCGGTCGCGCCGAGCCTGGGCCGCGAGCTGCGGGCCGGCATCGAACTGGAGGACGGGCCGGTGCGGGTCGACTCCTTCCGGGTCGTCGGCCGGTCGGGCACCCGGGTCATGGTCGAGGTGGTCCTGCACGAGGGCCGCAAGCACATCGTCCGCCGGCTGCTCGAGGCCGTCGGCCATCCGGTGAAGCGGCTGGTGCGCACGCACGTCGGGCCGGTCGCGATGGGCGACCTGCGGCCCGGCAACACCCGCGCGCTGACGAAGGCCGAGATCGCCGCGCTCTACCACGAGGTAGGCCTGTAGCGGGGCGGTGACGCCCCGGCCCGCCCGCGGCGGGTACCTTGCTGTCCTGTGACTGTACGCGCGATACGGGGGGCCACCCAGCTCGACGCCGACGAGGCCGAGCACCTGCTGGAACGGACCGCCGAGCTGATGACCACGGTGCTCGACCGCAACGAGCTGACCTCCGACGACGTCATCAGCATCTTCCTCACCGCCACGCCCGATCTGCGCTCGGCGTTCCCCGCCGTCGCCGTCCGCCGGCTGGGCATCACCGACGTGCCGATGATGTGCGCCCAGGAGATCGGCGTCTCCGGTGCGCTGCCGCGGGTGGTGCGGCTGATGGCGCACGTCGAGACCACCAAGCCGCGCGCGGAGATCCGGCACGTCTATCTGCACGGCACCACGGTGCTGCGCGACGATCTCGCGGACCGGTGATGGACCCGTTCGACGGCCGAAGCGTCCTCGTCGTCGGCACCGGCCTGGTCGGCACGTCCGTCGCGCTGGCGCTGACCCGGGCCGGCGTCGACGTACGGCTGGCCGACGCGAAGCCGGAGATCCTCGCCGAGGCGGTCCGGCTCGGCGCCGGGCACCCGGAACCGGACGCGCCGGCGGATCCGGCCGCGCTCGCCGTCGTCGCCGTCCCGCCGGAGGCCGTCGCCGCCGTCGTCGGCGAGGTGCTGGGCGGCGGCCGGGCCGAGTACGTCACCGACGTCGCCAGCGTGAAGGTGCTGCCGACGACGCAGGTGCGCGAGCGGGTCCCCGACCCGGGCCGCTACGTCGGCAGCCACCCGATGGCCGGCCGTGAGATCAGCGGGCCGAACGCCGCGCTGGCCGACCTGTTCGAGGGCCGCCCGTGGGTGATCTGCCCCGACGACGGCACCCACCCGCAGGCCGTGACCCGCGCCCTGGCGGTCGCCCGGCTGGTCGGCGCCACCCCGATGACCATGACGGCGGCCGAGCACGACGCCGCCGTCGCGCTGGTGTCGCACGCGCCACACGTGGTCGCGGCGCTGATGGCCGGCCGGCTGGCCGAGGCGCCGGCGCACGAGGTGCGCCTGGCCGGTCCGGGCGTCACCGACGTCACCCGGGTGGCCGGCGGCGACCCGGAGCTGTGGACGGAGATCCTGACGGTGAACGCGGCGGCGGTCCGCCCGGTGCTGGAGGGGCTGCGGTCCGACCTCGACCGGCTGATGACGGCGCTGGAGTCGCCCGTGGCGGGCCAGCCGGTGCTGCGGGAGCTGCTGCGCGGCGGCGTCGACGGCCGGTCGCGGCTGCCGGGCAAGCACGGCGCCGCGCACACCGAGTTCGCCACCGTCGTCGTCGCCGTCGACGACCGGCCCGGCCAGCTGGCCCAGCTGTTCGCCGACGCCGGCGCGGCGGGCGTCAACGTCGAGGACGTCCGCATCGAGCACGCCGCCGGCCAGCCGCTCGGGCTGGTGGAGCTGGACGTCCGCCCCGGCGCCGAGGAGGAGCTGGCGACGTCGTTGCGGGAACGCGGCTGGACCCTCCGCGGGTGACGGCGACGGGCCGGTAACCTTCTGGACGTGCCCGATTCTCCCGCTGACGCTCCTGATCTCGTCGTCGCCATCGACGGCCCGTCCGGTTCCGGGAAGTCGACGGTGGCTCGCCGTGTCGCCGCGGCGCTCGGCCTGCGCTACCTCGACACCGGGGCGATGTACCGGGCCGTCACGTGGTGGGCGCTGGAGCAGGGCGTCGACCTCGCCGACACCGAGCGGGTGGCGCAGCTGGCCCGCGAGCTGCCGCTGGACATCGGGACGGACCCTGAGGCGCCCACGGTGGCGGTGGCCGGCACCGACATCGCGGCCGCCATCCGCACCAGCCGCATCTCCGCCGCCGTCAGCGCCGTCGCCACCAACCTCGGCGTCCGCGCGGAGCTGGTGGCCCGGCAGCAGGCCGTCGCCCGCGAGGGCGGCGTCGTCATCGAGGGCCGCGACATCACCACCGTCGTCGCCCCCGACGCGCCGGTGCGGGTGCTGCTGACCGCCGACGAGCAGGTCCGGCTGTCGCGCCGCGCGCTCGAGGTGCACGGCAGCGACGACGACGCCGCCGTCGACGCCACCCGCGACCAGGTGGTTCGCCGCGACGCCGACGACTCCACCGTCGCCAGCTTCCACGAGGCCGCCGACGGCGTCGACGTCGTCGATTCCTCGCTGCTGTCGTTGGACGAGACCGTCGCCGCCGTGCTCAAGCTGGTCGAGGCGCGCACGGGGGTCCGGGCGTGACCGAGACCCGACTGCCCACCCACGCGGGCGCCGTCTTCGGCAGGTACGCCGCGGGCGTGCTGGCCCGGCTGCTCTACCGCGTCAGGGTCGTCGGCGGCGAGAACGTGCCGCGGTCCGGCCCGGTCATCCTGGCGCCGAACCACACCGGGTTCCTCGACGCGCCGCTGCTCATGGGCACCTGCCCGCGTCCGGTGCACACGCTGGCGAAGAAAGAGCTGTTCAAGGGGCCGCTCGGCTGGCTGCTGCACGGCGTCGGCCAGATCCCGCTCGACCGCGACGACCCCAGCCGCGGCATGATCAAGGCCGGCACCGGGGTGCTCGACGCCGGCCGCATCCTCGTCGTGTTCCCCGAGGGGACCCGCGGCGCCGGCGACTTCTCCGAGCTGCGCACCGGGCTGGCGTGGTTCGCGCTGCGCTCCGGCGCGCCCGTCGTGCCGGTCGTCTTTACCGGAACGGCCGCTCGGGGACGTACATTTGGTGCGATGCCCGGCCTGCGGTCCCGGGTCGAGGTCGTCTTCGGCCGCCCGGTCACGCTGCCGACGGGCGGCGGGCGTACGCGCTCGGCCCTCGACGCGGCGACCGAACAGCTGCGCGAAGCCCTGGTGGCTCATCGCGAGGCCGTGGCGTCCCGAATCGAGGAGCGCAAGTGAGCGATCAGTTCCCGGCGGAGGCACCCGAGGCCGTCGCCGAGGTGAGCGACGCCTACACCCCGGTGGTGGCCGTCGTAGGCCGGCCCAACGTCGGCAAGTCGACCCTGGTCAACCGCATTCTGGGCCGTCGCGAGGCGGTCGTCGAGGACGTGCCCGGGGTCACCCGCGACCGCGTCGCCTACGACGCCGCGTGGGCCGGGCGGGCGTTCACGCTGCTCGACACCGGCGGCTGGGACCCCGAGGCCAAGGGCATGGCGGCGCGCATCACGGCGCAGGCCGAGGTCGGCATGGCCGCCGCCGACGTCGTCATGTTCGTCGTCGACTCCACGGTCGGCGCCACCGACACCGACGAGGCGGTCGCGAAGCTGCTGCGCCGGTCGGGCAAGCCGGTGATCCTGGTGGCCAACAAGGTCGACGGCCCCAGCGGCGAGGCCGACGCCGCGGCGCTGTGGAACCTCGCGCTGGGCGAGCCGTTCCCGGTGTCGGCGCTGCACGGCCGGGGGAGCGGCGACCTGCTCGACGCCGTCGTGGCGGCGCTGCCCGACGCGCCGCCGGAGTCGTTCGACACCGACGGCGGCGGCCCGCGCCGGGTCGCGCTGGTCGGCAAGCCGAACGTCGGCAAGTCCAGTCTGCTCAACAAGCTGGCCGGCGAGGACCGCGTCGTCGTCGACTCCGTCGCCGGCACCACCGTCGACCCGATCGACGAGATGGTCGAGCTGGGCGGGCGCGAGTGGCGGTTCATCGACACCGCGGGCATTCGGCGCCGGGTCCACGAGGCGTCCGGCGCTGAGTACTTCGCGTCGCTGCGCACGGCGTCGGCGCTGGAGCGGGCCGAGGTGGCCGTCGTGCTCATCGACGCCAGCGAGCCGCTGGCCGAGCAGGACCTGCGGATCATCTCCATGGTCGTCGACGCCGGCCGGGCGCTGGTGCTGGCGTTCAACAAGTGGGACCTGCTCGACGACGAGCGCCGCGACGTGCTCGAGCGCGAGATCGACCGGCAGCTCGACCGCGTCGCGTGGGCGCCGCGCATCAACGTGTCGGCGCGCACCGGCTGGCACGTCGACCGCCTGGTCCGCGCGCTCGACACCTCGCTCGAGGGCTGGGAACAGCGCATCCCGACCGGGAAGCTGAACTCGTTCCTCGGCCAGCTGGTCGCGGCCCACCCGCACCCGGTGCGCGGCGGCAAGCAGCCGCGCATCATGTTCGCGACCCAGGCCGACACCCGGCCGCCCCGGTTCGTGCTGTTCACCACCGGGTTCCTGGAGCCGTCCTACCGGCGGTTCGTGGAGCGGCGGCTGCGCGAGGAGTTCGGGTTCGAGGGCACGCCCCTGGACATCTCGATGAAGATCCGCGAGAAGCGCTCCCGGTCATGATGCCGCGGCCGGACACCATCGTGCCGATGATGGCCTCGCCGTCGGCGGTGCTGCCGGCCGACGACGACGCCTGGGGCTTCGAGGTGAAGTGGGATGGCGTCCGGACCATCGCCTACATCGACGACGGCGGCGGTGTGCGGCTGTCCAGCCGCACGCTGCGCGACGTCACCCGGGTGTATCCGGACGTGCACGGTGTCGCGGAGGCGCTGCGCGGGCGGCAGGCCGTGCTCGACGGCGAGGTCGTCGCGTTCGACGACGCCGGGCGGCCCAGCTTCGAGAAGCTCCAGTCGCGGATGAACGTCGAGGTCAGCGGGGTGTCCGACCCGCTGGTGACCGGCGCGCCGGCGGTGTACGTGCTGTTCGACCTGCTCTACGTCGACGGCCGGTCGCTGCTCGACGCCACGTACGAGGAGCGGCGGGCCGAGCTCGACGCGCTGCTCCCGGCCGGCGGCGGTGCGGGCTGGCAGGTGCCGGCGTACGTGCCGGGCAACGGCGCGGCGATGCTGGCCGCCACCAAGGCGCAGCGGCTCGAGGGCGTCATCGCCAAGCGGCTGGGCAGCCGGTACCTGCCCGGCAAGCGTGGCCGCGAGTGGCTCAAGGTGAAGAACGTCAGCCGTCAGGAGGTCGTGATCGGTGGCTGGCTGCCCGGTGAGGGTGGGCTGACCGGGACGCTCGGCGCGCTGGCGGTCGGCGTCTACGACGACGGCGGGGAGTTCCGGTACGCGGGCCGGGTCGGCACCGGGCTGACGCTGGCCGAGCGGCACCGGCTGGCGGGGCTGCTGGCGCCGCTGGTGGTGGACGTGAGCCCGTTCGTCGGGGCGCAGCCTGACAAGCGCGGCTGCGTGTTCGTCCGGCCGGAGCTGGTGTGCGAGGTCGCGTTCGCCGAGTGGACCGCCATCGGGACGCTGCGCCATCCGGCCTACAAGGGGCTCCGGCACGACAAGCCGGCGCGGAACGTCGTCCGGGAGCGGGTGCTGCTGAGCTAGGGCCGGCCCGCGGGGACCCGCAGCCGGACGTCGCGCCGTTCGGCCTCGGGTGCGGCGAACGCGAGCATGCCGGCGGCCTCGGCCTCCAGCTCGGCCTCCTGGTTGCCGGTGAGCGGCCGGAGCAGGTCGGCGGTGAGCGTGGCGCCGTCGTCGCCGTGCGTCACTGTCCAGAAGCCGCCGACCTCGCCGTCGATGAGGACCGCCGCCTCCCAGCCGACCCGGGCCGCGGCGTCGGGCCCGACCAGGCGGCCGCGGTCGGCGTAGGCCAGCACGACGTTGTCGAGCGGGGCGAGCAGCCGGGCCGGTGCCGGCGTCTCGGGGTCGGGCCGTGGCGCGTCGGGCAGGTCGTACAGCTCCTCGCCCTGCTCGCCGGTGAACGTCACCAGGTCCGGGCGCATCGCCTCGACGACCTCGCGCAGCCGGGTCAGCCCGCTCCAGGCCTGCACGTCCTTCACCGTGGCCGGGCCGAACGCGGCGAGGTAGCGGCGGACCAGCGTGCTGGGCGGGACGCCGTCGGTGAGCGGCCGGCCGAGCCAGGTGCGCGCCAGCGCCACGTGTGCCGGGCCGTGACGGCGCCACAGGCCGTCCGGCGGCGGGTGCACGACAGGCAGCAGCCCCTGCACGGACCGTGCGAGCGCCGTCGGGCTGTACTCGGGCCAGCGCTCGGCGAGCGCCCGGCTGAGCCGCGGCCGCGTGAGCCGCCCGTGGTCGAGCAGGTCGGCCGCGGCCTCGGCCAGCTGGTCGACGTCGAGGCCCTCGAGCGTCTTGCCCCATGCGCCGCGCTGCCAGCGTTCGAGCATCGGCTGCAGGAGCGGCCGCAGCCACAGGTAGTCGTCCGTCGCGACCATGTGCAGTGTGCCGCGGAACAACGTCGCCCGGACGACGCTGCGGTCCAGCTGCAGCGCCGTCAGCTGCTCGACGGTGAAGCCCTCGATGCGGTTCCACAGCATGAGGTACGGCGGGTCCGGGTCCTGCCCCTGCAGCCCCACCAGATCCCTGACGACGTCCAACGGCCGCCGCTCGGCGCCGTCCACCCGGCCGAGCAGATGCTGCCGCGCGAGGGTCGCCCGGTTCAGCCGCCGTCCGTCGAGTCGCTGGTGCATACCAGCACCGTAGGCCCGGATGCGGTCATCCGGTGTCCGCACCTCTGTCCCACCTCGAATCGTGACACCGCCTCAGCCTGGACGCGGACCGGTCTCCGTCACCGGGCCGAGCTGCTCGGGTGGTTTCTCGTAGCGGTGGCCGGTGGGGCTGATCCAGATGGTGGTGCCGTCGGG
>NZ_QUAL01000428.1 GCF_003579925.1 Jiangella rhizosphaerae | reverse complement strand
GGTGGCCAGCAGCGGCCCGGCGAGCCCGCCGGCGGCCAGGCCGATGCTGCCGACCGCGGTGGCGGCGGCGAGCAGCGCCGGCCGGGTGCGGGTGGCCGGCGGCCGCGGTGCCGCCGAGGTGAGGGTGGAGGTCGTCATGTCATCCACCATCGGCGCCGTCGACGGCGGGCGTCCAACACCTGTTCGAGCGGCATTGACCGCCCTGTGTTGTCGATCGGTAGGGTGGCGGACGTGGCCGTGTCCGATGTCGACACCCGGTTGCTGCGGCACTTCGTGGCCGTGGCGCAGGACCTCCACTTCGGCCGCGCCGCGGCTCGCCTCTACGTCGCCCAGCAGGCGCTCAGCCGCGACGTCGCCCGGCTCGAACGCGAGCTCGGCGTCCGGCTGTTCGACCGCACCACCCGCAAGGTGACGCTGACGCCGTCGGGCGAACGGCTGCTGGCGCGGGCCACCGAGCTGCTGGCCGTGCACGACGCCATGCTCGAGGAGCTGCGCGACACCGCCCGTCCGCTGCTGGTCGACGTCATGCACGACCGGTCGACCGCGCTGCGCGTGCTCGAGGCGGCCCGGCCGCTGGCGCCCGGCGCGGAGCTGGAGGCGCGGTTCCACGGCGGCTGCGACGCGGCGGTACGGGGCCTGCTGGCGCACCGCGTCGACGTCGTGTTCGGCCGGCTCACCGGGGTCCGGGTCGCGCTGCCCGGCGACGTCACCCGCCGCCTGGTCCGGCTCGAGCCGCTGGGCCTGATGGTGCTCGACGACGACCCTCTCGCGCGTCACGACACCATCCCGATGGGGATGCTCGGCGGCCGCACCATCGACACCAGCGGCGGCAATCCCGAGGCGCCGGAGTGGGTGGAGCTCGGCGCCGAGCTGGTCGGCGCGCACGGCGGCGTCGTCGCCCCCGACCACCATCCCGGCATGGCCGCGGTCGCCGCCGCCCCGCCGGAGGAGACGACTCACCATCTGCGTGCCACCGGCTGGCCGGTGCTGACCAAGACCGACGCCGCCCCGATCCCCGGCACCGTGGTGCGGCCGCTGATCGACCCCGTCCCGCTCTATCCGTGGACCATGGTCCACCGGACGACGCTGACGCATCCCGGGGTCGGCGCGCTCCACCAGGCCCTGGACCGCATCGTCCCCGCCGAGGGCTGGCTCGACCCGCCGGAGGGCGCCTGGCTACCGGCCGCCGACCGGCGCCTGCTGGACGCCGCCGGCTGAGCCCGGGCGGCCGGCGACCCAGGTGTCGGCGACCAGCGGGACGCCGGGACGGTAGGCGAGGTGGACGTACGACGGCGCGTCCAGGACGGCGAGGTCGGCCCGGGCGCCGGGCGTCAGCCGTCCGACGTCCGTGCGCCGCAGTGCTGCCGCGCCGCCGGCCGTCGCCGCCCAGAGCGCCTCGGCCGGCGTCATCCGCATCTCGCGGACCGCCAGCGCGATGCAGAACGGCATCGACGACGTGTAGCAGGAGCCCGGGTTGCAGTCGGTGGCGAGCGCGACGGTGACGCCGGCGGCGAGCAGCCGGCGGGCGTCGGGGTACGGCGAGCGGGTGGAGAACTCCACGCCCGGCAGCAGCGTCGCGACGGTGCCGGAGCCGGCCAGCGCGTCGACGTCGGCGTCGTCGAGGAACGTGCAGTGGTCGGCGCTGGCGGCACCGAGCTCGCAGGCCAGTCGCACGCCCGGGCCGGGACCGAGCTGGTTCGCGTGCACCCGCGCGCCCAGGCCGCGGCCGAGGCCGGCGGTCAGCACCGCGCGGGCGGCGTCGGCGTCGAACGCGCCGGTCTCGCAGAACACGTCGACCCAGCGGGCGTGCGGCGCACAGGCGTCGAGCATCGGGCCGGTCACGAGGTCGACGTACCCGCCCGGGTCGTCGGCGTACTCGGCCGGCACCACGTGCGCCCCGAGGAAGGTGGTCTCGTCGGTGTGCTCGGCGGCCAGCGCCAGCGCGCGGGCCTCGTCGGCCACCGTCAGGCCGTAGCCGCTCTTGATCTCGACGGTGGTGGTGCCCTGCCGGCGCATCTCGCGCACGAGCCGGGCGAGGTTGAGGGCGAGCAGTTCATCGGGAGCGGCGCGCGTGGCCGCCACGGTCGTGCGGATGCCGCCGGCCGCATATGACTGGCCGCTCATGCGCGCGGCGAACTCGGCCGAGCGATCGCCGGCGAAGACGAGGTGGGCGTGGCTGTCGACGAAGCCGGGAACGACACAGCGGCCGTCGAGGTCGATGCGATGGTCGGCGCTGGGTGCGGCGGGGGCTGGGCCCACCCAGAGGACCCGACCGCCGGAGTCGGCGATCAGGGCCGCGCCGGAGATCTCGCCGAGCGGCGAGCCGTCACCGAGTGCGGGATCGTTCGTGACCAGCAGTCCGATGCCGTCGAGGAGGGTGGTCGCCACGACGGGAGCCTAATGGGCGGGCTCAGGCGGAGCTGGCGGCGAGGACCCCCCACGCGACGAGCTTCTCGCGCAGCTCGGCCGGCGGGATCTCGTAGAGCAGTGCGGCCAGCGAGATGTCCTCGGACCGGATGGTGAGCACCGGACTGCCGAAGTCGTTGCGCTGCCGCTGGATGGACGCGACGAAGGTGGCCAGCCGCTCGGCCTCGGGCGGTGCGTTACGCAGCGCGTCGAGGTCGAGGACGACCTTGCCCTCTTGCGTCGGGATACGGGACCGGGCGCCGTCGGACACCAGGGTGTCGACCGGGACGCCGTAGAACTCGGCGAGCTCGGCGATGCGTCGGATGGACGCCACGCGGTCGCCGCGTTCGTAGGAGCCGACCACGACTGCGCGCAGCCGGCCACCGGACTTCTCCTCGACGGCCTGCAGCGAGAGCCGGCGGCGCTTGCGCAACGCACGCAACCGCGCGCCCACGACCTTCGCGAAGTCCTCCTCCGTCGAGTCGGGACTGCCGTCGTTCATCGTCGAGCTCCCCAAAGGTGCCTCGTCCTCCGTACTGATCCGCCCGCACCAGCACGCCTGCGCCGCCCCCCTGGCAGGGTCCCGGACAACGCCCGGGACAGATCAGAGAATACCGGGCATTCCGGCCGATTGATCACCGGCCGACCGCGACTTTGTTCAGCTCGCATGCTAGGAGGTCCGGCGAGGACACGCCAACGACACGTGTTCCACGTCACATCATGCGGAGCGGGACTCCTGGATTCCGCGCCTGTTCCAGGACGACCTGGGCAGGTAGCGGCTTGGACATGAAGAACCCCTGAGCGCGGTAACAGCCGAGGTCGAGCAGCGTCGTGACCGCCGCGGGGTCCTCGACGCCCTCGGCCACCGTGGTCAGGTTGAACGCCTCGGCGAGCCGGACGATCGCGGCGACGATGGCGCGATCGCCACTGCTCTCGGCCAGCGCCGAGACGAAGCTGCGGTCGATCTTGAGGATGTCGACCGGGAGCTGTTTCAGCTGGGCCAGCGAGCTGTACCCGGTGCCGAAGTCGTCGATGGCGAGCGTGACCCCCAGGCCGCGCAGCCCGTTGAGGGTGGCCTGCACGTCGTCGATCTCGCGCATGACCGTGCTCTCGGTGATCTCGATGCCCAGTTCGGCCGGCGCCAGGCCGTACCGGCTCAGCAGGGTGGCGACGAAGCCCACGAAGTCGGCGCTGATGAGCTCTCCGGCGGAGATGTTCACCCGGACCAGCGGCGGCGGAACCGGCGACGTGCGTTTCCACGACGCGAGCTGCCGGCAGGCCTCCTCGAGCACCCAGCGCCCGAGCTCGGCGGACAGGTTGATCTCTTCGACCACGGAGATGAAGGCGTCGGCCGCGAGCAGCCCGCGCTCGGGGTGCTGCCAGCGCACCAGCGCCTCGACACCGGTCATGCGGCCGTCGCGGAGGTCGAACTCGGGCTGGAAGTACAGCCGCATCTCGTTGTTGCTGATGGCCGAGCGCAGGCGCAGCTCGAGGTCGGCGCGGACGAGAAGCTTGGATCGCAGGTCGTCGTTGAACACCACTACCGAGTCTCCACCGCGCTCCTTGGCCTCGAGCAGCGCGACGTCGGCGTTGCCGAGCAGCTCGTCGACCGTGCTGGGCATGTCCCCGTTGACCACGACGCCGATGCTGGCGCTGCGGCTGATGGCGTGACCACCCACCTCCAGCGGCTCGGCGACGCGGTCGAGGATGCGCCGCGCGGCCCGCTCGGCGGCGGACGTCGAGCCGATCTCGTGCAGCACGATGACGAACTCGTCGCCGGCCAGCCGCGCGACCACGTCGTTCGGCCGGACGGAGTCGCGCAGCCGCTGCGCCACGGCCTGGATGAAGCTGTCGCCGACCGTGTGACCGAGCACGTCGTTGACGGTCTTGAGGCGGTCCATGTCGGCGAAGAGCACCGCGAGCGGCGCCCGGGGGTCGGCCTCGAGCACCGCGTTGAGGTCCTCGACGAACGCCCGGCGGTTCCACAGCCCGGTCAGCTCGTCGTGGTAGGCCTGGTGGTGCAGGCTCTCCTCGGCCGCGACACGGGCGTCGAGCTGCACCAGCAGCGAGGCGATGGCGCGCAGCGCCCGCACCTCGGCCCGGGTCCAGATGCGATCGCCGAAGTGGATCAGGCCCAGCACACCGAGCGTGGTGTCGTCGTGGATGAGCGGCACGGTGGCCAGCGACACCTCGGGCACGCCGGACCCGGCCCGGACGCGCTCCTGGTAGCTCAGCTGTCCGTCGGACGGCCGGGTGATGAACGGCTCGCGCTGGTCGCGCACCATCGAGAAGATGGGGTCGTCGGTGTCCCACGGAACGATGCCCAGAGGGTCGGGATCGGGCACGTCCAGCCGCCGCGGCCACTCGTCGACCAGCACGCTGGCCTGCAGCTCCGGGTCGTTGTGCCGCAGGAAGCAGGTGTCGGCGCCGAAGTAGCGGCCGAGCTCGCTGATGACCCGGAACAGGGTCTCGGCGAGGTCGCGGGCGGTGACGCCCATCAGTTCCGCGGCGACGTAGGTGACCAGGGCGTCGAGCCGGCCGTGCTGGTCGGTGATCTCACCGGCCTCCATGACCGCCGCGCACAGTTGCGCCGACACCGACAGCAGCTCGCGGTCCTTCGCCCGGTACGAGGCGCCGTCGAGCCGCACCAGGCAGATGCTGCCCACGAAGTCGCGGTAGGCCACCTTGGTCGCGAGGATGGTGTAGCCGGCGGGCGTGGTGTGCTCGACCGGGACGGCGTCGGCGTGGCCGGCGACCTCGGCCGTGATGGCGCGGATGGCATCACGCATGACCGTGATGTCCTTGCCCTTGACACCCGCCGAGGCGGCACTCCCCCAGGACACCAGCGGCATGCCGCCGTCGACGGCGATGACGTCCGCCGAGATGGAATCCGTGGCCCGAGCCAGCGCTTCGAGGAGCGGCTGGATCGTCTCCGGGTCCATCTTCATAGGTTGCTCCCTGCCTCCAGGGCGTCCCGAACGGTGCGGTTCGCAGACAGGCGGCGGCTCCGGACGCTGACGCTAGGAGCGTATCCGATCCGCATGACCAGCGCGACGTACCTCTGCCCAAGCCCGACGATCCCGGCGAAATCGCGACGTAGGCCGCGAAGCCGGTCGGCGTAGCGGGGCGACAACTCCTCGTAGTCGGCGTCGTCGACCCCGAAGATGAAGACCGGCGACATCGGATGCACCGCGAGACCCAGCCGCTCGGCCTCGATCCAGACCCGCTCGACCGCCTGGCCGCCGCGCACGTAGTCGGCCGGCGAGGAGCCCGCGACGGAGACCACGGCCAGCCCGCCCGCGGCGTCGACGCGGTCGCGGGTGGACTCGCCGAGCGCCCGGCCGAGATCCTGCTCGGCCAGCACCTCCATGACGTCGCGCCGGCGGGCGACGCCCAGCTTCGCGAGGTCGGACGCGTCGAGCTCGAGCGTCCGCACGTCGATGCCCCAGTCGAGCGCGTCGATGCCGGGCCAGCGCAGCTCGCGCATCATCTCCCGGTGCAGGTGCTCGGTGAGGTAGCGCAGCCGGTCGGACTCGCCCAGCAGTTCGGCCAACTCGTGCAGCTCGCCGCGGCCGGTGACGAGGTGGACCTCGGCGTCCTCGGCCGCGGCCGCGGCCCGCAGGACGTCGGCCGTCCGCTCCGGCAGCGGCCTCGGCTCGTTGAAGTGACGGTTCGACACCCGCCGCAGCATGGCGTCGTACAGTCCCGCCAGCTCCGGGTCCGTGCCGGCGCCGAAGCGCAGGCTCGCCACGTGGTCGCCGTCGGGACGGATCTCGACATCGCCGAGCAGCCCGTGCCGGGCCGCCGCGACGCGCGCGTTGAACAGCGCCGCGCCGATGGCCACGTGGCTGCCGCGGAACGCGACGTCGAGCGTGGAGGTCTGGCTCGGGTCGAGGCCGATGTCCAGGCCGTCCGGGCCGAGCGTGAACGTCCAGGGCTGGGTGTTGCCGCCCGACGGCGCCAGCCGTGCGGCGTGCGCCACGGCGGCGCGGGGGTCGGCCGGCGGCGGCTCGGGGTCGACGACGAGGTCGGCGCCGAAGTCGGCGTCGGCGGCCGGCGGCGGGTCGGCGAGCTTGGCCAGCATGGCGTCGAGGTCGACGCGCACCCGTCCGGACGGCACGGGGGCACCCAGGCCGAGCTTGCGGACGGCGGCGGCCACCGTCGCGGCGCCCAGGGTGATGTCGCCGCCCAGCTGCGGCCAGGTGTTGAGGGTCTCGTCGACCTCCGTCATCGAGGCGGCCATCGGCGCCGACAGCTCGCTCGGCTCGAGCACCCGCAGCACGTACGGGACCTTGTCGTGCGTCGACAGGCCCATGAGGTCGGCCGGGCGCGCGTCGCCGAGCAGCCCGTGGAACAGCGGCCGGTCCGGCTCGAGGTCGTAGCGCTCGACGTCGAGCAGCCCGCGGTCGCTGGTCTCCATGACGACCGGCAGCCGGTGCCGCCGTGCGCCGTCGCGCAGCGCCAGCTTCACGTCGAAGGAGTCGCACTCCTCGATGACGATGTCCAGCCCGTCGAGGAAGGTGTCGATGGAATCGAGGGCGAGGCCGGACGGCTCGATGCTGACCTCGATGTACGGGTCCAGCTCGGCGATGCGGCGAGCCACCACGACCGCCTTGTTCAGCCCGAGGTCGAAGACGGTGCCGGGGATCCGGTTGAGGTTGGACAGCTCGATCTCGTCGAAGTCGGCCAGCCGGATGTGGCCGCAGCTGCCCTCCAGCGCCAGCGTGTGCGCGATGGCGTGGCCGACGCTGAGGCCGGCCACGCCCACGGACAGCCGCCGCAGCCGCCGCTGCTCCTCGGCGGTGATCTTGTTGCGGTTGCGGTCGGTGCGCAGGGTCTGGAACGCCTCCGGACCCAGCAGGCGGATCAGGGTGCGCCGCCACGGGTAGAAGTACCACCGCGCCGGCTCGTCGACGATCTCCGGCGGCGGCGCGGAGAGCAGCCGGGAGAGGTCACGTCGCTGCTGCTCGATGGTGTCGACCACCTGGACCGCTGGGTCGGCGCGCAGGCCGGCCAGCCGTTCGGGGTCGTCCACCAGCTCAGGGCGCCAACCGGCCCCGTTCACGGCGTCGCTCATCGTGCGCCCGGAACCTCCGTGCCGGTCGCGGTACGGCATTCCGCCTCGAACAGCCGCCGCTGCTCCGCCGTGGCGCGCTCCATGGCGGTCTCGGCGTCCCAGGTCAGCATGGTCGTCCGGTAGCGGTCGTCGGGGTAGCGGGCCGGGATGATGCCGGGCAGCTCCTGGGCGCCGGAGTTGAACCAGCGCGACGCCGCGTGCTCGGCCGCGGAGCAGTACGCGTAGCGCACCCCGAGCAGGCGCATGGCGTGCAGGAACGCCCGCGACGTGAGGTCGGCCAGCGCCGACTTGTGCTCGGACGTGGGGTCGACCCAGGCACCCTTGAGCTCGATGACGCCCTCGGGCAGGGCCGCCTCGATCCAGTCGCTCACCAGCGAGGCGGACACCGGCTCGCTGACGAACTCGCGGGGCGCGTAGGCGTCGCGCATCGAGCGCAACGGGCCGTTGGCGTACCAGCCGGCCCAGACCTTCCCGCTGTCGTCGGAGGTGATGGCGAACACCGGCGCGGCCGACGCCTGCGTCGCGGCGGGCAGCGTGAGCGCCCGCTCGACGCGGTAGCGCTGATAGCTGGCCCGGGCGCCGTCGACGTACGTGGTCCAGTGATCGAACCGCCGGCTCGGCGTGTAGAAGCGCAGCGTCATGCCCGAGACCTCGTCTCGGAACCCGTACAACTCGCGCGTGGTGGTGCGCTGCGCCGACGTGATGAGGGATGACTTGAGGGGGCTGGTGGTCATGGCATCCACACCTGGCTTCACGGCTCCGTCCGGTCTGTCATGTCTGTACCGTATGCGCCGTTCACGCTATAGATGCATAATGCCCGACTCGGCGCGAGGGCGACGCCGGAATGGAGAACGCGACGGGTGCCTGCCCCCCAACAGACCCGCCGCGTCTCCACCTTGCGGCGGCAGGACCAGCCCGCGGAAACCTGCCGCCGCCCCGTTTGGGACGTGGTGCGAACGTCCCCGGACGCGCGCACCACGTCCCCTTTTCACGACACGGCCTGTGCAGGGCGGAGGGCCGTGTCGGTCCAAGGTCACGGCTCGAGGCCGTGATTCGCACCTTCGGCGCTCCGGTGACCGCGAGGCGCCACTTTCGCGACATCCCCGTCCCTCACGGCCAATCCAACGTATTGGACTGGAGCACCTAATTGCCGGTGCGGATGTTTAGAGAATAGACAGGCGAAACTGATCGCGCAACAACTACTTTGCGTAACTCAATGTGACGGAGAGTAGCGGGATCGATCTTGGCCAGGGGGTGACGGTCAGTGATCGAAAACTCACGCTACGTCACGGTTCACCAGCTCAACGACCGTCACACGGCGTCACGTGAGACCCGGCTCGCGGCCCGCCCCGCACCGCGTCGCGACACCGGACAATAGCGCCCGCGATCGGGCCGGAAGTGGAGCACGCGATTTCCCGGCCGATCCCCTCGGCGCTATTCCGGACGGCCGATCCGATCTTCACCGAATTGACCGCCGAACATCGTCGCAAGGTACGAGACGTCGGTCCGGCGTGCCGCCGCCACGCCGTCCACCGGGCACGACGCACACCGGCCGGGCCGGCGGACCGTGCGACCGTCCTCGGGCGCCGAACCGTGATCACCACCTTGCCGAGCGTCATCAGACCGGTAAGACTTCTCCGGAAATGTCTGGGTCTCCGGCTTCCTACCGCGCCGTCTTCGCCGCGACGGAGTTCCGCTGGCTGTGGCTGGCGCACCTACTCTCCGTGATCGGCGACCAGCTCGCCCGTGTCGCACTGACGCTGCTGGTGTTCGACCGGACGGAGTCGGCCGGCCTGGCCGCGCTCACGTACGCCCTCACCTACCTGCCCGACCTCGTGGGCGGCGCCGCGCTGGCGGGGCTGGCCGACCGCTTCCCGCGCCGCGACGTCATGGTGCTGACCGATCTGGGCCGGGCGGTGCTGGTGGCGGCGATGGCGGTGCCGGGCGTCCCGCTGGCGGTGCAGGTCTGCCTGCTGGCCGTGGTGCAGTTGCTGACGGCGCCGTTCTCGGCCGCCCGGCAGGCGGCCCTGCCGGACATCCTGCGCGGCGACCGGCTGGCGCTGGGCCTCGGCGTGTTCTCCATGACGTACCAGGCCGCGCTCGTCGTCGGCTTCGGCACCGGCGCGGCGCTCGTCGCCTGGCTCGGCGTCCCCTCGGCCCTGCTCATCAACGCGGCGACGTTCGTGCTGTCGGCGCTGCTGATCGCCCGCGGACTCGGCCCGCACCGCCCCGTCGCGCACGCCGGGGCAGCCGGCGACACCGCGGCCGCCGGGCAGTGGGCCACCGTCCGAGCGGGCTGGCGGGTCGTCGCGCACGATCCGCGGCTGCTGACGCTGCTCGCCATCGCCTGCTGCTCGGGGTTCTACGTGGTGCCGGAGGGCCTCGCGGTGCCGTTCGCGGCCGAGATCGACGCCGGTTCCGCCGGGGTCGGCTGGCTGCTCGTCGCCAATCCCGCGGGGACGGTCATCGGCATGCTGGTGCTGGGCCGCCTGCGGCCGGAGCGCCGGCTCGCGCTTATCGGGCCCCTCGCCGTGGCCAGCAGCCTGGTCCTGATCCCCACCGGCTGGCTGCCCGGCCTGGCCGTCTCGGTGCTGCTGTGGACCGTCAGCGGGGCATGCTCGGCCCACGACATGGTGGTCCAGGCCACCTACGTCGAGTCCGTCCCAGCACACCGCCGAGGTCAGGCGGTCGGGCTCGCGATCGCCGCCCTCCGGGCGGCGCAAGGTCTCGCCATCGTCGCCGCGGGCATCCTCGCCCAGATCTTCACGCCGTCGACGATCATCCTCGTCGCCGCGGTTCTAGGCGTCGCGGCGGCTGCGGCCGCATGGCATCGGTGGTCACGACTGGCCCCGCCCCGCGCCCATCCACCACCCCAGGGCGAGGCCGACGACATCTCGAGCCGGCCATGACGGGCCGGCGGCTCCACGTGGTGCGCGGACCCTCAGGTCCAGGTGTTGTCGCGCATGGCGGGCTCCCTTCCGCTCGTGTCGCGTACGCCTTCGGTGCGGTTCCCGCTCAGGTCCAGGTGTTGTCGCGCATCGCGGGCTTCTCCTTCCGTGTGCCTCGTGCGTCATCGGCGGCCGTGCCTCACGTCCAGGTGTTGTCACGCATGACCCGCTCCTCTCGCTTCCTCGGATTCCGGTCCGCTCCGACTCAGGTCCAGGTGTTGTCGCGCATGGCACTTCTCCCTCCGCGTGGTCGTTGTCACTACGCCGGTTGCGGTCAGGTCCAGGTGTTGTCGCGCATCGATGTCACCTCCCCTGCGGTGCTGCGGGCAGCGTTCGGCCGTGCGCCGTCGCACATCGCTCGGCCCTCCTTCCAAGGCGTCGCGTACGCGTGGTCGAGAGTGCGGCAAACGCCCATATTTGTGCACTCATTGTCGCCGACCCGGCGACGACAGAACGTCCGGAATTCAGCTACTATGTGCCAACCCCGCATGGCCCCGGCGAACTGCGCAGGTGAAGGCGAGTGCACGGCTTGATTCGGCGAGCACGCAACGCGGTCGCGGGCTGGGCGCTCTGGCAGGCGCCGGCTCCCGTGCGCGTCCTCGTGCTGATCGCCTGCGCCGTGGCCGTCGGCACCAGTGTCGGCACCGCGTTCCTGTTCCCCGTCACGGGCACCGACTTCTACCGGTTCGCCGTCCTGGCGGTCTGCGCGGTCGTCGCCATCGAGCTCACCCGGCACATCGATCGGCGCCGGGTCTACGGCCACAGCAGCTCCGTCGCCTACATCGACACCAAGGCCGTCTGGAGCTTCGCCGCGGTCATCGTGCTGCCGCCGGTGTTCGCCACCCTGATGGTCGTCCTGACCTACCTGCACTCGTGGACGCGCGTGCAGCACGAGCGGCCCGGCGGCTTGGTGTACCGGTGGATGTTCTCCGGCGCGACGGTCCTCTGCGGCACCCAGGCGGCGGTCGCCGTGCTGGCGCTGGGCATGCACGACTACCCCGGGGCACCGGCCGCGTCGGGCATCGACGGCCTGACCGACCTCGGCATCATCACGCTGGCGGCCACGCTGCGCTGGGCCATCAACGTCGCACTCATCATGGTCGCCATCGCGCTCAGCAAGCCGAACATCCAGGCCCGCGAGCTCTTCTCGAACTTCGGCGAGCAGATGCTCGAGGCCGGCGCCATGGGCCTCGGGCTGGTCGCGGCGGCCATCGTCGTGGCCAACCCGTTCGTCATGCCGGGCATCGTCATCGCCATGGTGGCACTGCACCGCGGCATCCTGGTCAACCAGTACCAGCAGGCCTCGCGCACCGACGCGAAGACCGGACTGTCCACGGCCGGCTGGTGGCACGACTTCGCCGAGCAGGCACTCGTCCGAGCTCGCGACCACGGCGCCACGCTGGGCCTGCTCATCGTCGACCTCGACCACTTCAAGCGGCTCAACGACACCTTCGGACATCCCTTCGGCGACCGCGTCCTCAAGGCCGTCGCCGAAGAGCTCATCGCCGAGATCCGCAACGAGGACGCCTGCGGCCGCTGGGGCGGCGAAGAGTTCGTCGTGGTGCTTCCCGACGTCGGCGACGAGCGCAACCTGCGCAACGTCGCCGAGCGCATCCGCCGCCGCATCCAGTCGATCGTCGTCGACCCTCCCGCGCCGCTCGCCGGCGCCGGCGACTCCGCCGTCACCGCGTCGATCGGCGGGGCGATCTTCCCGTCCGCCGGTATGGCCAGCCTCGACGAGCTGCTGCTCGCCGCCGACACCGCGCTGTACGCCGCGAAGAACGGCGGGCGCAACACCGTCCGGCTCAGCGGGGCCCAGGCGCCGGCCGCCGACGCCGAGCAGCGCGCGCTGCCGCAGCAGGCCCAGCCGCCGTCGCCGAACGCCTGACCCGCGGTCCGGCGCCCGCCCTGGCTCCGGGATGATGGGCCGATGCGCGCATTCATCGGGGCCGCCACCTCCGGCCAGGGCAGTCCGGCGTCCGGCATCACCGTCGCCGACATCGAGAAGGGCGTGGTGACGCCGGTCGGCGAACCGGCGCTCCGCGGCGTCGGCAACCCCATGTACCTGGCGCTGTCGCGGGACGGCCGGGTGCTCTACGCCGTCCACGAGGTCGCCGACGGCGCCGTCAGCGCCTGGGCGGTCGACGGCGACGTGCCGCGCTCCCTGGGCGAGCCACGCTCGACCGGCGGCAGTGGGCCGTGCCACCTGTCGGTGCACCCGAGCGGACGGTACCTGCTCACCGCCGACTACGGGTCGGGCTCGCTGAGCGTGCACCCGATCGGCGCGGACGGATCGCTCGGCGAGGCGACCGACGTCGTGCGGCACGAGGGCAGCGGTCCGGACCCGCAGCGGCAGAGCACCCCGCACGCGCACATGATCGTCACCGACCCGGTCCGCGGCCACGTCCTGGCCGCCGACCTCGGCACCGACACCGTCTACCGGTACGTCCTCGACGAGGACACCGGCCGGCTGTCGCCGGTCGACGAGATCCCGGTCGCGCCCGGCGCCGGGCCGCGGCACCTGGTGATCCGCGACCGGTACGCCTACGTCGTCACCGAGCTGGCCTCGACCGTCACGGTCATCGACCTGACGGCGCCGGAAGTGGTCGCCGACGTCGCCACGCACGTCGACGACGGGCGCGGGCCCAGCCACCCGTCGGCCATCCGGCTCGGCGCCGACGGCCGGTTCCTCTACGTGGCCAACCGGTTCGTCGACGACATCGCCGTCCTGTCCGTCGACGGGCCCGACGTCGCGCTGGTCGCCACCGTCCCGTGCGGCGGCAGCCACCCCCGCGACATCGAGCTGGACCCCGACGGGCAGTACCTCTACGTGGCGAACCAGTTCTCCGACCAGCTCGTCTCGTTCCGCGTCGACGAGCGCACCGGCGTGCCGGAACCGACCGGCCAGGTGCTCGGCACGCCGAGCCCGGCCAGCATCCTGTTCGGCTGACCGGGCCTGGCGCGAGTCAGGACCGCGAGCGCTGCCGCCGCTCGCGCCGTCCGCCCATCGTGGCCGGGCGGGCGGCACCCGGCACGCTGTCGTGCGCGGCCGGACGGTGCGCCCGTCCGGGTGCGAGCCGGGCCAGCGCCCGACGGCGTCCGGTAGCGGCGGGCTCCGGCACGTGCGTCTCGACCACGGCAGGCGGCGGGGTCTCGCCGGTGATCGGCGGGTCGGGCTCGAGTCCGGAGATGTGCTTCGGCCGCGCGACGAGGAACATCGCGGCGACGGCGAGCACGGACATCGCGAGGATGACGCCCGCCATCGGCACCGCCGATCCGGTGCCGAACGCACCCACCAGCGGCGCGCTGACCGCGCCGACGACGAAGTTCATCGCGCCCAGCAGCGCGGCCGCCGTCCCCGCCGACCGGCTGTGGCCGGCCAGCGCCAGCACCGGGATGTTCGGCATGGTGAACCCGACCGTGGTGAGGATGACGAACAGCGGCACCGCGATGCCGTAGATGCCCAGCGCCCCGGTGGCCGCGAACGCCACCATCAGTGCGGCCGCCACGGAGGCGACGACCAACGCGCCGGACAGGATCCACTGTGGCCGCACCCGCCGGACCAGCCGCGCGTTCAGCTGCGTCGCGATGATCAGGCCGAGCGAGTTGACGCCGAACACGATGCCGTAGGCCTGCTCGGAGAGCCCGAAGACGTCCTGGAAGACGAACGACGAGCCGGCGATGTACCCGAACAGCGCGGCCATCATCAGCCCGCCGGTCAGCATGAGCCCGACGAAGGTCCGCTCGCGCAGGATCGAGCCGTACGTGCGCAGCGTGGCGGCCACGCCGCCGGAGCGGCGGCGGTCCTCGGGCAGCGTCTCGTGCAGGCCGAAGATCACGACGGCGACCAGCCCCAGGCCGAGGGCGGCGAGCACCCAGAACACGCCGCGCCAGTCGGTGAACTGCAGCACCTGGCCGCCGAGCGTGGGCGCCAGCACCGGCGCGACGCCGGTGACCAGCATCAGCCGCGACAGCAGCCGGATCGCGGGCAGCCCGGTGTAGAGGTCGCGGACGACGGCCATCGACACGACGGCACCGGCCGCGGCGGCCATGCCCTGCAGGACCCGGAAGACGCCGAGCACCTCGATGGTGGGTGCGACGGCGCACAGCAGCGACGCCACGACATGGATCAGCGTGGCGGCGATGAGCGGACGGCGGCGGCCGACGGCGTCGGACCACGGGCCGAGGATGAGCTGGCCGATGGCGAAGCCCAGCAGGGTGCCGGTGAGCGTCAGCTGGACCTGGGCCTCGGTGGCGCTCAGGTCGCCCGCGATGTCGGGGAACGCGGGCAGGTAGAGGTCGATGGTCAGCGGTCCGAGTGCGGTGAGCGCGCCGAGCACGAGGATCCGGCGGATCATCGTGCTGCGGGACAGGCCGGTGTCGCCGTCGGCGTCCGGCATCGCGCGAGTGCGCGCAGACAAGGGCAACCTCTTCCGGAGGTAGTGCTGGGTGGAGAGCGGAAGCGGCCCGCGACGGCTGCGGCGCGGATACCGTCACGCACAACTGTGCCAGAGGCGCCTGACATTCCGACAGTGCGTTTCCGTGTGACGAGCCGTACAGGCTCCGGCGGCGGCGCGCGTCAGCGCAGCAGCGGTGCGACGGCCTTCCAACCCGGGTCGGGCTGGCTCTGGACCGCGGCCGTGCCGTGCGTCCACTGCTCCAGAACCGAACCGACGGGCGCGGGGTCGATCTCGAGGCCGTCGACGTAGAGATGTACGACGATCTTGCCCTCGCCGGTGACCCGCCCGACGTGGACGACCTGCGGGCCCTCGCCGCCCAGCTCGGCGACGGCCCGCTGGACCAGCCGCTCGGCGTCGTCGAGCAGCCCGTCGTCGGCCGGCATGCCGTCGGGGCCCGGCGCGTAGTCGAGCACGAGGGCGACGTGGGTGTCGGCCAGCGGCCGCTCGACGCGATCCAGCGGGCGGCGCACCAGCGCGACGATCGGGCCCTTGCGCCCCGAGCCGCGCAGCAGCGCCCAGACGTCGTCGGACGGGCGCAGCTGCTCGACGACCGAGCCCAGCGCGGACACCGGGATGGCGTCGATCGGCGGGTCGGCGGAGACCTCGACCTCGCCGATCCACCGCTCCGCCTCGTCCTCGCCGAGCGCGGCGTCGAGGCCGTGGAACGCGACCGAGAGCCGGTGCTCCTTGTCCAGCAGCGGGAACAGCGGGTGATGGACGACGACGTCGAGGCGGCCGCGTTGCTGGTCGACGCGGGTGCCCGCCACCAGCTCGCGCAGCTCGATGTCGTAGTCGTCGACCTTCATGACGACGGAGTCGAACAGGGCGGGGTCGGCCCGGCGCACCGGCGCGAACTCGACGTCGGGATCGTCGGGGGCGGCCAGCGCCCACCGCTCGGCCAGGCCGCGCAGCTCGGCCTGGCCGCCGCTGGAGACCACCAGCATGAACCGCTTCGCCGAGCTCGGCGACACCTCCCAGTTCAGCGACGGGTCGATGGCCGCGACCGGCGGCCGGAGCAGCGCGATGAGGTCGTCGGAGCGCTTCTCCTCGAACGCGGCGAGGACGTCGTCGCGGTGTTCGGACCACCACGCCCAGAACCGGGCGATCGCGGGCCGGGGGTCGTCCGGCACCTTGGTCTTACGGCGGAAGATCGCCATCTGGAGCTCGTCTCTACGGCGGGCGGCTGATCGCTTCGACGATCACGGGTCGAGAGGAGCATCATAAGGAGTGCGGGATCGACCCGGTGTCCTCCGAAGGAGGTGGGGGTCATGACCATGCCGACTCCCGACATCGAACAGCACCCCGACGTCGCCGTCATGAGGCGCAGGTACGACCAGATCGCCGAGACCCCGGTAGCGCAGTCCGCCGACGGCCTCGCGTTCCTGGCCGGGCTGTACCTGGCGATGTCGCCATGGGTCATCGGTTTCACGAGCGAATCCGCGCTCACCATGACGAACCTGTTCACCGGCATCGCCGTCGCCCTGCTGGCAGCCGGGTTCGCCTCCGCCTACGGACGCCTGCACGGCATGGCCTGGGTCGCGCCGATCCTGGGCATCTGGGCCATCGTGGCGCCGTGGGCCGTCGACGGGCCGGCGCCGGACACCACGGCCATCGTGAGCAACATCGTCGCCGGCGCGGTCATCGTGCTGTGCGCGCTCGCCATGATGTCCGGCGGCATGCGCCGGTCCCGTCCGTAGGGCCGACCTCGGGCGGCGGCGCACCTTCCCCGATCCCGCACGCCGTCGCCCGGGCATCCGTCCAGCATGATGGCGGCCATGGAGTTCGCCGACGTCGTCACCCGCCGCCGCATGGTCCGCAACTACACCGACGAGCCGGTCGACCCGGCCGTCGTCGACCGCATCCTCGAGCACGCGCTGCACGCGCCCAGCGCCGGGTTCAGCCAGGGCTGGGCGTTCCTGCGGCTGGACACTCCCAGTGATGTCGCCCGCTTCTGGGCCGCCGCCACGCCGCCCGGCGAGGGCACCGACGGGTGGTCGGCCGGGCTGCGCCGTGCGCCCGTGCTCATCGTGCCGCTGTCCTCGAAGGCCGCCTATCTCGACCGGTACGCCGAACCGGACAAGGGCTGGACCGACCGCGACGAGTCGCGCTGGCCCGCGCCGTACTGGGACATCGACGCGGGCATGGCCAGCCTGCTCATGCTACTGACCGTCGTCGACGAGGGCCTGGGCGCGTGCTTCTTCGGCATCCCGCCGGAGCGGGTGGCCGCCTTCCGCGACGCGTTCGGGGTGCCGGATGACTACAAGCCGATCGGCGTCATCAGCGTCGGCCACCGCGCGCCGGACCGGCGGTCGCCGTCGCTGCGGCGCGGCCGCCGCGACCTCGACGCCGTCGTCCACCGCGGCCGCTGGAACGGCTGACGGGGCGGCCGCCGGCTCAGCCCTCGCGCATGGGGATGCGGACGCCGCGTTCGGCCGCGATGTCGGCCGCGTGGTCGTAGCCGGCGTCGACGTGGCGGATGACGCCCATGGCGGGGTCGTTGGACAGCACCCGGTCGATCTTCTCGCCGGCTAGGGCGGTGCCGTCGGCGACGGTGACCTGGCCGGCGTGGATGGATCGGCCCATGCCGACGCCGCCGCCGTGGTGGATGGACACCCAGCTGGCCCCGGACGCGGTGTTGACCAGGGCGTTGAGCAGCGGCCAGTCGGCGATGGCGTCGGAGCCGTCGGCCATGGCCTCGGTCTCGCGATAGGGGGAGGCGACGGAGCCGGCGTCGAGGTGGTCGCGGCCGATGACGACCGGGGCGGACAGCTCGCCGGAGGCGACCATGTCGTTGAACCGCAGGCCCGCCCGGTCGCGTTCGCCGTAGCCCAGCCAGCAGATGCGCGCCGGCAGGCCCTGGAAGTGCACCTTCTCACCGGCCATGCGGATCCACCGGGCCAGCGGCTCGTTGTCGGGAAACAGGTCGAGGATCGCTTGGTCGGTGGCGGCGATGTCGGCGGGGTCGCCGGACAGCGCCGCCCACCGGAACGGGCCCTTGCCCTCGCAGAACAGCGGCCGGATGTAGGCGGGCACGAACCCGGGGAACGCGAAGGCGCGTTCGTACCCGGCCAGCTGCGCCTCGCCGCGGATCGAGTTGCCGTAGTCGAACACCTCCGCGCCGGCGTCGAGGAACCCGACCATCGCCTCGACATGTGTGGCCATCGACTCGCGCGCGCGGGTGGTGAACCCGGCCGGGTCCTTGGCCCGCTCGGCGGCCCAGTCCTCGAACGCCACACCCAGCGGCAGGTACGCGAGCGGGTCGTGCGCGGAGGTCTGGTCGGTGACGACGTCGATCTCCGCGCCGCGGGTCAGCAGGTCCGGCACCACCTGCGCGGCGTTGCCCAGCACGCCGATCGACAGCGCCCGCCGGTCGCGGCGGGCCTGGCCGGCCAACCTGAGCGCGTCGTCGACCGACGCGGCCTGCACGTCGAGGTAGCCGTGCTCGATGCGCCGGGTGATGCGCGAGGGGTCGCACTCCACCACCAGCGCGACGCCGCCGTTCATCGTCACCGCCAGCGGCTGCGCGCCGCCCATGCCGCCCAGCCCGGCGGTGAGCGTGACGGTGCCGGCCAGCGAGCCGCCGAACCGCTTCGCCGCGACCGCGGCGAACGTCTCGTAGGTGCCCTGCAGGATCCCCTGGGTGCCGATGTAGATCCACGACCCGGCGGTCATCTGCCCGTACATCGTCAGCCCGAGCGCCTCGAGCCGCCGGAACTCCTCCCAGGTCGCCCAGTCGCCGACCAGGTTGGAGTTGGCGATCAGCACCCGCGGCGCCCACTCGTGCGTGCGCAGCACCCCGACCGGGCGCCCGGACTGCACCAGCATCGTCTCGTCCCCGGCCAGCGTGGTCAGCGTGCGCACCAGAGCGTCGAACGACGGCCAGTCGCGCGCGGCCTTGCCGGTGCCCCCGTAGACGACCAGCTCGTCGGGGTGCTCGGCCACCTCGGGATCGAGGTTGTTCTGCAGCATCCGCAGCGCGGCCTCCTGCGGCCAGCCCTGGGCAGTGAGCTGGGTCCCGCGCGGGGCGCGGACGGGTCGGGGTCCGGACATGGGGGTCCTCCTCAGTGCAGGGTGCCGGTGGCGGCCTCGGCGGCTGCGACGATCCGGCCGGTCGTGACGAGGGCGTGGACGGCGTCGATCTCGGGGGCGAGGTGGCGGTCGGGTCCGGGCCCGGCGACGTGCTCGCGGATGAGGTCGCGGACGGCGCCGGTGCCGGCCGCCGGAGCGAGCGGCGCGCGCAGGTCCAGCGCCCGGGCCGCTGTCAGCAGCTCCACCGCGAGCACCCGGGCGACGCCGTCGACGGCGCGGCGCAGTTTGCGGGCGGCCGCCCAGCCCATGGAGACGTGGTCCTCCTGCATGGCGCTGGACGGGATGGAGTCGACCGACGCGGGCACGGCCAGCCGCTTCAGCTCCGAGACGATGCCGGCCTGGGTGTACTGCGCGATCATGTGCCCGGAGTCCACGCCGGGATCGTCGGCGAGGAACGGCGCCAGCCCTGAGTTGCGGGCGACGTCGAGGAAGCGGTCGGTGCGCCGCTCGCTGATCGAGGCCAGATCGGCCGCGGCGATGGCGAGGTAGTCCAGCACGTACCCGACCGGGGCGCCGTGGAAGTTGCCGTTGGACTCCACCCGCCCGTCCGGTGTCACGACGGGATTGTCGATGGCCGCGGCGAGTTCCCGCCCGGCCACCAGCGACGCGTGGTCCAGGGTGTCGCGGACCGCGCCGTGCACCTGCGGCGCGCAGCGCAGCGAGTAGGCGTCCTGGACGCGGGTGCAGTCGGGCCCGCGGTGGCTGGCCACCACCTGCGACCCGGCCAGCAGCGCACGCAGGTTGGCCGCGGACTCGCGTTGCCCCGGATGCGGCCGCAGCGCCTGCAGGTCGTCGGCGAACACGCGGTCGGTGCCCAGCAGCGCCTCGACGCTCATCGCCGCGGCGACGTCGGCCACCCGCACCAGACCACGAAGGTCGTGCAGCGCCAGCACCAGCATGCCGAGCATGCCGTCGGTGCCGTTGATCAGCGCCAGCCCCTCCTTCTCGGCCAGCACCACCGGCTCGATGCCCGCCGCGGCCAGCGCGGTCCCCGCGTCGACCAGCGCGCCGGACGCGTCGCGCACCGTCCCCTCGCCCATCAGCGCCAGCGCGCAGTGCGCCAGCGGCGCCAGATCCCCGGAACACCCCAGGCTGCCGTACTCGTACACCACCGGCGTGATGCCCGCGTCGAGCAGCCGCGCGTACGCCGACGCCGTCGCCGGCCGAACCCCGGTGCGCCCGGTCGCCAGGGTCGACAGCCGCAGCAGCATCAGCGCGCGGACCACCTCACGCTCGACCTCCGGGCCGGACCCGGCGGCATGGCTGCGGATCAGGCTGCGCTGCAACGCCGCCCGCTTGTCCGCCGGGATGTGCTTCGTCGCCAGCGCACCGAACCCCGTCGACACCCCGTAATACGGCAGATCCGCGACGGCCAGCTTCTCTATCACCTCGCGGCTGCGCGCCACCGCCTCCCGCGCGTCGGCACCCAGCTCCACGCCCGCACCGTCACGGGCCACCGCCACGACCTCGTCGAAGGACACCGGGCCGGTGCCCACCCGCACCTTCACCACGTCGCTCATCGACACATTGTGTGCCACCGGCTCACACGCCACCGAAGCGGCGCTCGAGCAGGGCGTTGAGCAGCGCGGCCGCGGTGCCGGCGTCGTCGACGGTGACGATGGCGCGCCCGCCGTCGGTGAGCTCGACCAGCAGCGCCTCGCCGCCGCGCAGGACGTAGCCGCGGGTGCCCTTGAGCGGGCCGAGCGCGGCGACGCGGTAGCCCCAGCCGCCGAAGTCGCGGACGGGGCGGACCGTGACGGTGCTCGCTCGCGCGATGCGGTCCAGCGACGTGTGCAGGCGCGGCCGGCCGAACCGGCCCCGGACCGTCAGCCCGCGCTCGTCCACCGTCACGGTGACGGAGAACATCGCCGCGGCGAGGATCGCCAGCGCCAGGCTCAGCCCGAGCACCCACCACTGCCGGCCGACAACGCCGGCGACCGCGGTGACGCCGATGCCGGCGACGAGGACCACGGCGGGCACGCCGCCGGTCGCGGCCGACCGGGTCCACGCCACCCGTTCACCGGCGCCGACGGCCAGGTGCGGCGCCTCGGTGGCGCCGGGCGGCAGTGGGCCGGGCGACCTGCCGCCGGTCCGCCGCGGCACCAGCACGGCCGCGAGCGCCGCGACGGCGACACCGGCG
>NZ_QUAL01000427.1 GCF_003579925.1 Jiangella rhizosphaerae | reverse complement strand
GGCGCCCTCGTCGGGCGCCGGCCGCGTTCGGCGTGGTGTCGGTCAGTGCTGGTAGGCGACCCCGTACGTCGGCCGGTTACCGCCGGTCGCGCCGGCCCAGTGGGCATGGAGCACGGCCTGCGCTCCGCCGCCGTGCTCGACCTTGAGGGAGGTGCGCACGTGCGTGCAGCCGGCGCCGATGCTCGACCGCGGGATGACCAGCGTGTCGGTCACCGGCTTGTGGTGGCGGTCCGGGCTGATCCACGTCGACCGGACCGGCCCCTTGATGAGCGGCCCGCACGCGGTGCCGTTGGCGTACTGCGGCTGAGCGTCGATCCAGGTGCGCATCGTGCTCCCACCCGATCCCCCCGCGCACGCCGGCCAGGTCCCCGAGTCGCCGGCGATGCACGTCGTGATGTTGACGTCCTGCACGATGGTCATGGTGTCGGTGCCGGGCGTGATCGGCACGGTGTAGCCGTTGAGCTGCTTGATCCCGCTCCACAGGACGTACTCGCTCTCTCGCGGAACGTTCGGCATCGCCCAGTGGACCGCGCTCTGGACCACCTCTGTGGGCCCGACATAGCTGTGCAGGATCTCGGCGCCGGCGTTGACCCGCATGTGGATCCGCCCACCGGCATAGGTGATCGTGTCGGCGCGGGCGTAACTCGAGACCTGGAGCTCGCAGGTGTACGTCCCAGCAGTCGGGGCGACGAGCAGCCACCGCATGTAGCCCGCGACCGTCGTCTCCGTCGGCGTATCCGTGTTCTGACCCGAGTAGACGCCGTTCTGGTTGGTCGCCGACTCGCCGGCCTTCCAACACGAGAGCAGGAACGTCGTTCCCGGGTTGTCGATCGATCGCAGCGAGGTGAGCAGCGTGTTGGAGACGTTCCTGGTGGAGAGGTAGACCGCTTCGCCCGCCGCGAGCGTGAAGGACTTCTGCGTGCCCGGCACGGAGAGGATGTTGCCGCTGCTCGATGCGGTGAAGGAGTAGGGGAACTCGGGAGCGGCGGCCGACGCGGGCGTCGCGGGCGCCGCGGTCAAGGCCGCGACGAGGGCGGCGACCGCGGCCAGCCACAGCGCTGTGCGACCGCGCGATGGAGCCGCGAGGAGCCTGGGGCGAGCGAGAAGCGTCATCGTCATCCTCCGTTCCGAGGACCGACCGCCGCAGGGCGCGTTGCCGTCGATGACAACCTTTAAAGTACGCCCGTAAATTGAATTACGGTCGACCATAAGGTATGGTAATGAGGGCCGGAGTCGCCCGTCAAGATCCCTCGGTCGCCTCGCCCGCAGTGACGGAACGCCAGGCGCACAGAGAGGCGGGCCCGGGCGGTCATGGCCGCTGGGGCGATGACATGAGCGCAGCGGAAGATTGTTCCGGTCACGCTCGCGAGGTGGAACCGTTCTCCATCGTTCCGCCCGGCGTCGGTCGTCGTTCACCGACGGCTCCTAAGTTTCCAGGCATGACGACGACCACGCCCGCCGTGCCGATGTTGGAGCTGATCAGGACCCGTTCCACGGGTTTGGCGCCGGCCGAGCAGCGGGTGGCTCGGACGATCCTGGGCAACCCGGTCGACGTCATTCATCTGTCCGTCACCCAGCTCGCCGAGGCTTCCGGAACCTCGGTGGGATCGGTCATGCGGTTCTGCCGGAGCTTGGAGTTGCGCGGCTTCCAGGATCTCAAGTTGCGTCTGGCGCGCGAGTCCATCCCCGTCGAGCATCAGGTGCTCGATGAGATCGATCCGGGCGATGGCGCACCCGAGGTGGCCCGGAAGGTCCTCGCGGGGAGCGCGGCCTCACTGGAGGAGGCATCGCGCTCGTTCGACGCGCGGGTGCTCGACGCCGTCGTCGAGCGGCTGCTGGCGGCGCGCCGCGTCCTCTTCGTCGCCGTGGGCACCTCCGCTCCGCTGGCCGGGGACATCGCCTACCGCCTCACCACCGTGGGTCTGCCGGCACTGGCGCCGGCCGACGTCCACGTCCAGGACGTCACGGCGCGCATGCTCGGCCCGAACGACGTCTGCTTCGCCATCAGCCACACCGGCTCCACCCGGGAGACGCTGGCCGCCGTCCGGACCGCACGGGCCGCCGGCGCCACGACCGTCGCGCTGACGAGCTTTGCCAGCTCGCCGCTGACGGAGCTGACCGAGCTGGCCCTGGTCGCCGGGAGCCGCGAGACCTCCTACCGCATCGAGTCCATGACCAGCCGCATCGTGCACCTCGCGGTGCTCGACGCCATCGTCGTCCTGGTCGGCATGCGCCACCCCGGCGCACAGGCCGCCCGCGAGGCCTCCGCGGACGTCCTCACCGATCACCGCATCTGACCTCTCCGACCCCAGACGCAGACCCATCGAGCCGAAAGGCCGGCTTCCGCATGCAAGGAACAGTCGTCTCCGCCGACGGACGGGGCCGCCCCGGCGTCCTCGTCAGCGACGGCGCCACCGTGACCACCACCGACTCCCGCGGGCGCTTCACCCTCACCCCGACCCGCCCGCACGTGTTCATCACCCGCCCGGCGGGCTGGACGTGCGAGCGCTGGTTCGTCGCCGCCGACGCCGTCGACCCGGTCTTCACGCTGGTGCCGGACCGCGACGTCTACCCGTACCGGTTCGTGCACGTCTCCGACACCCACGTCAGCACCACGAACGGCGCCCGCATCTACCCACAGCCGGTCGAGCTCGGCAGCCGCGAGGCGTTCGGCCGGTTCCTCGCCGCTGTCCCGGAGCGGGCGCCGGACGTCAGCTCGGTCATCGCCACCGGCGACCTGACCGACCTGGGTGTCGACGAGGAATTCGAGGCGCTGCGCCTGGCGCTCGCGGGCAGCCCGCTGCCGGTCCACCTGGTGCCGGGCAACCACGACCACATGGCCGGCGAACTCGGCGTCGCGGTCAGCCGCAACGACTACCTCATCAACACCGGCGACCCGGCCGGGTACGAGCGCAACATCGGGCCGCGCTGGTACTCCTTCGACCTGCCCGGCCTGCACGTCGTCACCGTCGACTGGCACACCCACGAGCTCGGCCTGGATGACGCGGTGCAGAACGCGTGGCTGCTCGCCGACCTGGAGTCGATCCCGCCGGGCACCCCGTGGATCCTGCTCTCCCACGACCAGCCGTGGACGTCCATCCTCGACGTGGCACCGCGGCCGCCGCTGGCCACGTTCTCCGGCCACCGCCACACCTCGCGGGTGGTCCGTGTCGGCGGCACGCTGCACGTCAACACCCCGACGCCGCTGTTCGCGGGGCTGGACTTCTCCCCGCCGTCCTACCGGGTGGTGACCTGGGACGGCGAGGAGATCTCGCTGCGCACCCAGACCGTTACGCCGCACGCGGGGGGCACGGCCACGTTCTCGGTGCCGGCGCCGCCGGCGTCAGCCGAGCGGCGTCCGGGCGTGCGCTGGACGCACCAGCTGCCCGGCGCAGGGCACCGGGCGGCGGTGCGCGTGCACGACGGCGTCCTCCTGGCCGCGGTGAAGCACGAGGACGAGCCCGCCGGCGGTCTGCGGGCCCTCGTCCCCGCCGACGGGCGGCTCCTCTGGGACCTGCCGCTGGATTCGGCGGTCAAGTCCACACCCGCCGTGAACGGCGACACAGTCATCGCCACCGAGGTCATCGGCGACACGGTTGCGGTCGGCCTGCACGACGGCGGCCCGCGCTGGCGGGTGCCGTCCCCGGATCCGCTGCGGCTGTTCGCGTGGACCGCGCCCTGCGTGGCCGGCGACCTGGTGATCGTCGGCGACATGTCGCACCTGAGGGCCCTCGACGCCGCCACCGGCGCGCTCGTCTGGGAGCGGACCGACCTGTCCCCGTATCAGACGCTCGTGGCGCACGCCGCACCCGTCGCCGCGGGCGACGTGGTGGTCGTCGGCGCGGTCCCGGCCCCACGGCTGATGGGACTCGACCTGCTCACCGGCGACACCCGGTGGCCCGACGACCAGCCCCGCGACGCCGCGCTGATGCTGGGCGAGGCCGCGCTCGGCACGCCGCTGTACGACGACGTCAGCGCCTGCCTGTACGTCCCGGCAACCGGGACGTTGACCGCCGTCGACGCCAAGACCGGACAGACCCGGTGGGCCGTGCCGCGCAGCCTGCCGTTCAACCCGGCCACGCCGCTGGCCACGGCCGACGGCATCGTCGTCGTCGACTCCGGGCGCGGCCTGGTCCTGCTGTCCCGCGAGGACGGCAGCGAGCTGTGGTGCCGCGAGCTCGGCCACGCCTCGGCGCTGGCGATGACGAGTTACCGGCGCACCCCGCACGCGCTGTTCGCCGAGCCGTCCCTGCTGCCCGCGGCCGGCGGCGACCTGCTGGTGGCGCCCGGGCTGGACGGCTACCTGCACGTGGTCGCGGCCGCCACCGGCGAACCGGTGGCCGAGATCGAGGTCGGCAGCCCGGTGGCCGCGCCGGTGACCATCGCCGGCGACCTCGCCTACGTCGTCGACGTCGGCGGCCGGATCACCGCCCTGGACCTGGCGCGGCTGCGATGACGATCTCCGTCCGCGACGACCGCCGCACCACCCGGACGGCGTTCCTGCTGATCGCGCCCGCCCTGACCCTGATCGCGCTGTTCGTCCTGGCGCCAGGCGTCCTGGCCCTGGTCGGCAGCTTCTTCGAGATCGACCTCACCAGCGGTGTGCGCTGGACCTGGGTCGGGCTGGACAACTTCGCCGCGATCCTGGGCGACGACGTCGTCCTGCGGTCGGTCCGCAACACGCTCGTCTACTGCGTCCTGACGATCGTGCCGTCACTGGCGATCGGGCTCGGGCTGGCGCTGCTGGTCGAATCGATGGGGCGGGGCCGGGCCGTGCTCCGAACCCTGTTGTTCCTGCCGTTCACCGCGAACCTCGTCGCGATGGCCGTCGTGTTCCGGTGGATCTTCGCGCTCAACGGCGGCTTCGCCAACCAGCTGCTGGGCCTGGCCGGGCTCGGCCCGCTCAACTACCTCGGCGACGAACGGCTGGCGCTGCCGACGGTGGCAGCGGTCGGGATCTGGCGTGGCGTGGCGCTCACCATGGTGCTGTTCCTCGCCGGGCTCACCAGCATCCCGACGGCCGTCCACGAGGCCGCGGCCGCCGACGGCATCCGCGGCCTGGCGAAGCTGCGCACGGTCACGCTGCCGCTGCTGCGCCCCATCGTCGTGTTCGCCACCGTCATGACAGTGCTCGGTGCCGTCCAGGTGTTCGACACCGTCAACGTGATGACCGGCGGCGGCCCGCTGTACGCCACCGAGACCGTCCTCACCATGACGTGGCAGCTGGGCTTCGGCTACTTCGAGCTGGGCCAGGCCGCCGCGTTGTCCGTCCTGGTGCTGGCCGTGCTGATCGGCATCGGCGTGTGGCGGCGTCGTTCGCTGATGGGAGCCCGGCGATGAGGGGCGCGCTGCGGGCCGGGCTGGCGGTCCTCGCCGTGGCCGTCTCGGTCTTCCCGTTCTACTGGATGCTGCGGACCTCCGTCGCCGGCGCGGACTCCGTCTACGTCGACGGCCTCTCGTTCCTGCCGAGCACCCTCGACCTCGGCAACTACGCCCGTGCCTGGCAGGAGGCCGATCTGGGCCGAGCCATGCTCAACGGGGCCGTGGTCACCGCCGGCATCCTGGCGTTGCAGCTGCTCACCTGCATTCCCGCGGCGTTCGCGTTCGCCAAGCTCCGCTTCGCCTCGCGCGGCGTGCTGTACGGCGTCGTGCTCGCCTGCCTGCTGATCCCGAGCCAGGCCACCGCGATCCCGCTGTACCTGGGCATCGGCTCCGCCGGTCTCGCCAACACCCTCACCGCGCTGATCCTGCCGTTCGCCACCAGCGCGTTCGGCGTGTTCCTGCTGCGGCAGTTCATGACCACCATCCCGGACAGCCTGCTCGAGGCCGCCCGCGCCGACGGCCTCGGCACGGCACAGACGCTGCTGCGCATCGTCGTCCCGTTGAGCACGCCGGCCATCGCGACGTTCTCGGTGTTCTCCGTGTTCGTGCACTGGAACGACTACATGTGGCCGCTGCTGGTCGCCCGCGATCCCGGCCTGTACACGCCACCACTGGCGCTGGCCACGTTCCAGAACGCCGACACCGGCACCGACTACGGCGCGCTCACCGCCGCCGCCGTCATCGTCACCCTGCCCATCGTCGTCCTGTTCCTGGTCGCCCAGCGCCGGTTCGTCGCCGGGATCGCCGGCGGCGAACTGCCCGGCTGACCACCCGTACCCGACTCCAGAGGAGAGCTCTGCCATGTCCCTCACCTCGCGCCGCTCCCTGCGACTGGCGAGCCTGTGCGCCGCCACCGCCGTCGCCGTCGCCGCCTGCGGCTCCGGCGACGACTCCGGAACCGTCGCCGACGCCGCGGCGCTGGACGCCTGCGACCCCGACGGCGTCACCATCACCGCCATGTTCGCCGACCAGGGCAAGGTGCCCGCCGAGGCCGCCAAGGCCGAACTGGAGCAGCGCCACCCCGGTCTCACCGTCGATCTCAAGCTCGTCGGCACCGCCAGCTACGACGACCTCACCCAGCAGATGGTGACCGACATCGCCGCCGGGTCGCGCCCCGACGTGGGCATGGTCGGACTCGGGCAGGTCCGCTTCTGGGTCGACCGCTACCAGCCGGTCCCGCTCGACCCCGACACGCTGCCGGCCACCTACGATCGGTCCTATCTCGACGCCGGCTCCGTCGACGGCGTGCCCTACATCGCGCCGTTCCAGGTGTCGATGGCCGTCCTCTACACCAACACGACCCTCGCCGAGAGCGCCGGCGTCACCGAGCTGCCCGACTCCACCAGCGAACTGGTCGACGCCGCCCGCGCCATCCGCGCCACCACCGGCAACGCGCCGGTGAGCCTCCCACGCGACGGCATCGCCGACTGGGTCGCGCAGTCGTTCATCCAGAGCGCCGGCGTCACCTTCGTCGAGGACGACGGCACCGCCGGGTTCGACACCCCCGAAGGCCACGAGGCGCTCTCGGTCTACTCCGACCTCGCCGCCGAAGACCTCATCGCCCCGGTCGGCGCGCTCGACGCCACCGAGCTGTTCACCACCGGCCAGCTCGCGTACCTCGTCACCTCGCCGGCATCGGCCGTCTCCATCGGCCAGGCCGTCGGCGACGCGTTCGAATGGACGGTCAGCGACTTCCCCGTGCCCGACGGCGGCAGCCCGGTGCTGCCGGCCGGCGGCAACGGCTGGATGGTGCTCTCCGACGACGCCTGCCGGGCCGCCTACGCCAACGAGATGATCACCACGATGCTCAGCCCGCAGATCATCGCCGACAGCGCCCGCCAGTACAGCTACGCCCCTGTCGACACCCAAGCCGCCGAGGAGCTCGCCGCCGACCCGCTCGCCGACACCCCCGTCGGCTACGCCTGGCGCTACGACGGCAAGGTCACGCCGTGGGGCGGCTGGCACGACGACAACACCCCGCGGGTCAACACCCTGCTCACCGAGATGGTGCAGCGGCTGACCAACGGCGAGCCGCTGGACACGGTCGTGCCGGACACCACCGCCCAGATCGACGCGCTGGTGGCCCGATGAGCGCCGTCACCCTGCGCGGGCTCACCAAATCCTTCGGCCAGGTCCGGGCACTCGACGGCGTCGACCTCGACGTCGCGGCAGGCGAGAGCCTGGTCGTCCTCGGCCCGTCCGGTTCGGGCAAGTCGACCCTGCTGCGGGTCGTCGCCGGGCTCGAGCGCGCCGACGCCGGCAGCGTCGTCATCGGCGGCGTCGACCAGCGCGACCGGGCCACCCACGAGCGCGACGTCGCGATCGTCTTCCAGCACTTCGCGCTCTACCCGCACCTGTCGGCCGAACGCAACATCACCCTCGGTCTCACCCACGGCCTGCGCATGCCCAAGAGCGAGGCACGCGATCGGGCGCGCGACGTCGCCGAACGGCTGCAGATCACCGAGCTGCTCGACCGACTGCCCCGGGCCATGTCCGGCGGCCAGCGGCAACGGGTCGCACTGGCCCGCGCCCTGGCCCGGAGGGCGGGCGTCGTGCTGCTGGACGAGCCGCTGTCCGGGCTGGACGCCCAGCTCCGGGCCGAGCTGCGGGTCGAGATCGCGGCGATCCTCCGCAACGCCGGGGCGACCGCCGTGCACGTCACGCACGACCAGCTGGACGCGATGGCGATGGCCGACCGCATCGCCGTCGTCCGGGCCGGCCGGATCGAACAGCTCGGCACCCCCGACGACCTCTACGAGCGGCCCGCCTCCGAGTTCGTCGCCGGCTTCATCGGCAGCCCGCCGATGAACCTCTTCCGATCCGAGTTCGACGGCACCGCGCACCGCACCCTGCTCGCCGTGCTCCCGCCGTCCGGGCACCACGACGTCACCCTCGGCGTCCGGCCCGAGCACCTGTCCCTCACCCGGGACGCGCCGTGGACCGCGAATGGCGTCGTCGTTCTGGTCGAGCCGGCCGGCCCGTCGAAGATCGTCCACGTCTCCCTCGCCGGGCACACGGTGACGGTGCGATGTGCCGCCGACGTCGGCGTACGCGCCGGCGAGACCGTGCCGCTGGGCTGCTCGCCGGGCCGGGTCGCGGTCTTCGGCGGGCCGGGACGGCGCTACCTCGGCACCGCCGACGAACTGTTCGCCTCGCGTTCCGCGGCGTCGGCCACGTGAGCGCCAGCGACCTCCTCGTCCTGTTCGACTGGAACGGCACGCTCGCCGACGACGCCGAACGCGCCCGCGAGGCGACCAACACCGTCCTCCGGACACGCGGGCTGCCGGAGCTGACGGCGGCCGCCTTCGCCGGGAGCTTCCGGCTGCCGATGACGGCGTTCATGGCGGCCATCGGCGTCGACCCAGCCGACCTCGCCGGCGCCGTCGCCGACTGGAACACGCAGATGGCCCGCCGGCCACCCCGGCTGCGGACAGGAGCGGCCGCCCTGCTGCGGCGGCTGCGGGCCGGCGGGGCCCTGGTCGGCGTCGTGTCAGCCGCCGGCGCCCAGGCGGTCCGAGCCGACCTGCGAGCCTGCCGCCTGGCGGCGGACCTGGACATCGTCGTCACGGATGCGGCGGACAAGGGCGACGCGCTGCACCGCCACCGCGGCCTGCGAACGCACGCCGCCTACGTCGGCGACACCGAATACGACCTGGAATGCGCTCACGCGGCCGGGTTCCTGCCGATCGGCGTCACCGGCGGCTACCGCCCCGCCGCGGCGCTCGCCGACGCCGGACCCGCGGCGCTCATCGACGACCTCGCCGACCTGTACGACGTCCTGACCTGCTCGCGGCCATCGACGTAGCCCTAAAGGGCGAGCTGGGTCTCGAGGTCGGTGCGGATCCGCTGTGCTTCGGGACCGGAAGCGGCCCCGATCACGGCAAGCGCATCACGGAAGAGCTTCTCTGCGCGCTCGGGGTCGTCCTCCTGCAGAGCGACGAGGCCGAGGGCGTGCAAGGCACGGCCGCGCTCCATCGGAAAGCCCTCGGACAGCTCGACGGCACGACCGAGGATCTCACGCGTCCGCGCCCGATCTTCGGGAGCTCCGGTCGCGAGCCGAGCATGGGCGAGATTCACGAGCACGGATGCCTCGAGATCCGGCCAGCCGAATCCCTCGGCGAGCCGAAGGGCGTCCCCGTGGCGGAGGATCGCTTCCGCGAACCGTCCCTGCGCTGCCAGCGCGGCTCCGAGGTTGGTGGCGGCGTAGGCGTGGATGACGCGCGTCTCGAAATGGCCCGCCAGCTCGATCGCTCGGGTCGCCGACGCCTCGGCCGCCTTCGCATCGCCGAGCAGTAGTTGCACCTCGCTGAGATTCGACAGCGCCGAGGCGGCCCACGGGACGTGTCCCAGCGCCAGCGCGGCGAGATACGCCGATTCGGCGCTCTCGAGTGCTTCGTCCAGCCGTCCAAGACGTCTGAGAGTGATGCCGATGTTGTCCAGGAGCATCGGTTCGACGTCGTCGAAGCCGTGTTCCTTCGCCACGGCATGGGCCGTGCGGAACTGGGTGAGGGCCTCCGCGAGATCGCCGGATTGGGCGGCGTGCACGGCCAGCGAGTTCACGGCGCGCAGCTCGAGACGGGACACGCCCGCGTCCCTCGCCAGCACCCGCGCTCGCTCGAGGTGCGTTCGTGCGTCGGACTCTCCTCGACGCACAGCCAGGCTTCCGATGCTCAGCTCGGCTCGAGCCTCGCCTTCGCGATCCCCGATGTGCCGGGCCGCCTCCACTGCCCGCGTGCTGAGCTGCATCGCGAGCCGGCCCATCCCGGAATGCTCGAAGGTCGGGGCACACGCCTCGGCGAGATCGATGACGGCGGACCGGTTCCGCTCGGCCCGTTCGAGAACGAGTTGCGCCGCTGACAGGCCGCTGGCGAGGGGCCACTCAGGGACGTCCTCCCCGGTCAGCTCGACGAGGTCGGTGCCGAACCTGCTCGCCCCGGGCTCGGCCTGGCCTGCGCGTTGCGCTGCGACGCTCCATGCCTCGCCGATGAAGCGTGCGGCCAGCCGGTCCAGAGCCGCGTGACGCGCGCGGGGAGGATCCTCGCGACGCGCCCGAGCGGCCGCGAAGGAACGAACGAGCGCATGCATCGCGGCCCGTCCCGATGGGCCGCGATGCATGAGGTAGGAGGCTTCCAGCACAGCCACGACCTGCTCCGCATCGGCGGCGTCGAGGTCGACGAGAGCGCCGAGCTGGTCGATCGTCAGGTCCGCGCAGGGCTGCATCGCGGCGTAGCGCAGCAGCCTTCGCGCCTGGGCGTCGAGAACGCGATACGTGGCCGCGATGGAGGCGTGCACGGCGTCGTCGACTGCGCCGAGGTCCTCCTGGAGCGCGTCAACGACGTCGGACAGCGACCACTCACCGTCGTCGCGCACGCGCGCGGCGACCACCGCGGCAGCGAGCGGGATCCCGTCGACGAGCTCGGCGATCCGCTCGGCGGCGTCGCGCTCGCCGGCGATCCGTCGCGCACCGGCGATCCCGGCGATGAGTTCGACGATCTCGCGTACCTCCCAGCGGACCAGAGGGAGGTGCAGGCAGCCCGGCAGTTCGAGCGCGACACGGCTCGTGACGATGACGGGGACGCCGCCCATCCCGGCCAGGAGGGGAGCGACCTGATCCACGTGCGAGGCGTCGTCGACGACGAGGACGCACCGATGCGCCCGCAGTGCGTCGCCGAGGGTTCGGACACGGTCACCGAGAGAACCTGTCGCTCGCGCACCGAGCGCCGAGCATGCTGCGTCGACGATGCTGTCCGCCGACGGAAACGCGCCCTCGTCACCGCCGCGCAGCCCCAGCACGAGTGCATCGGCGGTGCGGCCGCGGTCGATCAGGCGGCACGCCAGATCCGTGGCGGCCTGTGTCTTACCGACCCCGGGCATGCCCGTGATGAGCACTGACGTCTCCGGCAGGATCGCGTCGAGCCGACGGGTGAACGGTTCGACCCGCACGGGGCGGCCTCGCTGCACCGCGACGGGAAGCTCTCGACGCTTGGGATGCCGAGCCGCGACACAGCGCGCACGCCACTCCGGGACCTGTTCGTCCGGCACGTGCAGTGCGCGGGCGATGTCGACCACCAGTGCGACGTCGATGCGGCGGCGCCCGTCGCGGAAGCAGTCATACACCGTGCTGCGGCCCGGCACGCCCGCCGCTGTGCCACTCTTCGCGCGCAGAGCCCCGACCCGCCGCGCGATCTCGCCGAACGACGGATCGCCGTCCTCACGTCGCCACGTGCGCAACTGCATCGCGACATCGTCCAGGGAAGCAGACATGACCTCACGCTAACGGGGGACGACCAAGGGAGGACGCCGCTTCCGGGCGTGGCACAGGCCTGTTCCGGAAGCGGCGTCCCGCCCGTCACGGGCTACGCGAGCCGACGCCGGGCGACGAACAGGGCCGCACCCGCCGCGGTCAGCAGCATGCCGGCGATCAGCGCGATGACAGCGTCATCCGAGCCCGTCACCGGCAGCTCGTCATCGCCACTCTCGTCGGCCGGAGAGGGCTCCGGGTCGGACGTCGGCTCCGGGTCGGACGTCGGCTCCGGGTCAGGCGTCGGCTCCGGATCGGTCGTCGGTTCCGGGTCAGGCGTCGGCTCCGGATCGGTCGTCGGATCGGGCGTCGGCTCCGGATCGGCCGGATCCTCGATCACGGTGAACGACGTCGACGCCGACCACTCACCCGACGTCAGCACCACCTCGTGCGTGCCGACGGCGAGCGTCGAGGATTTGAAGGTGAATGACACCGCCCCATCCGCGTCCGCGGTCTCCGAACCCACCTCCTCACCGTCGACCGTCAGCGACACCACGGCGTCGGCGGGGAAGCCGGTGCCGGTGATCCCGATGCCGACATCGGCCAGATCGGACTCGGTCAGCTCCGGCACGTCGACCGAGGCCTCCGGATCGGGTTCGGGCTCGGGATCCGGGAGCTCGCCATCGAACGCCGCGGAGAAGGTGTAGTCACCGCTGCAGCCGGTTCCCGAATCCACCGTGTTCTCGCCGACGCTGGTGAGCGCGCCGTCCTCGGTGAACTGGCCGGTCATGACGTACTCCGACGTGTAGATCTCCGGGTCCTCGCCTGGGTCGGAAAGATCGGTCTCGACCTCCCACTCCACCGAGAACGACCCGTCCTCCGCGATGGGCGTCACCGGGATCTCCGTGATCGGCCAGGGGAAGACGGAGCCGGTCTGCCAGCAGTAGACCGTCGTCTGCGTGTAGACGTGGGTGACGCTGCCTCCCTCGACCGTGAGCTCGAAACCATAGCCTTCGCCGGATTCGCCCGCATAGGTGCCATCGGGTGTTGCGGCGAAGGCGGCCGTTGGGGTGATCCCTCCGAGTGCCAGGGCACCGACGGCTCCGATCATCCCCAGAGCAACGGAGCGCCTCCTCGACCTCGCCGGCCGGTGCGATATCTGCGTTCTCACTGTGCGGGAACTCCTCATCACATGCGTCGATCAGTGCGCGGCTACCCGCGCGCTACGCACCGGCCATCGGTGCGCGCTCCCCCACCCTTCCGAGCCACGGAACCCGCGGCAAACATCCCGCACAGAATCCGCACACGCAGCCAGAGCTTCCTCGCCTCGTCGGCTCCCGCCCTGAGACAGACGTCGCCCCGGCCGTATCCCTCGCGGGCCGTCCCGGCCGAGACGTCTACCCCGGCGATCGGGCACGGATCGCAGATCGGCCGCATGCGAGTGACGCGGACACCGATCACCGCCCGCCTCCACCGTATTCGGCACTGACGCGAAACTCCGCCTGGTCGCGCCGCGTCCCTACGACCTTCCCCTGGTCATCGTCAGCACCCGCCCGCCGCGTCCTGCAGAAGACGCAGCCCCCGGCGGCCATCACCCTGCGACGCAACCGTCCTCTCTTGCGGTGTCCGGCGCAGGCGCTGGGCGGGTGTTCTTCGGGCCGCGCAGGGCGATGTAGGCGGCGAGCGCGACCATGACAGCGACGCCGACCCACATGGCTTGCTGCCATCCGTCCACGTAGGACTGCCTCGCGGCGTCGAGGAGGTGGTGCGCGTCCGGGCCCGCGCTGCCCGCTGCCTCGACGGCGTTGGCGATGCCCTCCCGCGCCGTGTCCGCGGTCGCCGCCGGCACGCCGTGGAGCTGGTCGTCGATGGCGTCGCGGTAGCCGGCGGTGAGAATCGCGCCCAGCGTGGCGACGCCGAGTGCGGTGCCGAATTCACGGGTGACGTCGTTGAGGGCCGAGGCGACGCCCTGCCTCTCGCGCGGCAGGGAGCGGGTGATGGCCTCGGTGGATGGCACCATGGCCAGGCCCATGCCGATGCCCATGACGATGATGCCGGGCAGGACCGACAGATAGCCGCCGCCGACGGAGACCGACAGGGACATGAGCGCTAGTCCGCCACCGGTGGACACGATCCCGGCCGTCATGGTCGGTCTGGGGCCGATCCGCGCAGCCAGCCTTGGAGCCGTCCCGGAGGCCGTCATCATCGCGGCGGCCATGGGCATCAGCGCCGCCGCGGACAGCAGGGCCGACCAGTCGAGCACGGCCTGGAAGAACGGGAAGAGGACCACGAAGATGCCCGACTGGACGCCGAACACCGCGACCAGCGTGGCCGAGCCGCCGGCGAGGCCGCGTTCGCGGAAGAGGCGTACGTCCAGTAGCGCGCCGTCCTTGCGGCGCAGCTCCCAGGACACGAAGCCGGCCGTGGCGACCAGGCCGACCGCGATGCCGATCAGCGTGGCCGGCGCGGTCCAGCCGCGCTCCGGTCCCTCCTGGAGGGCGACGATGAGGCCCGCAACGGCGACGACCGAGACCAAGGCGCCCACGGTGTCGTATGCGTGGGCGGAACGCTCGCGGGAGTTGGGAACCGACGCCAGCGTCATGGCCAGGGCGACGACCACCAGGGCAGTGGGCAGGACGAACAGCCAGCGCCAGTCGGCGACGTCGACCAGAAGGGCCGACAGGAACATGCCCAGGATCCCGCCGCCCCCGGCCACGCCGGTCCACACGCCGATCGCCTTGCCGCGTTGATCCTCGGGAAAGGTCGAGGTGATCACGGCCAGGGTGACGGGCATGATGACCGCCGCCCCGACGCCGCCTGCCACCCGCGCGGCGATCATGACCTCAGCGGTGGGTGCGAGGCCGGAGACCACGCTCGCCAGACCGAAGATCACCAACCCGGCGATCAGCGTCGGCCTGCGCCCCAGACGATCACCGATCGCGCCGAGCGGCAGCAGCAGCGCGGACAGCGCAAGGGTGTAGATGTTGATGATCCACAAAACCGTGGTCTGCGAGGTCTGCAGGTCGACGGCGATGTGCGTCTGCGCGACGTTCAGCCCGGACACCGAGGCGATGACGGCCATCAGTGCCATCGACACGGCGATCAGGATCGAGCGCAGTTGACGAGCATCCGGCGGGCCTCCGCCGCTCCGGTCCGCCGATGCCACGTCATCAGGTGGGCTGGTACGCATGGATTCCTCTCAACGCAGGTGGTGTCGAATGCCGCGCACGTCGGCGAACACAAGGCGCCGCCGACCCGATCCGTGTGACAGCTCGTCGATGTGAGCTGCGCCACCGGCCCGCGGGTGTCACACAGCGATGAGGACCGGCGTCTTATGTCTGGCACCGTCGTCCACGAGCAGGCAGGAGCCCCGTCGTGATGGAACGCAGCACCCGTGCGTTCGTGACGCATCGCAACCTGCTGTTCACCGTCGCCTACGAGATGCTGGGCTCGGCGGCCGATGCGGAGGACGTTCTGCAGGAGACCTGGCTGCGGTGGGTGGACGTCGATCTCGACACGGTGCGGGATCAGCGCTCGTATCTGGTGCGGATCACGACCCGCCAGGCGCTGACCCGGTTGCGTACGCTGCGGCGGCGCAAGGAGTCCTATGTCGGGCCCTGGTTGCCCGAGCCGCTGTTGACCGCGCCCGACGTCGCGGAGGACATCGAGTTGGCCGACAGCGTCTCGATGGCGATGCTGCTGGTGCTGGAGACGCTCGCGCCGACTGAGCGAGCGGTGTTCGTGCTCCGCGACGTGTTCGATGTGGGGTACGACGACATCGCGGACGCCGTCGGCAAGACCCCGGCCGCGGTTCGCCAGATCGCGCACCGGGCACGAGCGCACGTCGCGGCGCGCCGACCGCGCGGGGACGTGTCACCCGCCGAGACTCAGAACGCGCTCGAGGCGTTCCAGGTGGCGATCGAAACCGGTGACCTGCGACGGCTGATGAACATCCTCGCACCGGACGTCGTCGCCCTGGGCGACGGTGGCGGAGTCGTGCAGGTCGCGGTGCGACCCATCGTGGGGGCTGACCGGGTGGCGCGCATGCTCGAGGTCGGCCTGCCCAGGATCGGCGGCGGCCTGTCGGCCGAGCCGGCGCGGATCAACGGCGGACCGGCGCTGATCATCCGTCTCGACGGGCACATCGACAATGTCGTCGCGATGCGGATCGACGACGGATTGATCAGCGTGCTCTACATCGTGCGCAATCCTGAGAAGCTCTCCCGTGTCGAGCGGGAGACGCTCGTGAGCCGTTGAGGCCGGGCTCGGCCAGATGTCATCGTGCGACAGCAAGGAGGCAGTGATGTTCCTGGTGGCAGGGGCGACCGGCAACGCCGGTCGGGAGGTGGCCAAGGCCCTCCTGGCAGCGGAGGTGGACGTGAGAGGACTGGTCCGCGACGACACCTCCTCCCTCCCGGAGGGTGTCACCGCGGTCCGCGGAGACCTCGACGATCCCGCATCCCTCGCACCGGCCCTCGAGGGATGCGAGGGCGTCTTCCTGCTCCCGGGGTACGCGGACATGCCCGGCGTCCTGGCGGAGGCCTCCCGACGGGGCGTGCGTCGCGTCGTCCAGCTCACCGGCAGCTCGGCCGGGGTCGATGCACCTGGAAACGCGATCGCGCGCTACATGGCCGCCAGCGAGGAGGCGGTTCGCTCCTCCGGCGTCGACTGGACGATCCTGCGTCCGGTCGCGTTCGCGTCCAACGCCCTGCGATGGCGCGATCAGATCATCGCCGGCGACACCGTCACCGCCCCGTTCGCCGAGCGCCGCTCCGCCGTCCTTCACCCCGCCGACATCGGCGACGTCGCCGCCGCGGCTCTGCTGACGGACGACTACGCCGGCCAGATCCTGCCGCTGACCGGCCCGCGGCCGATGACGCCGGCCGAACAGGTCGCCGATCTCGGACGCGCCCTCGGGCGGGAGCTGGTCTTCCGGCCGCAGCCCGACGACGAGGCGCGCGTCAGCATGGAGCGCACCATGCCCGCCGAGTACGTCGACGCGTTCTTCGACTTCTACGTCAACGGCACCATCGACGAGTCGCCGGTGCTGCCGACCGTCACCGAGGTCACGGGGCACCCCGCCCGCACTCGGCGACTGGGCGCGCGAGCACGCCGGTCAGTTCCGGTGACGAGCGCCTGGCCGAGGCCGGCTCGCCCCCCTCATGCGGAGCGAGCCGGACCCGAAGGATCAGGTGGCGGAGAACTCAGCCGACTCGGACGGGGGCGATCTCGAATCGGTCGAGATCCGGAGCCCACGGGCTGTCCAGCGTCGGCCGGCACGGCTGCGGGCACTCCGTCGCCGTGGCGCTCCTGGCCGGGTCGTTGGACAGCGTGATCTCGTTGCGCCCGGCTTCCAGGGTCACCGGGACGCCGCGGGCCCACCAGTTGCCCCACGACCACGTGTTCTTGAACCAGTGTCGCCGCGGCTCGCCGCCGTTGACCGACACGTCGATCGGGCGGGAGATGATGTCGGCGTTGTACGGGTGCCCGGTGTCGCGCTCGTCGTTGGCGTAGTGGACGACCAGCAGGTGCTCACCCGCTTCAACGGCGTCGACGGTCAGCGTCACCGAGTTGCCCGGGCCGTTGCCGACGCCGCCGACGAACGAGCCGCCCGATGCGGCGCGGTGCGGCCTGACCTCGGCCGCTCCGGCGAGCGTCGCGTCCTCCGCCTCGACCACGGTCACCGGCCGCGGACCGTCGACGGCCGGGGTGACGGTGACCGCGTCGAGCCGCACCGGGGTCGGGCCGGTCGGCGTCACGGTGACGCGGTTGACGCCGGCCGAGAGGAACAGCCGGTGCCGGTCGGTGTCCCAGAACCCGCCGCCGGGCGCCGCCGTCAGGACGCCGCCCTCGATCGGCCGCCGGTCCAGGCCGATCCGCGCGACCTCCGAGCCGGGAAGGCCCGGGCTGCTGTGCCGGAAGTCGAGGTCGTAGTAGCCGTCCCGCTGGGCGTAGACGGTGACCAGCGCCTCGGCGCCGCGCCGCAGTACGACGTGGCCGGCGCCGGACTGGTCGCCGCGGTCGTACTCGTAGCCCACGGCGCCGCTGGTCTGCGCCAGCTCGGCCTCGTAGGTGCGGGCCGGCTCGGCCGCGCCGTCGCCACCCAGCTGCTCGAGGTCGATCCGGTCCAGGGTCGCCTCGCCGATGGCGCGGCCCAGCGTGGGATCGGACGCGGCCAGCCGGATCTCGTTCCGCCCCGCCCGCAGCGCGACGACCACGTCGGCGCGGGTCCGCCAGGTCCAGTTCATGGTCGCCTCGTAGCCGACGAACCGCGGTGCGGCGCCGTTGACGGTGAGCACCTGCTGCGACGGCTGCCCGGTCTGGTTGCCGTACATGATGCCGAGGCGGTAGTCGCCGGCGGCGGGGACGTCGACGGTGAACGTGACGGCGCTCTCCGGCCGGTTGAGCGAGCCGACGTCGCGGTTGCCCGACGCCGCGGCCGCGTTCCAGTTCTGCAGCGTGCCCTGGGTGTGGACGGTGCCCGCGGTGATGGCGGCGTTCTCGGCCTCGTAGGTCGCCCGCCACGGCCGCTCGACCGGTTCCCGGCTGCCGCTGCCGCCGGGCGACAGCACGATCTCGTAGGCGGTCATCCGGTCGACGTTCGGGCCGCCGTCGCCATGCGCGCCGAGCCCGCGGATCGGCACGGTCACCGTCCCGCCCGCCGGTGTCACGTCGGCGCGGTGCAGCACCTCGGGCGGCGGCGCGTCGGAGTTCTGGCCGCTCCAGGTGGTGGCCCGGACCTCGACGTGGACGGTCTCGCCGAACAGCTCCTCGTCGACGCCGTTCACGACCACGTCGACGGGCTCGGCCGTCCCGCCGGTGATGATGCGGGCCTGCCGGCGGTCGTCGTCCACGACGGCGATGGCGTCGAGCGCATCGACGGTGGTGGTGCCGGGCCGGGTGACGGCGACGGTGTCGCCACCGTGCAGGTCGGCGTACATCTTGTAGAACCACCAGCCGCCGCCGGGCTTGTTCGTCTGCACGACGTCGCCGGCCTGGCCGCCGGCCGCGGTCCAGTAGGCCTTGCCGCCGGCGGCGACCTTGGCCTCCTCGAACATCGCGGTCCACTTGATCAGCTGGCCGGGGACGGTGAGGTCGCGGTTGCCGCCGTACTCGTTGATCTCGATCGGGAGGGGGTCGATGCCCAGTTCGCGCTCCAGCGCACGGTAGGTCGCGTAGGTGTTGCGGAAGTAGTTGCCGCTGGCAGGATCAAGGCTGTTGGAGGGCAGTTGATGCCACGACGTGATGTCGGGCAGCACGTCGTTGTCGCGGGCGAAGGCGAGGAAGTCGCGGTAGTTGCGCTCGCGGAACGTGGCGTCGTTCATGCCGGCGACGCGGGCGCCGGGGTGGTGGGCACGGACGTACTCCACCGCTTGCTTCCAGTGCCGCAGGAACGCGTCCATGCGCGTGCGGTAGGCCGTGGCGTTCCCCGTGCTGAGGTTGTACCAGATGCCATCGGGCTCGTTGAACAGGACGTACACGAACCGGTCGGCGTCGGGGCGGGCCGTCACCTGGTCGACCACCCACGCCAGCTTCTGCATGTAGTCGGTGAAGCAGACGTCGTTGCACGGGATGACGCCGCCGGGGTTCTCGTAGGTCCACTGCGCGTACATGTCCTGCACGTAGATCTGGATGTACTCGCCGCCGTTGCGGAAGAACGGGTCGGCGACCACCAGCGCGTCGCCGTTCGGGTGCTGCGCGCCGGCCGGCGGCTTCTGCGCGATGCTGTGCAGGCGCAGCGGTTCGAGGGTGTTGTCGCTGGGCACGCCGTCGTCGCTGAGCCCGTACAGCGTGCCGCTGCCGGCGCCCAGGAACGGGCCGGTGCGCTCACCGAGGTCCACGACCAGCTGCTGGGCGTCGTCGGCACGGGCCGGTGGGGCCGGCAGCGTGCTCGCCGCCAGCGCGCCGGCCACGACGCTCAACGCTGCGATGGGTGCGATCCACGTTCGCATGACCTTCCTCTTTCCGTCGTCGTCGATGGTGCGGAGGGTGTGGTGCGAGGGAGCTACTTGACCGCGCCGCTGGTGATGCCGGAGATGATCTTCCGTTGGGCCACGACGAACACGATGAGCAGCGGCAGGCTCATCAGGACCACGTACATGAAGATCAGGTGCCAGTTGTTGAGGTAGAGCCCGGCGCTGGCCACCTGGAACAGGTTGAGCGGCAGCGTGTCCAGGCGGCCGCCGAGCACGAAGAACGCGTAGAACACGTCGTTCCACACGTAGAGGCAGATGAGGATCGTCGCCGTCGCCAGCACCGGCCGCAGCAGCGGCAGGATGATCCGCACGAACACCTTGACGGGGCCGGCCCCGTCCACCCGGGCGGCCTCCTCCAGCTCCAGCGGGATGGTGCGGACGAAGCCGGTGACGAAGAAGATCACCGTGGACAGGTAGATCCCGGCGTAGACGCCGATCATGCCGGCGGCGGTGCCGGCCAGGCCGAGCTGGCGCAGCAGCAGCACGATCGTCACGACGGCGGGCGGCAGCACGATGCCGCTGATCGCCGCGGCGTACAGGACGGCGTACGCGCGGCCGGTGCGCCGGGCCAGCACCCAGGCGGCCATCGAGCCGAGCACCAGCACGCCGGCCACCGCCGGCACCATGACCAGCAGGCTGCCCGCGAACGCCGACGGGATGCGGCCGCGGTCCCACACCTCGCGCAAGTTCTCCCACAGCTGCCAGTCCGTGGGCGGCGCGAGGTTCGGGCTGAGCGCCTCGCCCTGCGACTTCCCCGCCGTCATGACGACCAGCCACATCGGGATGCCGACCAGCACGGCCACCAGGACCACCGTGACCACGGGCTGCAGCCGCGACGGCCGGCCACGCCGCTGCCCACGCCGCCGAGCCACGCCGCCGCCCGCCGGCGCGGCCACGCGGTCGCGCTCG
>NZ_QUAL01000425.1 GCF_003579925.1 Jiangella rhizosphaerae | reverse complement strand
CCGTCGTCGCCGTCACCCGGTTCGCCGCCGCCGGCCTCAGCGCCGCACGTCCGCTCGCCGTGCTGATCGCGGGCGCCGTGGCCGCCGCGGCCGGCACCGCCGTGGTCGCGGTCTCCCCCACCGTCGCCGTCGCGCTGACCGGGGTCGGCCTGGCCGCGGCCGGCACCGCCGTGCTCTATCCGACGCTGCTCGCCCTGGCCGTGCGGCGGGTCGACGAGTCCGCCAAGGGCACCGCGACCTCCGTCGTCGCCACGCTCGCCTATCTCGGGTTCCTCGCCGGACCCGTCTACGTCGGCTACTGGGCGGGCGCCGCCGGACTGCCCGGGGCGATGGTCGCCGTCGCCGCCGTGGCCGCCGGGCTCGCGCTGCTCACCTGGCCGGCGCTGCGCGCGGTCGCCGCCCTACCGCCGAGCGCACCGAGACAGCCGGTCGACGCCGACTCCGGCTGTCACTGACCTTTGCGCCGCGACGGCACCCGCCGCCTCCACCGCGCCCGGCCAACTCAGTTTCACGACCGCGGCGACCTGCTCGCCGTCGGGCCGTTCGGCAACGTCCGGGACGAAGGGTCGATCGGCGATCTTCACCAGCCGCGAGTGGGACGACATGTACGCGGACTGACGGCGTCAGCTCACCCCGAGCCGCGTCACGACGCCACGCACGAACGCCGCCTGGCCGATGTGCTGGCTGTTGTCGCCCAGCACGCTGACCAGCCGCACGCCCATCGTCACCGGCGGGTCGTAGCTCTCGTCGACGACGCGGTCCAGCGTCTCGTCGTCGAGCTCGCGCAGGAAGCCCTCGGTGATCTCGTGCGTCGCGTCGTGGTAGCCGGTCAGCAGCGCGGGGTCGTCGACCACGACCGCCGCGACGTCGGCGCTGCGGTGGCCGTAGCCGGTCGCTCCGGGCGGGAACGGCAGGCCGAACCGGTCGGCCCAGCCGCCGGACGTCCACACCTGGTCGATGCCGGCCACGTGCGCGACGTGGTCGTCCTGGATGCGGGTCAGGTGCCAGACCAGCCACGCGATCGAGTTGGCGTCGGGGTCGACGCGGTAGGCGAGCTGGCTCGGCGTCAGCCCGCCGACCGTCGCATGGACCCGCTCGCGGATGCGGCCGAACGCGTCGATCAGCAGGTCGGGACCGTGCACGATGCACCACTCCTCAGCGCCGGGGTTACCGTGAACCGCCATGACACCACATCCGCTGCTGGCCGTGCTGCTCGACGCCGCGGCCGGCCGGTTCGTTCGCCGCGTTCGATGCCGACGTCGGCGCCATGGTGGTGACGACGAACGCCGCGGCAACGCCGTCACGGCCGGTCGACTTGTCGGCGACGTCACCGTGACGACCCGACCCCCCGGCCCTTTCGGTGTGTTCATCCAGGATCGACCACAGCATCAGGTGGTCGATCCTGGATGATCATCGAGATAGCACCGACGAACCACCCCGGATGTCGCCCACGCCGTCATTCTCGATGGCGGCCAACACCGGTTCCCGCCGGTCGACGGCGCGGTCGAGGTGCTGCCGCCGTTCGCCGGCGGTCTGGAGTGCGCGACGGCGTTCACGCGCTGCGGCTGGTGCCCGCCGGGGAGCCCGTGTTCGCCGCCGTCACGCCCGGCAACGCCCGTTCGCTGCGCGCCTTCCTGGCCTGCGGGTTCACGCCCGTCGGCAGCGAGGTGCTGCTGCGGCCGGCCCGCGCGACGTCGCAGGTGTTGCAGGCCCGACGACGATCGGGGACTAGGCTGGTGTCCCGTGACTCAGGCTTCCCGTGACTGGTGGAGAGACGCCGTCATCTACCAGGTGTACATCCGGTCCTTCGCCGACGGTAACGGCGACGGCGAGGGCGACATCGCCGGCCTGCGCGCCCGGCTGCCGTACCTGCGCGATCTCGGCATCGACGCGCTGTGGATCAACCCGTGGTATCCGTCGCCGCTGAACGACGGCGGGTACGACGTCGCCGACTTCCGCGACATCGATCCGCGCTTCGGCGACCTCGCTCAGGCGAAGGAGCTGCTCGACGAGGCGCACGGGCTGGGCCTGAAGGTGCTGCTCGACATCGTGCCCAACCACAGCTCGTGGGATCACCAGTGGTTCAAGGAGGCGCTGGCCGCCGGCCCGGGGTCGCCCGAGCGGGCGCGCTACATCTTCCGCGACGGCCGCGGCCCCGACGGCGCGCTGCCGCCGAACAACTGGCGCAGCGTCTTCGGCGGGCCGGCGTGGGAACGGGTCACCGATCCCGACGGCACGCCCGGCCAGTGGTACTTTCACATCTTCGACGTGTCGCAGCCCGACTTCGACTGGGAGAACCCCGAGGTCAGGGCCGAGTTCCTGGACATCTTGCGGTTCTGGTTCGACCTCGGCGTCGACGGCTTCCGCATCGACGTCGCGCACGGCATGGTCAAGAACATGAACGGGCCCGACCTCCCCTACGACGAGTCGGGCCTGCTCGACCGCCCGAGCATCGCCGACCACCCGTTCTTCGACCGCGACGGCGTGCACGAGATCTACCGCGGCTGGCGCGAGGTCGCCGACTCCTACGACCCGCCGAAGCTGTACGTCGCCGAGGCGTGGGTCGAGCCGGCCGAGCGGCTGGCCCGCTACCTGCGCGACGATGAGCTGCACAGCGCGTTCAACTTCGACTACCTGAAGTCCGCGTGGACGGCCGCCGACCTGCGCCGGTCCATCGACGACTCCGTCAGCACGCTCGCGTCGGTCGGCGCGCCCGCCACCTGGGTGCTCGAGAACCACGACGTCGAGCGGGTCGTCACGCGCTACGGCCGCGAGGTGACGGCGTCCGGCACCGGGCACGCCGGCAAGGCGAAGGGCGAGGTCGACGTCGAGCTCGGGACGCGGCGCGCGCGGGCCGCGGCGCTGCTCATGCTGGCGCTGCCCGGCGGGGCGTACGTCTACCAGGGCCAGGAGCTCGGCCTGCCGGAGGTCCTCGACCTCCCCGAAGAGTCGCTGCAGGACCCGGTCTGGGAACGGTCCGGCCACACCGAGCGCGGCCGCGACGGCTGCCGGGTGCCGCTGCCGTGGGCGACCTCCGGGTCGTCGTACGGGTTCGGCTCGGGCGGCTCGTGGCTGCCGCAGCCGGACGGCTGGGGCGAGCTGTCCGTCGAGGCCGCCGACGGCGAGCCGGCGTCCATGCTCTCGCTCTACCGCGACGCCCTCCGCCTGCGCCGGTCCATCCCGTCGGTCGAGCCGCTGGCCTGGATCGACGCGACCGCCGAGGACGTGCTGGCGTTCCAGCGCGGCCGCGGGTTCGCGTGCGTCGTGAACCTGGGCGCGGCGCCGGTGGAGCTCCCGGCACACCGCGAGGTCATCCTCGCCAGCGGGCCGCTCGACTCCGACAGCCGGCTGCCCGCCGACACCGCGGTCTGGCTCGCCGTCTGAGCGGCTGATCTCGGGCGATGCCGCGCGGGATGCGGCGGGACGTGTGTCCCGCCGCACCCCCGCGGGCCTGATCCTGTGATCGGGGCCGGGGCGGCCATCGGAGCATGGCAGCATGACCGACGACCCGATGGTCCCCCTGGCGGGCGCGCGACGGTTCTGGGCCGACGCCGAGCGAACCGGTCCGCCGCCGGCCCGCCGGCGACCGGTTCCCGATCTGACCGACTTCGCCGCCTTCGCCGCGCGTACCGATACGCGCGACCCCGTCTGGCTCTCGCCCGTGCTGCTGGCCGGGCTGGGAGTGTTCTGCGCCGGCTACTCGGCGGTGCCCGGCACCGGCCTGCTGCCGTTGTCGCAGGAGACGCGCCGCGTCGTGCTGCTGGTGCTGACCGCGGTCTTCGTCGTGGCCGCGCTGGTGGTCCTGCTGCGCAACCTGCGGCGGGGCGACGGCGAGCTGCGCCGCCTGCATCGCCGCTTCCTCGCCCACGGGATCCTCACCGAGGCCTTCCGGACCTCTCTCGACGTCTCGTACGGCGAGTCGTTCCAACCCGCGTGGGTGCTGATCGAGGCCCGCGTGCCCGACGAGCAGGCCGCCCGCCTGCACGCCGCCCTCGACGGATGGCTCGCGGCGGTGGGCACGGACCCGGCGCTGTCGCGGCGGATCTCCGGGTGGTTCCGGGCGGGGAGCGGGCTGGTGCCGAGTGAGGAGCTGTTCGGTCCCGACGCCGTAGGCGGCTATCTGGCCGGCCCCTCGCGCTACGGGCACTGGAAGATCGTGCTGCCCAGGGCCGGCGCCGGCCCTATGGCGGCGGACCGCGGATCGTGGACCGTCCTGCCCGTCCGCGACGCCGGCGAGCCGTCCGCACCGGTTCCGACGATCGGGTCGGTGCGCTGACGCCCGGCGGGTGCTCCGCTCACCTGCTCGCCGACGTGTTCGGCCCCGGCTCGGCGCCCGACAGTGACCGCGCCGCGATGCGGCGAGCGGCCCCCGTCACAAGGCGAAGAGCGCGAGGCCGCTGCGGGCGAGCACCGAACCGTGCGGCGCGTCCAGCCTCCACCAGGCGCCGACCGAGCGCAGCGCGACCTCCGCGCCGTCGGGCCCGCTGAGGAACCCGTACGACGACGCCGCGTGCGCGAGCCGCAGCGGGATGCCGGCGGCGAGCTCGCGGTCCCAGATCTCCGTCGCCAGCCCCTCCAGCGCCGCCCGGCCGGCCCGCAGGGACTTGCCGTCGGCGACGCCGGCCGCGCGGGTGCGGAACTCCTCGACGCCGCGTTCGACGTCGGCGACGACGGCGGTCAGCGGGAGCCGGGCGAGCTCGGTCCAGCCGGACCGCGGGGGCAGGCTGCTGGCCCAGCGCAGCGCGGGCAGCGCCGGCGGCAGCTCGAACGCGCCGGTCGCGCCGACCGCCCGGGCGGCGAGGTTGCCGGCCTCGACGACGACGTCGACGTCGGCGGGCTCGGCGAGCGCGACGGCCCGCAGCGCGAGCGCGTCGAACGGTGTCTCGGCGAAGCAGCCGGCGACCGAGCCGTGGGCGACGATGCGCAGCACGGAGTCGGGCTCGTACTTGGCCACCCGCTGGGCGAAGGTCGCGAGGTCGGCGGCGGCACCGGGGTGAGCGGGGACGAACGACGTCACGGCGCCGGCTCGAGGTAGCGCTCGAGGATCTCGCGTTCGACCGGGTTGACCGGTCGCGGCGTGTTCCCGCGGACGTCGAACGCGACGAGCACGCCGGTGGCCCGCGCGAACAGCGTCGACTCGTCCTTGACCTCGTACGCCACCTCGAACGACGTGGTGCCGATGCGCGTCACCCACACCTCGACCCGCAGCGGCTCGGTGCGGAACGGGACCGGCGCGAGGTAGTCGATGCTCTGCTGCACGACGACGGAGCCCTCGTGCGGCGCGTTGCCCGACGACGCGCGGAGCTGCCGGTGCGCGAAGTCGACCCGCGCCTCCTGCAGGTACTCGGCGAACGTCACGTTGTTGACGTGGCCGAACGCGTCGAGGTCGTCGAACCGGACGGAACACTCGTAGACGTGCCTCACGCCGCCGCCTTCCCCGGCTCGGGCCCGTCGAGCTCGAGGAACGACTCGAGCACCAGCCGTTCCTCGTGCGCGACCCGGCGCGGGTGTGCGTCGTCGAGGTCGTACGGCACCAGCACGCTCGACGCGACGGCGTACACCGTCCGGACGCCGTCGCCGTCGACGTCGAGCACCTCGTAGCCGAGGTCGAACGAGGAGTTGCCGACGCGGCGCACCCACGTCTCGACGCGGACCGGCTCGGCCCGGTAGTGCAGCGGGGCGTGGTAGCTGATCTCGTGCCGCGCCACGACGACCCCCTCGGCCAGCTGCTCCGCGCCCTGCTTCGGGGCGTGGACGAACAGCATGTCGACACGCGCCTCCTGCAGATAGCGCAGGTAGACGACGTTGTTGACATGGCCGTAGGCGTCCATGTCGGCCCAGCGCAGGGGCACGTGTGTCACGTGGCGCGGCACGCCCGGCCCCTAGTCGCGGCTGAGCTTGCGGTAGGTGACCCGGTGCGGACGCGCGGCGTCGGCGCCGAGCCGCTCGATCTTGTTCTTCTCGTAGCTCTCGAAGTTGCCCTCGAACCAGAACCACTTCGCGGGATCTTCGTCGTCGCCCTCCCACGCGAGGATGTGGGTGGCGACGCGGTCGAGGAACCACCGGTCGTGCGACGTGATGACGGCGCAGCCGGGGAACTCGAGCAGCGCGTTCTCGAGCGACTGCAGCGTCTCGACGTCGAGGTCGTTGGTCGGCTCGTCGAGCAGGATCAGGTTGCCGCCCTGCTTGAGCGTGAGCGCGAGGTTCAGGCGGTTGCGCTCGCCACCGGACAGCACGCCGGCCGGCTTCTGCTGGTCGGGGCCCTTGAAGCCGAACGCCGACACGTAGGCGCGGCTGGGCATCTCGACCTGGCCGACCTTGATGTGGTCGAGCTCGTCGGACACGACCTGCCAGACGTTCTTCTTCGGGTCGATGCCGGCGCGCGACTGGTCGACGTACGACAGGCGGACGGTGTCGCCGATGCGGAACGCGCCCTCGTCGGGCTGCTCCTGGCCGACGATCATCTTGAACAGCGTCGTCTTACCGACACCGTTCGGGCCGATGACGCCGACGATGCCGTTGCGCGGCAACGAGAACGACAGGTCGCGCATGAGCGTGCGGTCGCCGAAGCCCTTGGTGACGCCGTTCGCCTCGACGACCAGGTTGCCCAGGCGCGGGCCCGGCGGGATCTGGATCTCCTCGAAGTCGAGCTTGCGCGTCTTCTCGGCCTCCGACGCCATCTCCTCGTAGCGCTCGAGGCGGGCGCGCTGCTTGGTCTGCCGGCCCTTGGCGTTGGACCGGACCCACTCCAGCTCTTCCTTCAGGCGGCGCTGGCGCTTGGCGTCCTTCTGCCCCTCGACCTTGAGACGGGCGGCCTTCGTCTCGAGGTACGTGGTGTAGTTGCCCTCGTAGCCGTGGACGCGGCCGCGGTCGACCTCGGCGATCCACTGCGCGACGTGGTCGAGGAAGTACCGGTCGTGGGTGACGGCGATGACCGCGCCGGGGTACTTCTCGAGGTGCTGCTCCAGCCACAGGACGCTCTCGGCGTCGAGGTGGTTGGTCGGCTCGTCGAGCAGCAGCAGGTCGGGCTGCTGCAGCAGGAGCTTGCACAGCGCGACGCGGCGGCGCTCACCACCGGACAGCACCTTCACGTCGGCGTCCGGCGGCGGGCAGCGCAGCGCATCCATGGCCTGCTCGAGCTGGGAGTCCAGCTCCCATGCGTTGCGGTGGTCGAGCTGCTCCTGCAGCTTGCCCATCTCTTCGAGCAGCTCGTCGGAGTAGTCGACGGCCATCTTCTCGGTGATCTCGTTGAACCGGTTGAGCAGCTCGAGGGTCTCGGCCACGCCCTCCTGGACGTTGCCGAGCACGGTCTTGTCCTCGTTGAGCGCCGGCTCCTGCGCGAGATAACCCACGGTCGCGCCGGGCGCCAGCTGGGCGTCACCGTTCGACGGCTGGTCGAGCCCCGCCATGATCTTCAGGATGCTCGACTTACCGGCGCCGTTCGGACCCACCACGCCGATCTTCGCCCCGGGCAGGAAGTACAGCGTGACGTCGTCGAGGATGACCTTGTCACCGTGCGCCTTGCGCGCCTTACGCATGGAGTAAATGAAGTCCGCCATAACGAGTCCAAGAGTACGGCCTCACACCCTCCCGAGACGACCGCGTCCCCCTCTCCGAGCAGGGCGGCGCGCGATACCGGGCGGCGGCCGCCCTCCGCCGCCCGGGACCGGCCCGTCCCACCGCAGGGTGGACGCCGGACGAACCGGCCCCCACCGCAGGGCGCCACACACGCGACCGACGCCCCGGCCGCAGGGCGCCACACACGACCGGCCGGCCTCGCCGCGGAGCGCGGCACGAGCTCCGCGGCGAGGGGTTCGTGAGCCGTGCGACACGCCTCGATCAATCGGTGGCCGACCGCCTTGGCAAGGCTCACCGTCGCGCAAGATCGGACATATCGGACGCGATGACGACGGTCAGCATTGCCAAGGCGCGGGCTGCGCGACCCGTCCGCGACGCCGGCCGCACGATCTCCTGTTGCGGCACGGGCCCGCCCGCGAGCGCACCAGGCCCTCACAGTCACGAGCGCACCCGCCTGAGGAGCTGGGGACGGCCCGACCGGCACGTCTGGGACCGCGCCGTCGGCCGCGTGGGGCACCGCGCGGATGGGGGGGAATCCGCGACGACGCCATTGGCGACCGACGGCGCGGGGTCGGTCAGCCGGCGACACCGGCCATCTCGCGCTGCGCACGGCCACGAGCGCCACAGTTCCCCGTCAGCCGGGGACGCCCGCCTTCTCGCGCCGGGGACGGCTGCCCGACGGCGGCGTCGGAGGGACCTCGACCCGTGGATCGGCCCCGGCCTGGCCGGCGTCCGTTCCGTTCCCGGTCTTGGGGGCGGGGTTCGCCTCAGTACCCGGCGCGGCCTTCGACGTGCGCATCGTCCGGTCGTCGCCCATCAGGCGGTCGCCGGCAGCCATGTGATCACCGGCGGTCATCCGGTCGCCGACCGCGGCCGGCGCACCGTTCTCGGGTCGATCACCGCCGGAGGCGCGGCCGTTCGGAGTCGACGCACTGTCGGCCGGCCGGTCGTGACCGAACTGCGCCGGGGTGGACGGCAGGCCTGGGAGAATCTCGCCGGTCCGCTGGTCGACGACGCCGCGCTGGTCCTCGGCCGCGTAGTAGGCGGCCCGTACGGACTCGACGGCGTCGTCGTCATCGGGCACAGCCGGTTGCCGGGTGACCTTGGTGAACGACGACGTGCCGCGGTAGAGGTCGTGGCCGAGACTGCGGGCAGTGATCTCAGGCGCGACGCGCACGAGGTTGTTGGCGTCGCGCCACTCGCGATTCTTCAGTCGGCCGTGGACCACCACCGGATCGCCCTTGCGCAGCGACGCCTTGATGTTGTCGGCCAGCGGCGACTTCCAGCAGTAGACCGTGTAGAAGGACGTCTCGTCGTCGACCCACGACCGTGTTCGCTGGTCGTACCACGCGCCGCTGCACGCCAGCCGGAAGCTCGCGAACGCGTCGCCGTTCTTGGTCCTGTCCAGCCGGGGTTCGGTCGCGACGTTGCCGATGACGGTGATGGTGACCTCGCTCATGTGGCGTCTCCTGTGCTCGTACCCGTGAGGTTGACGAGAACGAGATTTCCGCGCGGCGCGGCCATTCGAAAGGCCGGTTCGCCGAAATGTGGACAACTCCGCGAACTCGTATGGGCTGTGGAAAACCGCTGCTCGCAGCCGCGTCCGGTCAGGAGGGACTTTCACCGGTCAGGGCCGGGAGAACTCCCCCGCGACGACCGGTGTTCGGATCAAGAGCGGGGGCGCTCCAATACGACCCGACCCACCGCGCGACTCGCCACGACGACGACCCGGTCACCCGGTCAAGAGCGGGCGCGCTCCACCCGACTACAACCCACCGCGCGACTCGCCACGACGACGACCCGGCGAACCGGCCGGCCGGGTCAGGAGCGGGCGCGGTCCAGCGCGGCCTTGAAGTCGCCGTACTTGGTCAGCTCGGCGTCGATCGGCCGGACGACGACCTCGCCGGCGACGGCGTCGACGAGGTCGCGGAGCCGGCGCCGGACCCGAGCCTCCTGCCGCCGGCTCCCCCGCCGCGCGGCCACCAGGCCGAGCAGCCCGAGCACCGCGCCCAGGACCAGCCCGCCGGCCAGCAGCACCGTCGGCACGGGGATGCCGCCCACCGACGGTTCGGCGACGTCGAAGCGCAGGAACGACGTGCCGGCCAGCGCGAGCAGCCACAGCACGCCGGCCGCCGCGGTCAGCAGGGACAGCCACTGCAGCGCGTTCAACAGCCGCCACCAGCGCGGCCGCGACGCGATGCCGAAGTCGGTCGCGGCGACCCGGCGGTCCAGCTCGTCGGGCAGCCGCTTCCCGGCCGACGCGGCGACGGAGCGGACGGCGTCGCGCCAGGCGGGCGGCAGGGTGCCGGCCGCGGCGTCGCCGTATTCGCGGACGGCGGCATCGGACCGCGACCGCTGCACCGGCGTCGGCGCGGGCAGCGAGATCCGAGCCCCGGAGCCGGACGACTCCCCACCCGAGCCCCCGGACGCCGAACCGGCGCCGGACAACACCGAAGGCCGGATCCGGACCCCCAGCCTGGCGAGCGGATCGCGTCGAAACCGGCCCAGCCACCGGGTGATCGGCCACCCGGTCGCCACGCGAGCCCGCTGCAGGTAGGACCGTCCCGCCGCCGCCGCGACGACGTCGGCGCCGGACGCCTCGGCCACGGCCGATGCCAGCCGGCGCCGCTCGGCGTCTCCGGCCGACCCCGGCGAACCGGCGCCCACCGCGGACGCCACCAGCTCGGCCGTCATCCTGATGTCGGCCTCGATCCGCTCGTCGACGGCACGGCGCTTGGTCACGGCGGTGCGGATCAGGTCGACCAGCACGTCGACGCCGTCGCCCGTCGCCGCCGAGAGCGCGACCACCGGGACCTCGTCCAGCCCGTCCGCATCCAGCAGACCGCGCAGGTCGGTGACGCACTCGACGACGTCCGCGCGCGACAGACGGTCGATCTGGTTCAGCACGATGACGGTGACGCCCTGGTGCGACGCCAGCGGCCGCAGGTACCGCTCGTGCAGGGCGGCGTCGGCGTACTTCTGCGGGTCGAGGATCCAGACGAACAGGTCGATCATCTCGACGAGGCGGTCGACGGTGTCGCGGTGCGCCTTCTGGGTGGAGTCGTGGTCGGGCAGGTCGAGCAGCACGAGCCCGTCGAGGTCGTCGCTTTCGCCGGAGTCCAGCACGCTCTCACGGGCGACCCGGTGCCGCGGCGGCACGCCGAGCCAGTCCAGCAGCGGGATGACCCCCTGGGTGCCCCACACGACGGCCAGCGGTCCGGACGTCGTCGGGCGGCGGACGCCGACGACGGAGACCTCCATGCCGGCGATGCGGTTGAACAGCGTCGACTTCCCGCTGCCCGTGGCGCCGGCCAGCGCGACGACGGTGTGCTCGACCGACAGCTGCCGGCGCTCGCCGGCGCGGTCGACCACCACCTGCACCGTCTCGGCGAGGTCCGGCGGCAGCCGCTTGCCGCCGGCGGCGACCGCCTCCTGCAGCGCGGTCACCCGTTCCGGCAGCGTGATGCGGCCGCGGCGGGACCACTTCCTCATGCGGCGTCCTCCCGGGCCTGCTCGACGGTGACGAGTGCGGCCCGCAGCGCGTCGCCCGCGCCCGCCTCGACGGGTAGTCCCCCGAGCCGGTCGGTGAACCGCGCGGACTCCGTCCGCAACAGTTCCTCGACCCGTTGTGCCAGGTCGGCGCGGGCCCTGGCGGCCAGCCGCCGCACGGCCTCGTCACCGAAGATCGCCTCGAGCAGCTTCTGCCCGACGACGGCGGTCCCGCCGGCCACGCCGACCTCGGCGCCGGTGGGAATCCCGGCGGTCGACGCGAACACGACGATCATCAACGCCAGCCCGAGCCCGTTGACGCCGAACGACAGCAGCCGGGCGTTGAACCGCTTGTCCGCGCCCTCGGACTTGACCATCGACAGGACAGAGTCCTGCCACTCGCGGACGGTCGCGGCGCTGCGAGCCGGCAGGTCGCTCGCCGAGCGGGTGAGGTCGTCGCCGCCGAGGAGCGCCCGGCCGGCCGCGGAGTCGCGCCACCTGCCGTCGGCCTTCTCGGCGGCCCGGTTCGCCTCCTCGACGATCATCGCGGCGAGGCCGTGCTCGATCGCCTCCTCGACCGCCGCCGCTGGCTGCGGCCGTCCGCGCAGGAACGCCGCCACCTTGTCGCGCAGCCGGCCGACCCGCGCCTCCAGCGACCGCATGAAATCGCCCGTCCCGACGAAGTCCTGCCAGCGGGCGAGCACCTCGCCGCGGAGCAGGCTGCCGTCGGCGGACGCGGCGTCGATGCGCTTGGCCGCCTTGCCGTATACGTGCGCGATCTCGTCCTGCAGCCGGGTCAGCGCCTCGACCTGGTGGTCGGCGGCGTCGGCGAGCATCGGGACCTGCCGCAGCGCGCCGCCGATGGCGCCGTCGAGCGTCCGCCGGACGATCTCGTTGCGGGCCGACTCGTCGGCGGCCAGCCCGTCCAGCCAGGCCCGCACCGAGGCGACCGCCTCCTCGGGCAGCAGGCCGGAGTCGTCCGGCGCGGTCTCCTCGACGACCAGCAGCGGCGCGTCGCCCAGGCCGTGCTCGGCCAGCATCGCGGCCAGGTGGGTGCGCACCTCGCTGACGGCCTCGGGCGCGACGCGGTCGAGGACGACGGCGACGGCGGCCTGCCGGTCGGCGGCGGCGCGGAGGAAGTCCCACGGGACGGCGTCGGAGTAGCGGGCCGCGGTGGTGACGAACAGCCACAGGTCGGCGGCCGCCAGCAGTTGCGCGGCGAGCGTGCGGTTCTCGGTCACGACGGAGTCGACGTCGGGCGCGTCGAGGATGGCCACGCCGGCCGGCAGTCGGTCGTCGGCGACCAGCCGCAGCGCCCCGCCGGCCTGGTCGTGGATCGCCACGCGCGGGAGGTCGGGCAGGACGCGCAGTTCGTCGAACCAGCCGACGTCGTCGGGGTGGTGCACCAGGACCGGCGAGCGGGTCGTCGGCCGCAGCACGCCGGCGTCGCTGACCTTGCGCCGGACGAGCGAGTTCACCAGCGTCGACTTGCCGGCGCCGGTCGATCCGCCCACGACGGCCAGCAGCGGCGCGTCGAGCTGGTCGAGGCGCGGGAGGATGTAGTCGTCGAGCTGGGCGAGCATGTCGCGGCGCGTGCTGCGGGCGGTTTCCGCGTCGTTGGTCTCCAGCGGGTACTGCACACCGGAGAGCCGGCCGCGAAGAGCGGCGAGAGCACCATGGATGCTCACCTCAGCGGTTTCCACTGGCGAATCTTGCACTCTCGCACCGCCCCTGGCCAAGAGCCATCGACCCATTGATGCCAATCGTTCACATGACGAGTCACACCGCCGAGTCGATCGACTAACGTCGGGCGTGCCGGAATGCCGTCGATGGAGGACTCGATGTCGCTCGAACGTCCCACCCCGCCCGACCCGTACACCCTGCTGCCGGCCGTCGCGTCCATGACGCTGACCAGCGACGACGTCCGCGACGGCGAGCAGCTCGCCAAGGACTTCATCTCCGAGGCGGCCGGCGGGGCCAATCTCTCGCCGCAGTTGTCGTGGTCCGGCGCGCCCGACGGCACCCGCAGTTACGCGCTCACGTGCTTCGACCCCGACGCGCCGACGCCGAGCGGTTTCTGGCACTGGGTGGTCGTCGACATTCCGGCGACGACGACGTCCATCGCGCGCGGCGCCGGGCTGCCCTATCCGGCGTTCGCGGTGAAGAACGACGCCGGCACGACCGAGTACTTCGGCTCCGCCCCGCCGCAGGGCGACGTCCCGCACCGGTACTTCTTCGTCGTCCACGCGGTCGACGTCGAGACGCTCGGGGTCGACCGCGACGCCTCGCCGGCCGTCGTCTCGTTCAACCTCGCCTTCCACACGCTCGCCCGCGGCATGGTGGTGCCGGTCTACTCCCACTGAAAACGCGTTGAGTCGTCTCGGCGCGCGTTCCTAGGCTGCGAGGGTGATCCATCAGCATCCGCTGGCGTACCTGATCGGCCTCGAGGGCGTCGCGCTGCTGCGCGCGTTCGCCGGTGAGCACGACGAGGAGTTCGTCGCCGCCCGGCTGGCCGAGGTCCGGTCGCTGCTGGACCGCGCCGACGAGCTGGGGCCGGGCGGCAGCGCGGCCGAGCTGACGTCGGCCGAGGCGTACGCGTCGTGGGCACCCGCGTACGACCAGCCCGGCAACCAGCTGCTCGACATCGAGGGTCCGCTGGTGCGGTCGCTGCTCGACGAGCTTCCGGCCGGCGTCGCGCTCGACGCGGCCTGCGGAACCGGCCGGCACGCGGAGTACCTGGCGCGGCGTGGGCACACGGTGATCGGCGTGGACAGCTCGCCGGACATGCTGGCGGTGGCGCGGGCGAAGGTGCCGTCCGGCCGGTTCGTCGAGGGTGAGCTGACCTCCCTGCCGGTGCCCGACGACGACGTCGACCTGGTGGTCTGCGCGCTGGCGCTGTCGCACGTCCCCGACCTGAAGCCGGTGTTCGCGGAGTTCGCGCGGGTGCTGCGGCCGGGCGGTTCGCTGGTGGTGTCCGACCCACGCGGCCGGCTGGGCGACATCGGCTTGCCGATCGTGGTCACCGGCCCCGATGGCCGCCCCGGTTACCTGCCCAACCGCAGCCGGCTGGCCAGCGAGTACCTGGCCGCCGCTCTGCCGCTCGGCTTCGAGGTCCGGCACTGCGAGGAGCCGATGCGCCCGTCGCCGTTCGTCGGCCCCGACGGCGCGCCGCCCGGCGCTCCGGGCGCGGTGCCGCCGCCGGCCCCGTCAGGCACACCGCCGAACATCTGGTCGCTGCACCCGCTGATCCCCGATGCCGCGAACGCGGCCTACGAGGGCAGCCCCGTGGCGATCGTGTGGCGGTTTCAGCTGACGTCGTAGTCGAGGCGGACGGTCCAGCGGACGGTGCTCTCGTCGACAGGGTCGACGCTGCTGCTCGCGGCCCAGGGCCGGCCGACGGCGACGTCGCGGCCGTGCCGCTGACGGAACGCCGCGCGGATCGCCTCGGCCGGGTCGGCGCCGTGGTCGAGCAGCCCGCCGACGGTGTCGCCGTCGGGCAGGCGCCCGTAGGCCGCGACGCGCGGCTCGACGCGGACGCCGTCGGGCACCGGCGGGTTGGGCTCGAGGGGCGCCACCGGGACGCCGTCGCCGTCGTCGTACATCCCGAGCGCCAGCTTGACCGCGGGAACCGTGGGCAGGCCCGCCAGCTCCTCGCGCGACAGCCATGCGGCGAGGTCGCTGGTCCCGCCGACCTCGTGGGTCAGCTCGCCGCCGGTGACGTGCCCGCGGTAGAAGACGCGCACGGCGTGGACGTCGACGCCGTCGTACCCGTCCGGCACGTGGCGGTCGCTGACGAAGTGCTCCACGTCGATGCCGATGAGCGCGTCGAGCTCGACGACGTAGCCGGTCTCCTCGAACAGCTCGCGCACCGCGCCCTCCTGCGGGTGCTCGACCGGGTCGAGCCCGCCGCCGGCCAACGACCACTGCGGGCCGTCGTCGTAGCCGATCCAGCGCGAGAGCAGGACGCGGCCGTCCTCGTCCTCGCAGATGACGTAGGCGGAGACGCGCAGACGCGGGAAGAGGGCCACGAGGACGGGACCGTAGCATCGAGGGGTGACAACTCCGATGATCGGCCGGCTGGCGACGGAGCCGGCGCTGTCCCGTCCCGACCTGCTGGCGGGTCCGGTGAAGTCCGCCCTGGAGGGTTCGGCCGCCGCCGGCTCGGTGTACGTCGCGCCGATCGACCCGTCGCTCGCCGACACGGCCGAGTTCTGCGCGGCCTACGACGTGTCGCCGGCGGAGTCGGCGAACTGCGTGGTGGTCGCAGGCAAGCGCGAGGGCGTCTCGTACGTGGCGGCCTGCATGGTGCTGGCGACGACGCGGGCCGACGTCAACGGAGTGGTGCGCCGGCTGCTCGGCGTGCGGAAGGCGTCCTTCCTACCCATGGCGGCCGCCGTCGAGTCGACCGGCATGGAGTACGGCGGTATCACCCCGCTCGGGCTGCCCGCCGACTGGCCGATCCTGGTCGATCCGGCCGTGGCCGCGCTACCCTTCGCGGTGGTCGGCAGCGGGGTGCGCGGCTCGAAGCTGGCGATCCCCGGCTCCGTGCTGGCGGCATGGCCGGGGGCGCAGGTGGTCGACGGCCTCGGCCGGCCCGTGGAACAGGGCTGATCTTTCGGTCACAATGTCGGTTGTCTGCGCTTGCGCCTGTAGCTCAGCTGGATAGAGCAGGAGCCTTCTAAGCTCTTGGTCGGGGGTTCGAGTCCCTCCAGGCGCGCCCAGCTCAGAGCACATCTCGATCAGAACACCGCCTCCCGGTCGGCGGTTGGTCGGTACTTGGTCGGTGCTTAGGCGGCATTCGATCCACCAGGCTTCGGCGGCGACGAATCTCGGAACGAGCATCGTCGCTCAGGCCTTGGAGTGCCGGGCGAACTCCTGAACGCATGGTTTGTGGTGCGCGTCGTCAGTGATGGCAGCGGCCACGATCGGGCCGGTGTCGACGACGATCACGCGTCGCGCTCGAACCCCTCGGCCAGGATCTCCTCGACCCGTTCCGAGACGTTCGACCGGCCGGCGTGGATCGACCCGACCCACGATGGAGGCCACTGGCTGTCTTCGGTGTGCTCGGACGAGTAGACGAGGCGGACCGCGCGCGCACGGATCTCCCGCAGTTGGTCAGGCGTGAGCTGATCGACCAGCCGGTGCATCTCCTCGTACTCTTCCGACGCAGCGGTCATGCTCGGGAGTGTACGAATGACCGTTCGTCGGTCTCCATGATTCACCGGCCCGCAGCCACCAGCGTCAATCCTCGTCGCGGATCTCGGCGAGCTGCTCATCCGCCGGCCGATCCCGCTCGACCGCGGGTTTCGACCCGCCGGAGCCGAGGTGGTCCGCTCCCATGCAGCTCTGGGTTTGGGCTGTCCCGCAGCCAGCGCGCGCCCGTGTCCGGACACTCATATGTCATCGTCCACTGAACTTGGTCAACCGCCACGTGTACCAGGTGCCCACGCGCGTACTGGACGGCGTCATTCCCCGAGAGCTCCACGATGGTTCTACATGCGCATCGCATCGGCAGTCTCCTCTTCGTCGCGGTGGTCGGCATCTGGTCGGTGAGTAACCGGACAAGCGTCGCTTGCATCCCCCTCTGTCGCACATCGTTGCAGCTCAGGACCACTTCGCGGCGATGTCTTGGGACCTCTGGCATCGTCCAAGATCTCGTGGGGTTCGAGTCCCCAGATCCTCCAGGCGATCAGCTGAGACAACGAAGCGCCCCGGCCGTTATCGGCTGGGGCGCTTCTCGCTGTCGGTCAGGCCGTGGATGACGCCCCGAAGAGTCCGATCAGGAGCAGCATCCAGACGATCAGGGTGCCGATTCCGATGTAGCCCAGGACGAGCCCGGCGATAGCCAGGCCGCGCCCGCTGACGCTCGGGTCTTGCTTCATCCTCCCGAGAGATATGTGCCCGAAGATGACGGCCAGCAGCGAGCCCAGCCAGCCGAGCCACAGAATCCCGAGTACCAGGCTCGCGACCGCGAGGCCGCTGGTCGTCTTCGGTTGTGGCGTGTACGCGTACTGTGGTGGTCCGTACTGAGGTTGGTTCTCCGTGGTCATGGCATGCCCCCCTTGGCAAGTCGGTCCAGTGCGCGCCGGAGGCTACTCCGGGGGTCGGACACAATCCGGGCTCCGTCCGCAGTCGGACCGCAGAGGTCGCCGTGGCGCTTCGCCGATCGGTACTCGCCGGATCGCGTTCGACGTCCTGGACACGCCCCGTCGGCGCCGACGAACGCCAGAGTGAGTCGAGCGTCTCAGGCGTCCGCCGTCACCTCGATGTCGTCGTGTGTCGAGTCGTCGGCAGGGACGGCGCCGTCCGCTGCGCCGGCGTTCGGCGGTGGAACCGCCTCAGCGCCGTCCTGGGAGGACAGCGCGGTCGAGACGAGGGCGGGCGGCACCTCGGGCCGGCGTTCCGCGGGCTCGGGTTCGGGACGGAGCCGCGGCGGCGCGGCCGACCAGGCCTTCAGGTGCTGGATGACCTCACCGTAAAAGGTGTCGACCGCGGCGAGCACCGAGTCGATGAACGAGCCGCGGCCACGACCACGCTTCCCGCCCATCGGCAGGCTCTGAGCGACCCGGAACGCGCGAAGTTCTTTGGCCGGGTCCGCGACCAGGACGCTCGGGTCGTCGCGGACGGTCGCGAGCAGCTCGGCCGCGCCCGCACCTCGTCCGTGCATCACGTACGCCTCGATCCTCAGGTCCGCGGGTGCGTTCTTGAGCTGCCGGACCAGCCAGTTGACCCGCGTCGTCTGCCGCCCTTCCCGGGGTGCGTCAACGTCGACGTGGCAGGTGATGCGACCGGCCCGCAAATCGGCCGTCACCACGAGTTCCCCCACGGTGTCGGGGATGCGGATGGCCCCGCTCAACGTGCAGTGCTCGGCAAGGTCGTCCACCAGGGACTGGGTACGCAGCGATGGGTCGGCGAGTTCCTTGCGCGACAGCACCGGCGTCACCTCGGTGCCCAGCTGCCGGCCGAGGCGGAGGCTGGCGAAGCGCAGCAGCGCGTCGAAGCGGTTGGCGACCTCGCTGACGCCCTTGTCGGTCGGCCGGAGCGTCCCGGCCGCGATCGCGTTGCGGGTCGCGACCCAGTTCTCGCCCATGTCGTCGAACTCGAGGGCGCCCGAACGCGGGTGCTCGAGGTAGCGGATGAGCTCGCCGAGGATCCACGCCTGGTCGGGATCGGCGATGCCGCGGAACTCCTTCTGCATCACCGCCTCGGTCAGCACGTTCGTCCACGACAGATGATGCATCGCCACCTTGCGCAGCTTGCGCTTGTCGACCTTGGTCGGGTGCTGGCCCGCGATGGCCGGGATCTCGTTGGAGATGGTCAGGACCGCGTCGAACCCCTGGTCGCGGGCGATGTCGAGGTAGTTCTCCAGTTGCTCGGGCGCCAGCTCGTTGCTTCCGGTCTTGACCTCGACCAGAGCCGTCCACGACTTCTGCCCGCGGCTGACCCGGATCAGCCCGTCCGGGAACAGCTTCTTCTCTCCCAGGACGAACGGCACCTCGATGTACGTCTCGACGTGACCGGCCGGCGCCCCGAACGGCTTCGTCAGTGCGCGCCCGAACTCCCGGACCGCCGTCATCACCGCCAGCAGCGCCGACGTCGCCCGGCGTTCCTGCTCCTCGGCCCCGTTGATGCCCGACGTCGGAATCAGCCGTGCCTCGTGCCAGGTCTCTTCGGTCATGTCCACCCGCCCCTCTGGTTCGTCTCCCCCTGCTCGGCCGGACAGTAGTGACGGGGTCGGACATTTCGGCCGGGCGGTGGTCCGCTCGTCGGCGGTCAGTGAGGCGCCAGGAACTCCCGGGCGCCGCGCAAGCGGGTGCGGAGCAGTTGCTGAGTCGCCCGGCAGTCCAGGCGCACGTCCAGCGGACCGGGCGGCCCGGAGGCGGCTCGGGTGCCCGCCTGCAGCGCGGCCTCGTCGAGCCCGTCTCGGTGCGCGATGAGCAGGCCGAGCTCGTAGCGGCTGACGGCGTCCGGCCCGGCGACGTGGTGGACGCCGGAGCGGTCGGAGGCCGCGAGCTCGAGCAGAGCGGCCGCGAGGTCGGCGACGTGGACCGGGCAGCGCACGTCGTCGGTGAAGAGGACGCCGTCGCGCCAGCCGGCGGCGAGGCCGTGGACGAGCCTCTCCTGGGGCGATCCGCCGTCCCCGATGATCAGCGACGTCCGGACGATCGCGGCCTGCGGCGCGATCGCCTTGACCGCGGTCTCGGCCGCAGCCTTCGCCGCCCCGTAGGCGTTCACCGGATCGGGATCGGCAGTCTCGTCGTAATGGACGGCGGCGCCGGAGAAGACCGCGTCGCTGGACACGTGGACCAGCCGCGAGTCGACGGCGGCCGCCGCGAGCGCCAGGTGTGCGGCGCCGTCGGCGGTGGTCACCCAGTCGGCCTGAACGTAGGCGGCGTTGACCACGACGTCCGGGCGCACAGCGTCAACCAGCGCGGCAGCATCCTCGCGCCGGCGGACGTCCAGCGGCCGCCACTCGACCCCGTCGAGGTCGCCCGGCCGGGTCAGGTACGTCGCGACGACGTGGTGGCCGGCCGCCCTCGATTGACGCGCCAGCTCACCGCCCAGGAAGCCGCTGCCACCGACGACGAGGATCTTCACGACCGGCCACCATAGTCGGCTGGACGATCGACAGCCTTGGCACGCTGGAGGTGACCAATCGTGCCCGATTTGCGCGGTTCGTGGAACGCCTCAGCGTGCCAAGGGTTCCGACGGTGCCAGCTTGCGGCCGAGCGCCCAGGCCACACCGAAGCTGACGACGGCGCCGGCCAGCCCGCCATACATGACGACGCTCGCGGCCATGGGGACGAACCGCTCCTCCGTGCCGTCCTCGAACTCGCAGGTGAGCTCCAGCGGCACGTATCCTTTGTGCACCGCGCCGGTGTCGACGAGCTCGCCGTCGACGGTGCGTCCGTGGACGCACGACACGTCGCCTTCCCAGACGCCCACGGCGTACCACCCGTACATAGGCACAGCGATGGCCAGCAGGATCACGGCGACCGCCCACAGGTAGTCGCGCAGCCCCTCCAGCCGGTTCGGGCTCACCGCAGCAGCATCCACAGCAGCACCCCCAGTGCGGCCCAGAAGACCGCCACGATGCCGAGCGCCAAGGCAAGGCCGCCCATCGTGGTGAGGCGGCGGTCGGCGGCGCGGGAGTGTGCCGAGCCGGTGAGGACTGACGAGCGGGCGGCCGCAGCCGGCCCTCGGGACGGTTCGACGGTGAGGGCCAGTTCGCCGCGGAGTCGCGACAGCCGCCTCAGGAGGTCGTCGACGGCGTCGAGCGCGGCGTCCGCGGCCCGGCCACCGCCGTCGCCGCCGTCGCCGCCGGCCCCGCCGCCGCCACCGT
>NZ_QUAL01000424.1 GCF_003579925.1 Jiangella rhizosphaerae | reverse complement strand
GCCGGCCTCCCGCCAGGAAGGCCGGCCGCCGGCGGCGACGCTTCAGCGCGTCGGCGCCACCCAGATGGGGTTCGTGTAGAACCAGAGGTCCAGCCACGGGTCGGCGTTGCCGACGACGTCGAGGGCCGGACCCTCGGGGTCGATGGCCGCGCCGAGGAAGCCGGGCTGGCTGCGGTTGCCGTCGGTGCCGCGCAGCCGGACGTAGAACGCGTCGTCGACGCGGCCGAGGTCGTGCACGATCTCATAGCTGCCGGTGCGGCCCGAGGTGTCCCACTGCTGGACGACCCGGGTGTCGGGTGCCACGAACGTGTCGCGCTGCTCCTCGGCGTGACCGGGGTCGACCGCGCCGCGGATGAGGTCGATGCGGTTGAGTCGTGGCACGAACTGCGACCAGTTGGGGACGTCCTGGGCGGTGATGCCGACGACCAGCTCGACGCGGGTGCCGCGGCGGACCCGCAGCGTGGAGCCGAGCGGGACGCCTCCGCCGCGGGTGCCGCGGACGCGCACGGTGACGTCGAGCGCCTTGACCAGCCGGCCGTGGTCGACCCAGATGCGGCCGTCGCGCAGGCCGCGCATGACCGCGAGGTAGTCGCGCTTCGAGGCGCCCACGTGGGTGCGGGAGTACAGGCCGGGCCAGTAGTCGCCGGCCGTCAGGTTGACGCCGCCGCTGTAGACAGGGTCGCCGTAGCGGCCGTCGCGGCTGAACTGCTCGGAACTGGAGCCGTCGGGTCGCCGGCTGGTGTCGCCCCAGTTGGTGTGGGAGTCGGAGTTGGCGCTGATGGACCACGGCTTGCCCTCGGCCAGCAGGCTGTCCCACAGGCCGCCGACGGTCGCCGTCATCCAGTCGAAGCCGCCCCAGGTGCGGTAGCTCTCGAGCGGGTAGCCGGGGAAGGAGTGGGGGCCGGGTGCGCCGCCGTAGAAGCCGCGGGCCGAACCGGCGCCGACGCCCGCGGGCAGGCCGGCGGCCTGGTGGCCGGGCGCCCCCTCGAAGCCGATGGCGATGCGCGGGTCGGCGTCGCGCCAGGCGCGGATCTCGTGCGGGCTGTCGATGCCCTGCCGCGCCGGGTGGTTGGCCAGGAACAGCGCGTCGTCGACGCGACGGCGGTCGACCTGGCGGCCCAGCCAGGCGATGCCGGCCAGGGCGAGCGCCTCGTTGGCGGGGCTGCTGGCCGACGTGCCGCTGACCGAGCCGTCGTAGTCGGTCTCGAACTGCTTGAGGACGGCGACCTCGTTGCGGCCCGGCGCGACGAACACGGTGCCGTGCTCGGCGGCCGGGATGTTCCACTCCAGGCCCTGGAACACCAGGGTGCCGGGGAGCAGCTCGCGGGCGGCCCGGATGTCGGGGTTGACCAGCTCGACGCCGATGCGTGCGTGCGTGGCGCCGCCGTGGTCGGTGATGACCATCCAGTCGAGGCCGTAGGCGGCGCCGTGCTGCACCTGGTCGAGCACGCGGTACATGGCGTCGGAGCTGTGCTGGGTGTGGATGTGGTGGTCGCCGGCCAGCCACTCGCGGACGGCGCCGCCGCCGGAGCCGGACCGCTCGTCGTCGCCGGCGGCCATGGCCGGCGTGACCCCGGCCATGCCGAGCGCCGTGGCGCCGCCGAGAATGCCGGCGGACCGGAACAGGCCGCGGCGGGACAGCTGGGCGGGCGAGAGCTCGGTGTCGTCGATGGAGAGGTCGAGCGCGGCGGTGGTGTCGGCGTCCACCGGATCGCCGAGGTCGTGCGGACGGTGATGGAACGCGTCGTGCTGGTGCGCGTGGTCGTCGGTGTGACACATGGGAGTCACCCTTCTGGCCCGGGTCGGCTGATGGCGGGACTATCGCGCCGGCAGGTGACCGTCAGGCGACGGCTCGGGGCGAATCGTGCGAACGGTCGGCGGCCTGCGGCCGCCGCCCCGGCGGGCGGAGCGGCGGCCGCGGGCCGCTCAGCGGAGGCAGCGGGCGGCGGCCTCGAGGAGCGCCTGCCCGACCGCTTCGGCCTCGTCGGGCCTCAGCGTCACCGTGGCCGGTGGGGAGAACCGGGTGGTGGCGGTGAGCTCGACGTGGAGGGGCTCGCCGCCTGCCTGGACGACGTTGACCCCGACCAGCCAGGTCTGGCGCCAGGTGACCAGGGACGAGAGGTACTGGCGGTGCTCGGTGTGCTCGCCGGCTTCGTTGCACCACTTGAGCGCGCATTCGTCGGAGGCGGGCGCGGCGGTCATCGGTCGAGCTCGCTCTCGTGCTCGAAGAACCGGCGGACGTGGTCGAGCTCGGCCTTGACCGTGGTGAGCTGCTCGACCGCCTGCTGGTAGCCGGCCAGGTGCTGCTCGGCGGCGTCGACCGCGGTGGCCGCGCGGCCGAGCAGCTCGTGGCCGGTCTCGGCGACGAGGATGCGCCCGGCCCGCCAGTCGATGCGTCCTCGGTAGCCGAGCACGAGCCCGCCGAGGCGGTCGGTGAGGGCATCGAGCCGGGCGATGATCTGCTCGTCGGACATCCCCGGCAGGTAGCGCTCGCGCGCCTCGGCGAGCAGTTCCGGGGTCCAGCCGGCCCGCTGTGCGGTGTCGGCGAGCTCGGTCAGTTGCCGGGCCAGGGCACGTGCCTCGGACGGCGTGACGGAGACGTCGACCCGCTGACCGGAGTCGGCGGGCTCGAGATGGATGTCGATGGACGGGCCCTCGGTGTCGTGCCAGGCGATCATCTCGCCGACATCGTCACTGAGGAACGCGGACCGGGCGATGACGTCACGACGGTCCGCGGCTGGTGTGGTGGCCACGGAGTCCTCCAATGGAGTCGCTCATGAGCTGACGGGGGCCGGGGTAGCCGTCGTGGTCGAGCACGCGGGGACGGCGTCGCCCAGCAGCCGAACCCCTGAACGGGGACGGCGTGAAGATGCGCGTCGGGTCGCCGTGCCGTCCCACCTTGAGCGGCCGGTACGAGACTGTCCGGCCGGATGCCGCGCCTCGTGGTCGATAGCGCTACCAGGGCCCTCTGGAGGGGCGTGGAGGCTATGCACTCATGATACGAGGTGGTGGGCGGAGGATGTCAAACGGGCGTTCGACTCACCCTGCCGGCCGTTCCGAGCGGTCGAGCTCGTCGGCCAGTGCCGTCAGCACGGCGGCCAGCTCGCGCACCTCGCGGGCGGTGAACCGCGGTGACCGCCGGGCGTCGGGCCGGGCCAGCGCCAGGACGACGGCCGCGCCGCGGCCGCCGGAGCGGGCACCCTCGAGCCAGGCGGCACCGCCGCCGGGGACCTCGTGGAGGTCGCCGAGGCAGACGCCGGCCGGGTCGTGCTCGACGCACCAGGGGTGGCCGTCGGCGGGGTGTGCGGTGCTGATGGGACCAGCCTCCTCATGCGTGCCGTGCCCCCTCCGGGACGAGAGTCACATCGGTGTCATCACGACGTCAACCGGAGAGCGGGTCCGTCTCGGCGGCGCGCCGGCAGAGATCGATATGGTCGGCCTGTGAAGGCGCCCGGAGGGAGTCGAATGCCATGCATGGCCTGACACGGGGAACCAGCTGATGGTCCGTCTCGCCGATGTCGTCGCCGCGCTCGAGCGGTTGTACCCGCCGGAGCTGGCCGAGTCGTGGGACGCCGTCGGCCTGGTGTGCGGCGACCCCGACGCGCTGGTGCGCCGCGTCCTGTTCGCCGTCGACCCCGTCGCCGCCGTGGTCGACGACGCCCTCGACTGGGACACCGACCTCGTCGTCACCCATCACCCGCTGTTCCTGCGTCCGGTGCACGGGGTGCCGGCCACGACGCCGAAGGGACGGCTGGTGCACCGGCTGATCACCGGCGGCGCCGCCCTGTACACCGCGCACACCAACGCCGACCGCGCCGCGCCGGGCGTGAACGACGCGCTCGCGTCGGTGCTCGGGCTGGAGGAGACCTGCCCGCTGGTGCCCGCCGGCTCCGAGGACCCCGCCCTCGGCCTCGGCCGGGTCGGCAGGCTGCCGCGGCCCGAGCCGCTGAGCGCGTTCGTTCGCCGGGTCGCCGCCGCACTTCCCGAGACGGCGGCCGGGGTGCGCGCCATGGGCCATCCCGACTCCGTCGTCGCGACGGTCGCGGTGTGCGGCGGTGCGGGCGACTCCCTGCTCGGCCACGTCCGCGCCCTGGGCGTCGACGCGTACGTGACGGCCGACCTGCGGCACCACCCGTCGTCGGAGGCGGGCGAGGCCGGCGGGCCGGCGCTCGTCGACGTCGCCCACTGGGCCAGCGAGTGGCCCTGGCTGCCCGACGCCGCGGCGCTGCTGACGGCGGAGTTGTCGGGCGCAGGCGCTACGGTGGAGACTCGCGTCTCGACCACCCCGACCGATCCGTGGACACTGCACCGGCCCGCCCGGGAACCCGGTGCCGACGAAGGAGCTCACGCTGAACGCTGACCCCGCCGTCCAGTTGCGGCTGCTCGACGTCCAGGCGGTCGACCAGCGGCTGGACCAGCTGGCCCATCGCCGCAGGACGCTGCCCGAGGCCGCCGAGCTCGAGACGCTCGCCGCCGAGCACAGCCGGTTGCGCGACGCCGAGGTCGTCGCCGGCACCGCGGTCGCCGACCTCGAGCGCGAGCAGAAGCGCGCCGACGCCGAGGTCGAGCAGGTGCGGGCCCGCAAGGACCGCGACCAGAAGCGGCTCGACGCCGGCCAGGTGTCGTCGGCCAAAGAGCTCGAGAGCCTGCAGAGCGAGATCGCCTCGCTCAACCGCCGCCAAGGCGTGCTCGAGGACGCCGAGATCGAGATCATGGAGCGGCTCGAGGAGGCCCAGAACGAGGCCGCCGCGCTGGCCGCCGAGCGCGAGAGCGTCGGCAAGAAGGCGCAGGAGGTCCAAGCCGCTCGCGACGCCGCATGGGCGCAGATCGACCAGGACGCCGCCGCGGCCCGTGCCGAGCGTCAGGCGCTGGCCGCCGAGGTCCCGGCCGACCTGCTGGCGCTGTACGAGAAGATCCGCGCCGATCGCGGCGGCATCGGCGCGGCGGCGCTGCGGCAGCGCCGGTGCGAGGGCTGCATGATCCAGCTCGACGCCGCCGAGCTGGGCCGCATCCGCGCGCTCCCGGCCGACGTCGTGGTCCGGCACGAGGAGTGCCGGCGCATCCTGGTCCGTACCCCCGAGTCAGGGCTGTGACCAGCCGGCGGCTGATCGTCGAGGCCGACGGCGGGTCGCGGGGCAACCCCGGCCCGGCCGCGTTCGGCGCCGTCGTCCGCGACGCCGAGACCGGTGAGGTGCTCGCCGAGACGGCCGAGGCCATCGGCGTCGCGACGAACAACGTCGCCGAGTATCGCGGCCTGCTGGCCGGCCTACGAGCCGCCCGCGGCGTCGACCCCGACGCCGTCGTCGAGGCCCGGCTCGACTCCAAGCTCGTCGTCGAGCAGCTGTCCGGCCGCTGGCAGATCAAGAACGCCGAGCTGCGACCCCTGGCACACGAGGCCGGCCGGATCTTCCCGCGCGACCGGGTCAGCTACACCTGGGTGCCGCGGGCCGAGAACGCGCACGCCGACCGGCTGGTCAACCAGGCCCTCGACGGCCGGCCGGTGCAGCCGCCCGCCGACGTCACCGCCCCGCCCACCAAGCTCACCGCCTGGACGCCGGAACTCGGCCCACCCACCACGCTGCACGTCGTGCGGCACGGCCAGACGTCCATGACGGCCGCCCGGCGGTTCAGCGGCGGCGGCGTGCCCGGCCCGAGCCTCGACGACACCGGCCGCGAGCAGGCGGCCCGCGCCGCGGAACTGCTGAGCACCAGCGGCGCCGTCGCCGTCGTCTGCTCGCCGATGCTGCGCACCCGCGAGACCGCCGACATCATCGGCCGGCGGCTCGGCCTCACGCCCACGGTCGACGAGGCGTGGCGCGAGTGCCACTTCGGAGAGTGGGACGGCCTGACGCTGGCCGAGATCGGCGAGCGCTACCCGGGCGCGCTGGCCGGCTGGTACGGCTCGCCCGCGCAGCGGCCGCCGGGCGGCGAGTCGCTCGACGACGTCGTCCCGCGCATCACCGCCGCCCGCGACGCCCTCCTGGCCGCCTACCCGGGCCAGCCGGTCGTCGTCGTGACCCATTCCATCCCCATGCGCACGCTGACCCGGCTCGTGCTCGGCGCGCCGCCCGAGTCGCTGTTCCGCCTGCTGCCGTCGCCCGGCTCGGTCACCGAACTGCAGTACTTCGCCGACGGCAGCACCGCACTGCCGTCGTTCGGCCATCGTCCGTGATTCGTTGGCCGTCCGTGCAGCGTTGGCCGTCCCCCTGCTGCCCATTTTCTTAGCCGCGCAACCGCGCCTCAAGCGGACCATTTGGGGCGCTTCGCGCCGACGAGGATCCGCTTGACCCGCGGTTCCGCGGCCAAGAACGGGCAGCTATCAGGGGGACGGGGGCAGAGCGGGCACGCCTCGGCGTTGTCGTGCCCGTTTCGTCCTGCTTTGTCGGGCGGCGGCGCGCGATGATCATCGACGATCGCCTACATCACGAGGATTACCTGAGCTTCACCATGACTGTAGGGGTGTTGACGCTGGGGTAATCCTCGTGATGGCCCGCGAATCACGGTGAAATCTCACGACGTGGACGCTACGACACCAACGCCACACAGAAACCGGCCGAACGCCCAAGGAGTCGTCGCCGCTCTTCCCCCGTCCCCCTGATAGCTGCCCGTTCTGAGCCGCGGGCGCGCGGGTCAAGCGGTCATCGTCGGCGCGAAGCGCCTCCATGGTCCGCTTGAGGCGCGCGTGCGCGGCCAAGACAATCGGGCAGCAGGGGGACGGGGCCCAACGCCTCACCCATGCCCCACCCCCGTCAGGAGGTCGGCACCTCGGTCACCACGACGTCGACGGTGGCCGGGCGGCCGGGGCCGGACGGCGGGGTCAGCTCGGCGGTCCAGCCCAGCCGCGTCAGCACCTTGACCAGCCTGGCCGGCGTCGTCACCCGGGCGCCGTCCTGCAGGAGCCGCCGCACGATGCGGCCCTTCGTCGCCTTGTTGTGGTGGCTGACGACGGTGCGCCTGCCGTCGTGCTCGTGCAGGACTCGGACCACGACGGTGCGGGCGGCGAGGTCGGCGGGCGGCCGCCAGAAGCCCGCGTAGGTGCTGGACCGCAGGTCGATGATCAGCTCGTCGCCGGCCGCCGCCGGCAATGTCTTGCTCAGCGGCCGGCGCCAGAACGCGGCCAGCGGCCCGACTCCGGGCAGGCTCACACCGCCGCCCAGGCGGTAGGCCGGAATGATGTCCGACGGTCGCAGCAGCCCCCACAGTCCGCTGGTGATCAGCACCGACTCGTCGGCCCGGAGGGCCGTGCCGCCGCGCAGCGTGCGCAGGCCGAGCGCGTCGTACAGCACGCCGGAGTAGACCTCGCGCGCCGGCGCGGCCGGCGCCTGCGGCAGGACGGCGTTGCGCTCGACGTCGGCGGCCTGGGTCGGCCCGAGCCCGAGCGCCTGCGCCGCGGCCTCCGGCGACGTGCGGCACAGCCGGACCAGCGCGGCCAGCAGGTCGACGCGGTCGCCCGTCAGCTCTGGGAACGACAACGCGTCGAGGTCGACCGCGGCGCCGTCGTCCGGCGCGGTCTTGCCCTCCGACGGCGGCAGGAGGATCAGCACTCCCGAGAGCCTACCGACCGGCTTGACTACCGTGGCGGCATGGCGACGTACACGCACGGCCACCACGAGAGCGTCCTGCGCTCGCACACCTGGCGCACGGTCGCGAACTCGGCGGCGTACCTGCGCGATCGGCTCACGCCGGGGACGGACGTTCTCGACGTGGGGTGCGGGCCGGGAACCATCACGACGGAGTTCGCGTCGCTGGTGGCGCCCGGCCGGGTGGTCGGGCTGGACGCGTCGGCCGACGTCATCGGCCGGGCCGCCGCGGGTGACGGCGCCGGCGCGGTCGAGTTCGTCACCGGCGACGCCGCCGCGCTGCCGTTCGAGACCGCCACGTTCGACGTCGTCCACGCTCACCAGCTGCTGCAGCACGTCGCCGACCCCGTCGCCGTCCTGCGCGAGATGGCCCGGGTGGCCCGGCCGGACGGCGTGGTCGCGGCGCGCGACTCCGACTACGCCGGCATGATCTGGTACCCGCGGCTGCCCGGGCTGTCCGAGTGGCTGGAGCTGTACCGCACGCTGGCCCTCGGCAACGGCGGCGAGCCCGACGCCGGCCGGCGGCTCCTCGCGTGGGCGCACGAGGCCGGGCTGTCCGCCGTCACCGCCACCGCGAGCGTCTGGTGCTTCAGCAGCCCCGACGACCGCGCGTGGTGGGGTGGGTTGTGGGCCGACCGCGTCACCTCGTCGGCGTTCGCCGAGCAGGCTGTCGGCCGCGGCCTGGCGACCACCGCCGACCTCGACCGGCTGGCCGCCACGTGGCGGGAGTGGGCCGGCCACGACGACGGCTGGTTCCTCGTTCCGCACGGTGAGATCCTGGCCCGGGTCACCGGGATCGAGTTCGTGCCAGCGGCCTCACCCCACTAGGCTTTCCCGGTGCTCACGATGCAGGACGCGCTGCTCGCGCTGACGAAGTACTGGACCGACCGGGGCTGCCTCATGGTGCAGCCGTTCAACACCGAGGTCGGCGCCGGAACCATGAACCCGGCCACCATCCTCCGGGTCCTGGGTCCGGAGCCCTGGCACGTCGCCTACGTCGAGCCCAGTGTCCGGCCCGACGACGCACGGTACGGCGAGAACCCGAACCGCCTGCAGACGCACACCCAGTTCCAGGTCATCCTCAAGCCCGACCCGGGCGACCCGCAGGAGATCTACCTCGCCAGCCTCGAGGCGCTGGGCATCGACATCCACGCCCACGACATCCGGTTCGTCGAGGACAACTGGGCCTCGCCCGCCCTCGGCGCGTGGGGGCTGGGCTGGGAGGTGTGGCTCGACGGCCTCGAGATCACCCAGTTCACCTACTTCCAGCAGGCCGGCGGGCAGACGCTGGACCCGGTCTCCGTCGAGATCACCTACGGCATCGAGCGCATCATCATGGCGCTGCAGGGCGTCAGCCACTTCAAGGACATCGAGTACGCGCCCGGCATCTCCTACGGCGAGGCGTTCGGCCAGGCCGAGTACGAGATGTCGCGCTACTACCTCGACGACGCCGACATCGAGGCCAACCGCCGGCTGTTCGACACCTACGCCGCCGAGGCCGAGCGCATGATCGCCGAGCGGCTGCCGGTCCCGGCGCACGTCTACGTGCTCAAGTGCTCGCACACCTTCAACGTCCTCGACGCCCGCGGCGCCATCAGCACCACCGAGCGGGCCAAGGCGTTCGCCCGCATGCGCGGCCTGGCCCGCGAGGTGTCGTCGCTGTGGACGGCGCGGCGCGAGGAGCTCGGCCACCCGCTGGGCCTGGTGTCGCGGCCGGGTCTCGACGGCGACGACGCCGAGCCGCTGCTGCCCGACCACCCGGTGGAGCTGAGCGGCCAGGCGCCGCTGCTGTTCGAGATCGGCACCGAGGAGATGCCGCCGCACGAGGTCACCAACACCGTGGCCGCGGTGCGCGAGGCCGTCGTGACGAAGCTCGGCGCGACGCGGCTCGGTCACGGCGACGTCAGCGTCGTCGGCACGCCGCGCCGCATCGTCGTCCAGGTCGACGCCGTCGAGCCGCGCGAGCCCGACGCCGACCGCACCGTCCGCGGCCCGCGCGTCGAGGCCGCCTACGACGCCGACGGCAACCCGACGAAGGCCCTGCTCGGGTTCGCTCGCGGCCAGGGTGTCGACGTCGCCGACCTCGCGACCGCCGACTTCGGCGGCAACCAGCACGTCGTCGTCCGCGTGGTCGACGCCGGCCGCGGCGCCGTCGAGGTGCTGTCGTCGCTGCTCGCCGACGTCGTGTCCGAGCTGCGGTCGGAGAAGAACATGCGGTGGAACGACCCCGCGCTGTCCTTCACCCGGCCGATCCGCTGGCTCACCGCGCTGCTCGGCGACATCGTCGTGCCGGTGCGGGTGTCGGCGCTGGTCAGCGGCCGGACGACGCGTGTGCACCGCACCGCCGCCGAGCCCGTCGTCACGGTGCCGTCGGCCGCCGGCTACCTGGAGTTCCTGGCCGGGCACGGCATCGTCGCCGACCCCGTCGCCCGCCGGGCCGCCGTCGTCGAGGCCGCGTCCGAGCTGGCCGCCCAGGTCGGCGGCGTCGTCGACACCGACGCCGAGGCCGGGCTGATCGACGAGATCACCAACCTGGTCGAGGAGCCCAACGCGCTGCTCGGCGGCTTCGACACCCGGTACCTGGAGCTGCCCGAGCAGATCCTGACCACGGTCATGCGCAAGCACCAGCGCTACCTGCCGGTCCGCGCGGCCGACGGCGCGCTGCTCCCGCACTTCGTCGCCGTCGCCAACGGATCGTGCGACGCCGACGCGGTGCGGGCCGGCAACGAGGCGGTGCTGCGGGCCCGGTACGAGGACGCCGCGTTCTTCTGGCGGGCCGACCTCGAGGTGCCGCTGGAGCGGTTCAAGGAGGGTCTGGCCAAGCTGACGTTCGAGGAGAAGCTGGGCTCGATGGCCGAGCGGGCCGCCCGCATCGAGACCATCGCCGCCGACCTCGCCAAGGGCGTCGAGCTGTCCTCCGACGACGCCGCGGCGCTGGGACGGGCCGCCGCGCTGGCCAAGTTCGACCTGTCGTCGCAGATGGTGGTCGAGCTGTCCAGCCTGGCCGGCGTCATGGCTCGCGAGTACGCCGTCCGGGCGGGGGAGTCGCCCGCCGTCGGGCAGGCGCTGTACGAGATGGAGCTGCCGCGGTCGACGGCCGACGCGCTGCCGGCATCGCCGCCCGGCGCCGTGCTCGCACTGGCCGACCGGTTCGACCTGCTCATGGCCATGTTCGCGCTCGGCGCCAAGCCGACCGGCAGCTCCGACCCGTTCGGGCTGCGGCGCGCCGCGCTGGGCGTCGTGCGCATCCTGCGCGAGACGCCGTCCCTGTCCGCGGTGACGGTCGACGGCGGCCTGTCGGTCGCGGCCGACCGGCTGCGTGCCCAGGGCATCGAGGTCTCCGACTCCGCGGTGGCGGCGGCGCGCGAGTTCGTCGTCGCCCGGTTCGCTCAGCAGCTGCGCGACGAGGACGTCCCCGCCGACTTCGTCTCCGCCGTCCTGCCCGGCGCCGACGCGCCCGGCCAGGCCGTCGCCACGCTGTCGGCGCTGCGGTCGCGGGCCGGCGACGAGTCGTTCCGGGCGCTGGTGGCGGCGCTGCAGCGGATCAACCGCATCGTGCCGGCCGGCACCGCCGCGTCCTACGACCCCGCCGTGCTGACCGAGCCGGCCGAACAGCGGCTGGTCGAGGCGGTGGCCGCGCTGGGCGACATGTCCGGCCGCCCGGTCGCCGAGTTCGCCGACGCCGCCGGCGCGCTGGTCGACCCGGTCAACGCGTTCTTCGACGACATCCTGGTGATGGCCGAGGACCCCGCGGTGCGTTCGTCCCGGCTGGGCCTGCTGGCGACCATCGGCGCGCACAGCCCCCGCACCGTCGACTGGGCCGCGCTCGACACCGCCCTCGGCTGAGTCCGTCGTGGCGCACGCCGGCGTCGGCCCGCGCCGACCGCCGTGCCCCTGACCCACGATCAACCGGAGGTGGGGCGGGGACTGACGGCGGCGCGCTGGGCCCGGTGGTCGCGGATCAGCCAGTCCGTGGTGAGCCGAGGGTCGTCGTCGCCGCGCCCGGCGGCCAGCTCGTCGAGGTAGCGGCGGTCGGCGGCCAGTCGTCGGCGCAGTTCGGCGTGGTCGCCGACGTGTCCGTGACCGGGCACGACGTACTGGACGTCGCCGGCCAGCGTCTCGAACAGGTCAAGTGCTCGGTGGTAGTCGCCGAGCGGGTCGGCGGCGTCGAGGTCCAGCAGCGGCACCTCCAGGTCCGAGCACATGTCGCCGGCGATCAGCACTCCGGCGTCGGCGACCAGCAGCGCCGCGTGCCCGCGCGCGTGCGCCCGGTGCTCGACGACCTCGACCCGCGGGCCGCGCCACGGCACGTCCGGCCCACGGTCGGGGATCGCGGTGAGCCGGGCGAACAGGTCGCCGTCGGTCCCCGGAGCGTCGGCGCGGGCCGCGGCCAGGCCGGCCTCGCGGTCGGCCGTCGCCGCGACCACGCAGTCGGCCGTCGCGAACCGCGGCACGTCGGCGCCGAGCGCCCGGCTCCACAGCACGTGGTCCCAGTGCGGGTGGGTCGCGAACCCGGCGGCGACGTGCAGCCGGCGGCCGGCCAGCTCTGTGGCGAGGTCGTCCAGCTCGGTCGGCGTGATGCCCGGGTCGACGACCAGGCAGTCTCCCGAGCGACCGGCGTCGGACGGCGCGGCCGGCTGCCGCCGCCCGCCGTCGTCGCCGGCGATCACGGTCGTGGTGCTGGTGCAGAACGCGTGGGTGGCGACGAGGACGTTCCGCGTCACCTCGACGAGGCCGGCCATGCGGCGACCGTACCGTCAGCGATCGCGGACGCGGGTTGTCGGTGCCCGCCCGTAGGGTGGGAGGCCCACCCCGCCGGGCGGGGTCTGCCTCGCGGGCCACGGCGGGTTCGTCCGGCTGGGGCCGTCCAGCGGGATTCGTCCGGCCGCGGCCCCTTCCTGGGGCGGCCACTCGCGCCAAATAAGGGCAGCCTATCCTTTCTCGCATGTTGCTTCGCGTCGCCGGCCGCCGGCTTGCCCTCGTCCTAGCGGTTTCGCTCCTGCTCCTCGCCGCCTGCGGGGGTGACGACGACGGCAGCGGCGGGACCGCGACGAGCGAGCCGGACCCGTCGGCCGACGCGGGCGCCGGTGAGTTTCCCGCCTCCGTCGAGCACCGCTACGGCACCACCGAGCTGAGCGAGGCGCCGGAGCGGATCGTGACTCTCGGCTTCAGCGACCAGGATGCCGTGCTGGCCTTCGGCGTCGCGCCGGTCGCCGTCACCGACTGGTACGGCGAGTACGAGCACGCCACCTGGCCGTGGGCGCAGGACGAGCTGGGCGACGCCGAGCCGGTCGTGCTCAACCAGGGCGCGTTCACCGGCATGCAGGACTTCGACTACGAGACCATCGCCGAGCTCGAACCCGACCTCATCATCGGCCTCTACACCGGCATGACGCAGGAGGAGTACGACACGCTGTCGGTCATCGCGCCGACCGTCGCGTCGTCGCCGGACTACCCCGAGTACGGCATGCCGTGGCAGGAGACCACCCGCATGGTCGGGCAGATCCTCGGCCAGGCCGGTCGCGCCGAGGAGCTCATCGCCGAGATCGACCAACAGTTCGCCGACGCCGCCGCGGCGCACCCCGAGTTCGAAGGCGTCGAGATGGTCGTCGCCGAGCAGTTCGAGCCGGGCTCGTCGTTCGCCCGCAGCGCCACCGACCCGCGGACGGTGTTCATGACGCAGCTCGGCTTCGTGCTGCCCGCCGACATCGCCGAGCTGGCCGGCGACCTCGACGGCGCGCCGATCAGCGACGAGCTGATGACCCAGCTCGACCGCGAGCTCCTGATCTGGAACGTCGGCCACGACGACACCCTGCGCGAGCAGATCGAGGCCAAGCCGCTCTACGACCAGCTGCAGGTCGTCCAGGACGGCCGGGTGCTGTTCATCGAGGACCCGCTGGTGTCCGGCGCCCTGACGTGGTCGACGGTGCTCAGCCTGCCCTACGCGCTGGAGGAGTTGGTGCCCCAGCTTGCGGAGGTGGTCGCCGGCTAGCCGGCCGGTGCCACCGGGGCGGTGACACCGCCGATCTCGTGGACGTGGTGCGGGTCGTCCTCGCGCGGGTGCTCGCCGCGGGCGTGGTCGGCGTGGAAGAGCGCCTGCTCGAGCAGCTGGCGGACGTGGGTGTCGGCGGCGTGGTAGTAGACGAACGTGCCCTCGCGGCGGCTGATGACCAGGCCTGAGAGCCGCAGCTTGGCCAGGTGCTGGCTGACGGCGCTCGGGCTGGCGCCGACGAGGTCGGCCAGGCAGTTCACCGACGACTCGCCCTGCAGCAGCGCCCACATGAGCTTCAGCCGGGTCGGGTCGGACAGCATGCGCAGCGCGGCGGCCGCCCGCTCGACCTGGTCGGCGGCCGGGAGGTCGAATCCGTCGATGCTCTCGTGCACGTGGACGAGTCTACTCTGCGCATTTGCATACCTGCGTAGGTGCGCAGATATGCTGATGGTGTGGGAAGCGCACATCATCACGGGACAGGGCACGGGCACGGACATGACGCCGATCACGGTCATGGGCATGGGCACGGGCACGGTCGCGGCAGCGGCTGGTTCGGGCGGCTGCGGCATGCGCTGACCCCGCACTCACACGACGCGACGGAGGTGATCGAGAGCGCCGAGGAGGCCAGCGGCGCCGGCATCCGGGCGGCGTGGATCGGGCTGGCCGGCATGATGGCGACCGCCGCGCTGCAGTTGGTCATCGTCGCCGTGAGCGGGTCGGTCGGGCTGCTGGCCGACACCGTGCACAACCTTGGGCACGCGATCACCACGATCCCGCTGCTCATCGCGTTCCGGCTGGGCCGGCGGGCGCCGACCCGCCGCTACCCGTACGGCTTCCGTCGTGCCGAGGATCTCTCCGGCGTGCTGATCGCGCTGGTCATCGCGGCATCGGCGGCGCTCATCATCGTCGAGGCGGTGCGCGCGCTGATCGAGCCGCGCGAGCTGACGAACCTCGGCTGGGTGCTGGCGGCCGCGCTGATCGGCGCCGCGGGCAACGAAGCGGTCGCCGTCTACCGCATCCGGATCGGCCGCCGCATCGGGTCGGCCGCGCTGGTCGCCGAGGGCCACCATGCCCGTGCGGACGGCCTGACGTCGCTGGTCGTGGTCGTCGGCGTGGCGGGTGCGTGGCTCGGCTTCCCGCGCGCCGACGCCGTCGTGGGCCTCGTGGTGGGCGCTGCGATCCTGTGGATCCTGGTGACGTCGGCCCGCACGATCTTCCGCCGGCTCATGGACGGCGTCGACGACGGCACGGTGGAGGCGATCGAGTCGGTCGCGGCCGGGGTCGACGGCGTCCATGGCGTCGGCCGCGTCCGGGCGCGATGGACCGGGCACCGCCTCGAGGCAGACGTCGACGTCAACGTCGACGGCGCCGCCACCGTCGCCGAGGGGCACCGGATCGCCGAGATCGTCCACCACGCCCTGCTGCACCGCGTCCGGCACCTCGGCCACGTCGTCGTGCACGTCAACCCGGCCTACGACGGCGTCGTCCCGGACGATGTGCACGAGCTGACCGCGCACCACGCCGCCCGCTGAGCTGAGCTCCGCGCGTCAGCCGGGCAGCGCGGCCCAGAACAGCTCGTGCCCGCTGTCGCCCTCGGGAACGAACTCCTGCCGTTCGACGGCGAACCCGGCGGCGGCGAGCCACGTCCGGTACGTCGCGGCGTCGGCCTGGCTCCACCACATCGTCGCGCCGCCGCCGAGCCAGTCGTCCTCGGTGCCGGTCCACGCGTCGTGCCCGGTGGTGGCGACGAACAGGCCGCCGGGCCGCAGCCAGCCGGCGATGCGCTCCAGTAGCGCCGGCTGCTCCTCCAGCGGGATGTGGATCAGCGCGTACAGGCACACGACGGCGTCGAAGCTCGCGGCCGGGAGGTCGACGGTGGTCGCGTCTGCGGCGACGAACGTCGCACCGGGGACGAGCGCTCGGGCGCGGGCGATCTGCACCTCGCTGAGGTCCACGCCGGTGACGGCGAACCCGGCGGCGGCGAGGTCGCGCGCCACGGGGACGCCGTTGCCGCAGCCCAGATCCAGGACGCTCGCGTGCGCCGGGAGGCGGCGCGTGAGCTCGGCGATCCACGGCCGATGGCTGTCGGGGTCGGCGTCGTCGGCGCGGTAGTGGTGCGAGACGGCGTCGTAGCCGCGCCGGACGATCTGCTTGGGGTCGCTGTCACGCTGGCCGGTCACGATGGGTCACGCTACTCCGTCGATCTTCATGAGAATCGCGGCGATTCGGGCGAAAGTGCTTCCGGAGTGACGAAGATCGCGCTAGCGTCCGGGGCTTTGATGTGGGCCGTACCTACGGCCTATGTATCCGAAGTTCCGAAGGGGGGCGACCTTGCGAAAGGTCACCATAGCGATACTGGCCGGCCTGGCCTTGCTGTTCGGTGGCGCGCTGCCGTCGTGGGCGGATGGTGAGGCCACGGTCGAAGCGACGATCGAAACGAAGGATGCGGCCGACTGCGCCGCCTATCCGGGCTCCGAGAACTGGTGCGACCCTGACCACGGTGACTACGACTGCGGCGAGATCCCGAACAGCGTGAAGCCTGTTCCTGTGCCGGGAGACGACCCGTTCGGCCTCGATGGGAACAATGACGGTCAGGGGTGCGAGGCGGATGCCCCGCCCGGCGGTGACGCCGGCGGCGGGCCGAGCGAGGAACCGCCTGCGGAAGAACCGCCCGCGGAGGAGCCGCCGGCTGAGGAGCCGCCGGCTGAGGAGCCGCCGGCGGAGGACCCGGGTCCGTGCGCCCACTACGCCGACTCCGCCGCGTGGTGCAGCGACACGCACGGCGACTACGACTGCCCGGACATTGACGACGCCTACAAGCCGATCGAGCTGTTCGACGCCGAGCTGGACCCGTTCCACCTGGACCGGGACTCCGACGCGCTCGGCTGCGAGATCGGTGAGGACGACGACGGCGGCAGCGACGACGGCGCCGGCGGCACGGCCGACGACGGCGCCGGTGAGGACGACGGCGGCGCGGCCGGCGCGGGCGTGGGCGGCGACGGCGAAGAGCTGCCGAACACCGGCTCCGGCGACCTGGGAGCGCTCTGGCTCGCGGCCCTAGCGTTCCTGGCCGCCGGTGCGCTGCTGGTGATCCGCCGGACGGCGGCCCAGCGGTAGGACCCGACGGGTGGTCCGGCGCTGCCGCAGCGGCGCCGGACCACCCGCCGTCAGGGTCGGCCGGGGCGGTCGAGGTTGTCGCGCAGCCAGTCGCCGCACTCCCGCGAGAAGCCGACCCACGAGGCGGGTGCGCCGGTCACATCGACGACCAGGAGCTTGTCGTCCGGGTGCAGGTGCAGCCAGAGCGAGTCGCGGACCTGGGTGATGCTCATCCTCGTCTCGACCAGCCACGTCGAGCCGAGACAGTGCCAGTACGCCCCGAACCCTTCGAGCGCGTCGAGAAGATGGTCGTAGCTGTGTCCTGGCGTGTTCGCGTCGTAGCTGACCAGCATCATCGCCATGTCCAGTGGCCCTCCGGCGTGATCGGGAACGAAGCGGCGAAGGCTACCCCGGCGGCCGGACAGAACGGAGGACGAGCCGGCCTCTAAGCCGGATTCTGTGGTTCCCGGCGGACCGGGACCGGCGACCATCCATCTACGGCCACCGTTGCCGGTGGTCTCCAGCGGTCTACCCGGGAGCTCGGGCGGGCCGCCCTCGGACGCTCCCTGTCTGACCTTGCTCCGGGTGGGGTTTACCGAGCCGCCCCAGTCACCTGGGGCGCTGGTGGTCTCTTACACCACCGTTTCACCCTTACCGCCCGCGCGAACGCGGGAGGCGGTCTGCTTTCTGTGGCACTGTCCCGCGGGTCACCCCGGGTGGGCGTTACCCACCACCCTGCCCTGTGGAGTCCGGACTTTCCTCGGCGGGACCTGACGGGCCCGACGCGGCCGCCCGGCCGACTCGTCCTCCGTCCCCAGGATACCGCCTAAGCAGCGCGTTCGGACGCCAGCAGCGCGGCGCCGATGATGCCGCCGTCGTTACGCAGACCCGCCGGCACGATGGGCGTCGAGAGGTCGAGCAGCGGCAGGAACTTGTCAGCCTTCTTGCTGACGCCGCCGCCGACGACGAACAGGTCGGGGGAGAAGATGAACTCGAGATGGGAGTAGAACTCCTGCAGCCGCTCGGCCCAGTGCTCCCAGGAGAGGTCCTTCTCCTCACGGACGGAGGCGGCGGCGAACTTCTCCGCCTCCTTGTGGTGGGAGAGGTAGAGGTGGCCGAACTCGGTGTTCGGCAGCAGGACGCCGTCGTGCAGGACGGCGCTGCCGATGCCGGTGCCGAGCGTGGTGACGATGACGACGCCGTCCTGGTCGGCGGCCGCGCCGAAGCGGTCCTCGGCGACTCCGGCGGCGTCGGCGTCGTTGACGATGGTGACGGGCCGGCCGGTGCGCTCGGTCAGCTCCTTCTCGAGGTTCACCCCGATCCACGACTTGTCGACGTTCGCCGCCGAGCCGATGACGCCGCGTTTGACGATGCCGGGGAACGTGCAGCCGAACGGCCCGTCCCAGCCGAACCGCGCCAGCACCTCGAGCACCACCGCGATGACGTTCTCAGGGGTGGACTGCTCAGGGGTGTCGATGCGGACGCGCTCGGTGGCGAACTCGCCCCTGCCGAGGTCGACCGGTGCCCCCTTGATGCCGCTGCCGCCGATGTCGATGCCGAAGCCCTGCGTCGTCGAGGTCACGTCATCAAGCTTCGCTCATGAGCCCCGCGCAGGCCACCCGGCGGCCGAAGTCAGGGCAGGGTGAGGATCTCGGCGCCGTTCTCGGTGACCAGCAACGTGTGCTCGAACTGCGCCGACCGCCGGCCGTCGGCCGTGACGACCGTCCAGCCGTCGTCCCACATGGTCCACTCGTGCGTGCCGAGGTTCAGCATCGGCTCGATGGTGAACACCATGCCCGGCTCGATGATCGTCGTCGACCCCGGATCGTCGTAGTGCGGCACGACGAGCCCGGAGTGGAACGCCTCGCCGACCCCGTGGCCGGTGAACTCCCGCACGACGCCGTAACCGAACCGCTTCGCGTACGACTCGATGACCCGCCCGATGACGTTGATGGCGCGGCCGGGCTTCACCGCCTTGATGGCGCGGTTGAGCGCCTCCTGCGTCCGCTCGACCAGCAACCGCGTCTCCTCGTCGACGTCGCCGGCCAGGAACGTGGCGTTGTTGTCGCCGTGCACGCCGTCGATGTAGGCGGTGATGTCGATGTTGACGATGTCGCCGTCGCGCACCACCGTGGAGTCGGGGATCCCGTGGCAGATGACCTCGTTCACGCTGGTGCACAGCGACTTCGGGAAGCCGCGGTAGCCCAGCGTCGACGGGTACGCGCCGTGGTCGACGAGGAACTCGTGCCCGATGGCGTCCAGCTCGTCCGTGGTGATGCCCGGCTCGACGTGCTTGCCGACCTCGGCCAGCGCCTGCGCGGCCAGCTGAGCGGCGACGCGGATGCGCTCGATGGTGTCGGCGTCCTTGATCTCGGAGCCGGCGAACGGAGTGGGGCGGGCCTTGCCGACGTACTCCGGGCGCGCGATGGACGGCGGGACGGGGCGTTCGGGCGACACGATGCCGGGTACGACGGGCGACATGGTGTGAAAGTCTAGGCTGAGGTGCGCTTCTCAGGCGAAGCCTGGGATGTTCAGTTGAGGTGCGCGTCTCCGGCGAAGGGAGTCATCGTGGCCGACGGACCCTGGTACTGGTGCCTGGTGCATTCTCGGGTCGAGCCGGTCGACGGCTGCCCCAACGACCGCCGCCTCGGGCCGTACGAGACGCGCGAAGAAGCGCAGGACGCGCTGGCGCGGGCGCACGAGCGGACCGCCCAGCAGGACGCCCTCGACCGCGAGTGGAACGGCGACGAGTGACGGGTCGCACCTCGGGCTGAGTACGCCCAGGCGTGCGACGTCGGCCCTCCCGCCGCCCCGCCCGCGTCAGCTCGCATCGTCGGGTGGGGCATCACGAGGATTGCCCTCGCATCACCACGCCTGCAGGCCTCGTGTGGCACGCGATCGGGTGGTGAACGTGATCATTCCGGCGCCGGGCGAGGACTCTTAGCGCTTCCACGGGCACGCAGGCGCGGCGGAGCCCTAGGGCGCGTCTCCTTATTGGCGTAGCCAGATGGTGACGGCGGCGAGCACGATGCCTCCGCGGTAGGTGAGGGCGAGCTTG
>NZ_QUAL01000422.1 GCF_003579925.1 Jiangella rhizosphaerae | reverse complement strand
CGCCCAGCCCGCGCAGCGCCGCCGCCCGCACCCGGTCGGCCTCGCGGCGCGAGTCGGCCGCCGAGGCGATGCCGGCGGCGCAGCCCTCCCACTCAGCGAGCCGGCGCCGGGTGCGGCGCTCGACGTGACGTTGCAGATCCAGCGCGGCGTCGACGTAGCCGTCCAGGTTCGGTTGGAAGCCGAGCGGTATGGCAGTCACGGCGGCGCAGTCTATCGCAATCGTTTGTCAGCCTTTGAACTGGGAGTTCAGTGGTCGTTCTGCAAGTTGGTCTTGACAGTTGCAGGACTGCCTTGCAATCGTGCGGGGTATGACCCGCTATGCCATCGCCGGACTGTCCAACCGCGGCGTCGCCAGCTTCGTGCGGCCCATCCTCGGCTCGCTGGGCGGCGCGGACACCGCGCTCGGCTACGGCGAGAACGCCGAGGACTACTCCGATCACGCCGACGTCGTCGCGGTGGTCGACCCGGACGAGGCGCGGGTGACGTCGTTCAACGAGACGCTGCTGCCGCCGGGACACGCGCCGCTCGCGTGGTACTCGCCCGACGACTTCGACCGCATGGTCGACGAGGCCCGGCCCGACGTCGTCGTCGTGGCCTCACCCGACCACACGCACGCCGCCTACACGCTGGCCGCGCTGCGCCGCGACGTCGACGTCATCGTCGAGAAGCCCATGGTCACCACGGCCGCCGACGCCGCCGCCGTCCTGGCCGCGGAGCAGGCGTCAAAAGCGACCGTGCGGGTCACCCACAACCTGCGGTACACACTGCGGCACCGCACCATCAAGCGGCTGATCCTCGACGGCGCCATCGGCCGGCCCACCCACGTCAGCCTCGACTACCACGTCGACATCCGGCACGGCGCCAGCTTCTTCCTGCGGTGGAACCGCCGCCGCGAGCTGTCCGGCGGTCTGTCGGTGCACAAGAGCACCCACCACCTCGACCTCGTGTCGTGGTGGCTCGACGACGTCCCGGAGCGTGTCTTCGCGCTCGGCGGGCGGTACTACTACGGCCCCGACAGTCCGCACCGACCACGCGACGAGCGGGGTGAGCCGCTGGCCGGCGCGACGCTGCGCGAGCAGGATCCGTACTACCGGGCCCAACTGGGCAGCAACACCTTCCCCGACGGTTCCGGTGCCGGCCGCGTGGGCCTGTTCGGCCTGTCCTACGGCCACCAGTACCCGGCCGGCCAGGACATGTACCTCTACGATGACGAGATCGACGTCGAGGACACCTACAGCGCGCTGGTCGCCTACCGCGGCGGCGTCGCGCTGTCCTACACGATCGACTTCTCCTCGCCGTGGGAGGGCTACCGGGTGGCCATCAACGGCACGCACGGGCAGATCGAGACGCTGCACGGACGGCTGCCCGGTGGCGGGGCGCTGCCCGGGTCGGGCGAGATCAGCCACCGGCCGCTGTTCGGCGAGGCGCGCGCGATCGAGGTCGCGGTGGTCGCCGGAGGCCACGAGGGCGCCGACCCGCTGCTGCGGCACGACCTGTTCGTCGGGCCCGGCCGCGAGTCGCAGGAGCTGGGCCTGCTGGCCGATTCCGCGGACGGCGCCCGCGCGGTCGCGGCCGGCGAGGCCATCTGGCGCTCCATCGCGACCGGCGACGTCATCGACGTGGACGGGCTGCTCACGCCGCCCGAGTGAGGCGAGCGACGTCCGGACCCCGCCCGGTCGTGGTGGTCGCCCCTCGACCTGCCATGATCATCAACCTTTTGAGCGGCTCTGACGACCAGAAAGGAGGATGAAATCGGGCCACAAGCCCCGCGCGGGCATGCTGACGCCCCGGGCAGCCAGGTGCCCGGGGCGTGCTCAGTGGGGCCTCAGCTGGCCCAGGCCATCAGCGACTCGTTGCGGCGCGGGTCGCGCAGCAGCATGAGCGCGTGCTTCTCGAGCTGGCGCACCCGCTCGCGGGACACGCCGACCTCGTCGGCGACGTCCTGGAGGGTGTGCTCGTGGCCGTCGACCAGGCCGTAGCGCATGCCGATGATCTTCGCCTCGCGTGTGGGCAGCGAGTCGAGGACGGTGCGCAGCTGCTCGCTGAGCGCCCGCCGCTCGACCAGGTCGGAGGCCTGGACGGCGTCGTCGTCCTCGATGAGCTCGCCGATGCTGGACTCGCCGTCGTCGCCGATGGGGGTGTCGAGGCTGAGGGGGTCGCGGGCGACCCGGCGCAGCTCGACGACCTTCTCGACCGGCAGCCCGGCCTCCTCGGCGATCTCCTCGACCGTGGGATCGCGGCCGAGCAGCCGCTGCAGGTCGCGGTCGATGCGGTGCAGCTTGGCCACCGTCTCGGACACGTGCACCGGCAGCCGCACGGTGCGGGTCTGCTCGGCCAGTCCGCGCTGGATGGCCTGGCGGATCCACCACGTGGCGTAGGTGGAGAACTTGAAGCCCTTGGCGTAGTCGAACTTCTCGACCGCGCGGATGAGGCCGAGGTTGCCCTCTTGGATGACGTCGAGGAACGGCAGGCCGCGGCCGGACAGCTTGCGCGCGACCGACACGACCAGGCGCAGGTTGGCGCGGATCATGTGGTCGCGGGCGGCCTGGCCGTCGCGGACCAGCGCCTCGAGCTCGGCCTTGTAGGACGGCGTCAGCTTGCGCTTCGCGGGCAGGGCACCGGCCAGCAGCTGCTCGGCGTACACACCGGTCTCGATGCGCTTGGCCAGCTCGACCTCCTCGGCCGCGGTGAGCAGCGGCGTCGAGCCCAGCTGCGCGAGGTAGCGTCCGACGAGGTCGGGCTCGCCCTCGGAACGCGCCTGACGGCGCCGCGGCGTGGCCGCGCTGGTGGCCTTGGGTGCAGCTGCCATGTGTCCCCCTCGAGGTCGAGTCGGCGTCCGGACCGTACCCGCACGATCAACGAACATACGTTCACAACGCACGAGAGCTCACAAAGATTCCGCGACCCTCTGGGCAGGAGAGAAATCTCATGATAAAGACGCTCCGGCGCAGGCCGGCCGCCACGGCGCCCGAATCGCGGACCCCGCAGGACATGGCAGGCTGACTGTACGTACTGTTGTCAGGACAAAGTCAGCGCCGACGATTGGGGAATGGTGGCGATGAAGGGCATAGCCGGCGCGCCGGTGAGCTTCGGCGTCTTCGAGCTGACGGCGGACCAGCCGCTGCCGGACCCGAAGGAGATCCTCGGCCCGCTGCACGACCTGGGGTACGACGGCGTCGACCTCGGGCCGGTCGGCTGGCTGGGCCGCGGCGACGAGCTGCGCCGGCGGCTGCGCGACCACGAGCTGGTGCTCGTGGGCGGCTGGGTCGACCTGCCGTTCACCGACGACGAGGCGTTCCGGGCGGCGCTGCCGGCGCTCGACGACGCACTGGAGATCTTCGTGGCGGCCGCCGAGCTCGACCCGGCGCGCAAGCCGCTGCCGACGCTGGCCGACTCCGGCAGCGACCTGCGCCGCGCCAACCCGGGCGGCGCCGCGCCGGGACTCGCACTCGACGACGCCGGCTGGGAGCGGATGGCGCGCAACGTGGAGACCGCGGCCGCCCGAGTGCGCGCCGCCGGCCTGGAGCCCACGTTCCACCACCACGCCTGCACGTACGTCGAAACGCCCGCCGAGATCGACGAGTTCCTGGCCCGCACCGACGTCAGCCTGACCTTCGACACCGGCCACCTGCTCATCGGCGGCGGCGACCCGGTCGAGGGCTGGCGGCGCTGGGGGTCGCGGATCAACCACCTGCACCTCAAGGACGCCAGCGCCTCGGTGCTCGACCAGGTCGTCCGGGAGAAGGCCGGCATGCGCGCGGTCTGGGAGCGGCGCGCGTTCGTCGAGCTCGGCGCGGGCGACCTCGACCTCGACGGTTTCATGGACGCCGTCGTCGAGAGCGGCTTCGACGGCTGGCTGGTGGTCGAGCAGGACGTCGTGCCGTCGCCGTCCGACCCGCCGGGACGGGTGATCGACGACCAGCGCGCCAACCGCGAGGCGCTGCGCAGGTGGCTGCCGTGAGCGACCGCGTCCGGCTGGCCGTCGCCGGCCTCGGCGCCGTGGCGCAGTCCGTCCACCTGCCGCTGATCGCCCGCCGCTGGGACCTGTTCGAGCTGGTCGCCGTCTGCGACCTCGCCCCGTCACTGCGCACCGACATCGGCGAGCAGTACGGCGTGCCGGAGGACCGGCGCTACGCCGACGCCGGGCGGATGATCGAGGAGAGCGGCGCCGACGGCGTCGTCCTGCTGACCTCCGGCTCGCACGGCGACGTCGCGCTGCGGGCGCTGCGGGCCGGTGTCGCCGTCTTCTGCGAGAAGCCGCTGACCTACACCGTCGCCGAGGCCGACGCGCTGGCCGCCGCCGAGCGGGAGCTGGGCCGGCCGGGGCTGCTGCTGGCCTACATGAAGGAGCACGACGAGGCGGTCTGGCAGCTCAGCGAGCGGCTGGCCGGCGTGGACGACGTCCGCGCCGTCGAGGTCGAGGTGCTGCACCCGACCGGCGAGTCGCAGCTGGCCTACGCGAACCTGCGCCCGGCGCCGCTCGACGTCGACCCAGACGCCGTCAGCCGGCTCGCCGCGCAGTCCACCCGGCTGCTCGACGCGGCGATCGGTGCCGAAACGTCCGACCGGCTGCGGCACCTGTACGCGAACGTCGTCCTCGGCAGCATGGTGCACGACACCTCGCTGCTGCGGGCGGTGTTCGGCGGGCTGGTGACCGTCGACGGTGCCCGGCAGTGGCCGGACGGCGCGCAGCCGGGGCGGGCTCCGGGGTCGGTCGAGGTCACCGGCGAGCTGCCCGGCGCCGTGCGGGCCCGGATGAGCTGGCACTACCTGCCCGACTACCCGGCCTACACCGAGACGCTGACGGTGCACCACGGCCGCGGCTCGCTGCGGGTGACGTTCGGGACGCCGTACGTGCTGAACAACCCGACCCGGCTCGAGGTCGTCGAGGCGCCGCCGGCGGGCATGGCCGCGGGCGGCGAGCTGCGCTCGGTGTTCACGTCCACGGGCGAGTCGTTCGAGAACGAGCTGGCCGACTTCCACCGCATGGTGACGGCCGGGGAGCGGCCGCGCGCCGGCGTCGCCGAGGGTCGCGAGGACATCCTGACCAGCCAGCGGATCGTGCGCCTGCTGGCCGGCGACGAGCCCCTCGGCGGGGAGGCGGCGACCGCATGAGCGAGGAGCCGCAGATCGTCCTCGTCCCGCACACCCACTGGGACCGCGAGTGGTACGAGCCGTTCCAGGTGTTCCGGCTGAAGCTGGCCGACGTGCTCGACGACGTCATCGCGCGGGCCGAGGCGGACCCGGACTTCCGGTTCACCCTCGACGGCCAGTTCGCCGCCGTCGACGACTACCTGGAGCTGCGGCCGCAGAACCGGCACCGGGTCGCCGAACTGGTGCGGCAGGGCCGGCTGTCCATCGGGCCCTGGTACATCCTGCTCGACGAGTTCCTGTGCTCCGGCGAGACGATCGTGCGCAACCTCGAACTGGGCTGGCAGGGCGCCGCGGCGCTCGGCGGCGCGATGCCGGTGGGCTACCTGCCCGACATGTTCGGCCACACCGCGCAGATGCCGCAGATCCTGGCCCGCGCCGGCATCGAGCACGCCAGCCTGTGGCGCGGCGCGCCCGGCGCGCTGGACCGGCACGCCTTCCGCTGGGAGGCGCCCGACGGCAGCGCCGTGCGGGTCGAGTACCTGTTCGACGGCTACGGCAACGCGCTGGACCTGTTCGCGATCCCGGCCCGGCTGGGCGAGGCGGTCGCGGCGTACCGGTCCGAGACCCGCTCGTGGTACGGCGACGACCCGGTGCTGGGCATGCTCGGCACCGACCACTCCGCGCCGCGGCCGGACCTCATGGAGCTGGTCCGCGGCCCGGGCGGCGCCGGGCTCACCGTCGCCGGTCTGGCGGAGTACGTCACCCGGTTCCGGCCCGACGACCCCGGCCTGCCGGTGGTCGTGGGCGAGCTGCGCAGCCACGCGCGCGGGAACATCCTGCCGGGCGTCTTCTCGATCCGGGTCGGGCTCAAGCAGGCGATGGCCCGGGCCGAGCGGGCCGTCGGCGAGGCCGAGGCGCTGGCGGCGCAGTTCCAGCCCGCGGCCGACTACCGCGAGGCGTTCCTGCTGGCCTGGCGGAAGATCGTCGAGTGCACGGCGCACGACTCCGTCACCGGCTGCGGCGTCGACGAGACCGCCGGCCAGGTCGCGGCCCGGCTGGCCGAGGCCGAGCAGGCCGGACGGGCCGTCCGCTCGGCGGTGCTGCGGTCGATCGCGGACCGCGTGCCGGCCGATGCGCACGCCGTCGTCAACACCGTCCCGTGGCCGCGCACCGTGCTGGCCGAGCTCGACGTCGCCGCGCCCGCGGCCGACCGGCCCGTCACCGCGGTGCTGCCGGACGGAACGGCGCTGCCGGTGCAGGAGCTGAGCCGCTCCGAGACCGTGCTGGGCGACGAGAAGCTGGCCGCGGCCGACTTGGAGAAGGTGATCCGGCGCATCCACGGCCGCGAGCTGTTCGGCCAGCAGATCGAGTCGTACGCCGTCACTCCGGGTGGCCTCGACTTCGAGGTCGCCCAGGTGCCGTCGACACCGGAGTTCGACCTCGCGGCGCTGCGCGGGGAACTGGCCGCCGCCGCGGCCGACGCGCCGGGGGAGTGGCGGGTCCGTACGGTCGCCCAGCAGCGGCGCCGGGTGCTGGTCGCCGTCCCGCTGGACGCGTCCGGGCAGGTGGCGGTGCGAGCCGGCCAGGACGGCGCGCCCGCGGCGGCGCCGCCCGACGCGGTGGAGGTGGCCGAGCGGTCGCTGGCGTCGCCGCATGTGCGGGTCGACGTGGCCGGTGACGGCACGCTGACCGTCCAGGGGGCCGACGGGACCGTCCTCACCGGCGTCGGCCGGCTGGTGTCCGGCGGCGATCGCGGCGACAGCTACAACTACGGCCCGCCGGCCGCCGACGTGCCGGTCGACGCGCCGTCGTCGGTGACGGTGACGGTCGACGAGCGCGGCCCGCTGCGCGGTGTGCTGCGGGTGGTGCGGACGTACGACTGGCCGGTGGGGCTGTCGGCGGACGTGGACGTGCGGGCCGCCGAGACGGTGCCGGTCGAGGTGACGACGCTGGTCGAGGTCCGCCTCGGCGAGCCGTTCGCGCGCCTGGACGTGTCGTTCGTCAACCCCGCGCGCGACCACCGGGTCCGGCTGCACGTGCCGCTGCCCGCGCCGGTCACGGAGTCCGCCGCCGACGGCCAGTTCGCGGTGACGGTGCGCGGACTGACGTCCGAGGGCGGCTGGGGCGAGTACCCGCTGCCGACATTCCCGGCGTCGTCCTTCGTGTCCGCCGGCCCGGCGACCGTGCTGCTGGACCACGTCACCGAGTACGAGCTGGTGGACGACGGCGCGGAGCTGGCGCTGACACTGCTGCGCGCCGTCGGCTGGATGAGCGTCAACCTGCATCCGTTGCGCGACGAGCCGGCCGGGTCGGAGTTCGCGGTGCCCGGCGCCCAGTACGTCGGCGTCCCGGTGCGGGCGCGGCTGGCGGTCCTGCCGCGGGCCGGCGGGTGGGGCGCGGCGTCCGCGCCCCGGCGAGCCGAGGAGTTCCGGCACGACGCGCTGGTGACGCCGGGCCTGGCCCCCGCGGGCGGTGAGCTGCCGCCGCCGTCGTCGGGCCTGGGCGTGAGCGGGCCGGGGGTGGTCGCGTCGTCGATCCGGGCCCGCGGCGACGAGGTCGAGGTGCGGCTGGTCGCGATGTCCGCCGCCCCGACGACGGCGACCGTCACCGGCGCGTTCGTCACGGCCTGGCGGACCGACCTGCTCGGCCGCGCGCTGGAGCCGCTCCCCGTCGAGGGCGACCGCGTCGACGTCGAGCTCGGACCGTGGGAGATCGCGACGATCAGGGTGTCGTGACCGGCTGCGGCGCGGTGGCGATGCGCAGCGCCGCGACCAGCTCGCGGTAGAGCTCGTCGGCCGCGAGCAGCTCCTCGTGGGTGCCGACGGCGCGGACCCGGCCGGCCTCGAGCAGCACGATCTGGTCGGCGTCGACGACCGTCGACAGCCGGTGCGCGATCGTCACGACGGCGCCGGTGGCGGCCTGGCGGCGGATGCCCCTTCCGCCACGGCCTCTTGCCGCGGGGCTGATGTGAATGTCCGGTGTTCGGTCGTGACCGAACAGTGAGCGCTTGCGTGGCTCGTCGCCCGGGGTGCGCGGTGTCACGGGCCGAGCAGCGCTAGCGGTACCACTGCGACACCGTCACGCCGGCGGTAGGCGAACGTGCCCGTGTAGATGACCATGCGGTCGATGAGCCTGTCGCCGAGCTGTTCATGGAGCCAGTTGAGGTGCCGTACGTCGGCGTCGCTGACGGTGTCGGCGAGCTTCACCTCGATCGCAAGGCATGAGAGGTCGCCGCGCTCGACGATCAGATCGATCTCGTGGGTGTCGTTCTTGGTGCGTAGGTGCCCGACCCGGGCGTCGGCCGCCTCTGCGTAGACCCGGACCGACTGGGCGACGAGTGACTCGAAAAGGGCGCCCAGCCAGGTACCGGTGGTCGCCGATACGCGCGTCCCGTCACCACGGAGCAGGCCCGTCTTGCCAACCCCGACGAGCCGGGCCGCGAGAGCCGGATCCACGAGGTGATGCTTCGGGGCGCGAGTGAGCCGCGTGAGAGGCGCGAAGGCCGGGATCCACGCGTCTACCGGATCGAGAATGAAGATGCGCCTCAGGTGCTCGCGATACACTCCGACGGTCTGACGAGTGGGTTTGTCACCCTCTCCGGGTGTCGCCGCGTCGAGGATCGTGCCGTATGCCGCGGTGGTGGCCGTGGCCGCCGCATAGGCGGTCAGCCAGGCTCGCAGGGAGCCGGGGCGACGCACGGTGAGGCCGGCCTCCGGCAGCTCGCGCTGGACGATGCGTGCGACGTAGCTGTCGAGCTGCATCTGGCGTGCGCGCTCGGGAAGATCTCGGATGCCCGGGAAGCCGGACCGGAGGACCTCGTCCGTGTACGCCGGCAGGTTGACATCCGACATCCCAGTGACCTCCTGCTGTTCGCCCGCGAGCACCGCGCGCATGGAGACCGTCGGTTCCTGGATGCCGCGTTCACTGAAGGACAAGGGGCGCATCGGCATGCTGACGATCCGGCCTGCGCCGGAGTGGAGGCGAATCCCTGGGGCGACACCCGCGGAGCCGGCGAGCAGGAACTGGCCGCCGGTCCCGTCGGCATCGACCGCTCGACGGACTCGGTCCCAGACGTAGGGCTCGAGCTGCCACTCGTCGATCAGGACGGGCAGCGGGACCTGTGTCACGAGGTCGAGGTTGCCGGCCACCGCTGCGCGCGTGTTGGGATTGTCGAGAGACAGGACCGTCGTGGCGCGTTGGCCCGCGGTGGCGGTCTTTCCCACCCCCTTCGCCCCCTCCAGAGCGATCGCGGCCAGGTGGGGAAAGAGCTCGTCAAGCGTGTCGTCGACGATGCGTCGCCGGTAGGCCATGGTGTCCAACTTAACAGATGGACGCAGTTCTACTTAACGTATGGACGCCCTTCTGCTTGACATATGGCCCAAGCTTCCGGAGTCGCATTCCGGCATGCGTCAGTGATACCGGCCTTGGCGTGCCAAGACCATCTGTCCGGCGTGATTCATACACTCGGGATTCATCTGCGACCGGGCAGTCGCAGGCGCGGCTTGGGGGGCACATGTTCACGCGCAAGCGGACCGAGACATCAGCGAAGACACTCACACCATGGGATCTGTGGGTCCCGGGCGGTTGGTGCAACCAGGAGGTCGTGGGCGAGAGTCAGTACCTGCCAGTGCTCCGGCTGCTGACCGCCGCCTACCGTGAGACCGCTGGGATCAGGGGGTGACCGCGACGACCGCGGCCATGGGGGTCTCGAGGCGGTGCGGCCCGTCGGCACCGGGGAAGCGCGCCAGCTCGCCGCGCACCACCTGACGCCGTCCCCACATGTCGGCCAGCAGCAGGCCGTCCGCGCCCACCGCGACCAACTCCCCGTCCACCCGCAGCAGCACCGGCTCGTCCACACCCCACGCGAGCGCCGTCCGCCCGGCGCGCAGCGAGTCCATCACGTCCGGAACCGTGGGCGAGGCCGCCGCGACCCAGGTCACCGGGCGCGCGAGTGGCCGGCCGTCCGCCGGTGAGTGGAAGTCCGAGCCGCTGATCGGCACCGTCGCGAGGTCCCACGCCGTCCACCAGGCCAGCGGGCCGGTCCACTCGCGCGCCATCCAGGAGTGGTGGAAGATCTCCGCGAGCGGCGGCCGCACATCGAGCGGATGGTGCCACGAACAGTCTCCGGCCAGCGGATGGTTGATCGACAACAGGCCACCCGCCGACTCGACGAAGGAGACCCACGACGACGGCGGCTGGCGGAAGTCGACCCAGGGGATGGGGCCGAACGCGTTCGCGTGCCCGCGGTCGGTCGTCACCTCCTGGCCGGGCAGCAGCGTCACCCCGTACCGCGCACCCACGGACGGCAGCGAAGCGTGGTGCGAGACCGTGTTGTGGTCGGTGACGGCGAGCACGTCCAGCCCGGCCGCGACCGCCAGCGACGCCAGCTCGGCGATCCCCAGCGAGCCGTCGGAGTGCAGCGTGTGGGCGTGGAAGTCGCAGGCCAGCCAGGTCAGGCCGGCCTCGGCCGGCAAGGAGCGACGCGGCGGGCGCGGCGGCGCCGGCGGCCCGGAAGGCTCCGGGTCCAGCGGGGCGCGAGCGTCGTCCAGCACCACCGACACCTCGACGGGCACCCCCTCAGCCGGCACCCGGTACAGCCCCAGCACCACCGACCACTCGCCCGGCTCCAGCGGGCCGGCGACATACCCCGGCGTCGCCGCCGACGCCGTCACCGTGAACCGCCGCCGTGCCCCGCCGGACCAGCCGCGCCAGCCCGCCGGGCCGGCGCACCCGAGGTCGATCACCGCGCCCTCGCCCGCATACGACAGGGACACGTGCACCGACGACGTCCCCTCCGGCACCTCGAAGGGCACGTCCAGGTACGGCGACGCCGCGCGGTCGGCCGGGAACAGCCGCCGCGAGACCACGACCGTCATGCCGCGGCCGCCACCGGCTCCAGCAGTTCCTCGCTCTCGGCGTCGAACAGCAGCGTCCGCTCCGGCCGGACGGCGACGAAGCCGGCCGTGCCCGGCGCCGGCTCGTCGTCCTCGTCGACCACGACCTGCACCAGCACGCCGTCGGCGGCCTCGACGGTGACCAGCACCGATGCGCCGAGATTCTCGACGACGGTGACGGTGCCGGCGATCGCGCCGTCCACGGCCGAGGAGGACCAGCGCAGGTACTCCGGCCGTCCGCCCCAGATCACCGACGCGCCGTCACCGACGGACAGCCCCGGCGGCAGTGGCAGCGACGCCCCCGCCACCGAGACCCGCCCTCCTTCCACGACCCCCGGGTGCAGGTTCATCGGCGTCGACCCGACGAACCCGGCCACGAACGTGTTGGCCGGACGGCGGAAGACGTCGCGCGGCGAGCCGACCTGCTGGATCCGGCCCGATCGCATGATCGCGATCCGGTCGGCCAGCGCCAGCGCCTCCGCCTGGTCGTGCGTGACGAACACCGTCGTGACGCCGAGGTCGCGCTGCAGCCGCTTGAGGAACGTCCGCGCCTCCAGCCGCAACCGCGCGTCGAGGTTGGACAGCGGCTCGTCGAACAGGAACACGTCGGGCTTGCTGGCGACGGCCCGCGCCAGGGCGACGCGCTGCTGCTGCCCGCCGGAGAGCTGGCCGGGCCGCCGCGCCGTCAGCCCGGCCAGCGACAGCCCGCCCGCCACCTCCTCGGCTGTGGCCAGCCGCGAGGCACGATCCACCTTCTGGATCTTCAGCGGGTACGCGATGTTGTCGGCGACGGTCATGTGCGGGAACAGCGCGTAGTCCTGGAACACCATCGCGACGCGCCGCTCGCCGGGCGGCAGCGTCGTCACGTCGCGCGACCCGATCGACAGCCGTCCGTCCGTCGCCGTCTCCAGGCCGGCGATCGTGCGCAGCAGCGTCGTCTTGCCGCAGCCGGACGGGCCGAGCAGCGCGAAGAACTCGCCGTCCTCGATGGTGAGGTCGAGCCCGTCGACGGCCCGGACGCCGCCCGGGTACTCCTTGACCAGTTGGTGGGTGGTGATCGCCGCCATCAGCGCTTGATCCCTCCGTGGAAGCGGAAGCCGTAGCGGCGGTTCACGAACAGGTACATGACCACCACCGGTATGGAGAAGAGCAGGGAGAACGTGGAGATCAGGGCGAGGTTGGGCTGCCCGCCCTCGGTGTAGAAGGTGAACATGACGACGGCGGCCGGCTGCCGGTCGGGGGAGCGGAGCAGGATGAACGGGACGAGGAAGTTGCCCCACACCTGCACCACGGCCCAGACGGCGATGGTGGCCAGCCCCGGCCGGGCGATCGGGACGACGACGTGCCGCAGGATCTGCAGCGACGACGCCCCGAACACCCGCGCCGACTCCTCGTAGGACCGTGGCGTGGAGTCCATGAAGTCCTTGAGGATGAAGATCGCCGTCGGCAGCAGCCCGCCGGTCAGCACCAGCACGACGCCGAGCTGCCGGTCGATCAGCCCCAGCTCCGTCATCAGCAGGAACGTCGGCACCATGGCCGCGGTCCCGGTCACGATCGACGACAGCAGGAGCAGCAGGTAGAGCAGCGTGTCGCGGCCGGGGATGCGGACCCGGGACAGCGCGTACGACGCCAGCGCGGCCAGCACCAGCGTGATCGCCATCGTCCCCGCCGCGATCAGCACCGAGTTGCCGAGCGACCGCATCGCGTACGGGTTGTCCCACAGCGTGCGGAAGTTCTGCAGCGTGAAGTCCGGCAGCGACACCTGCACAGACGGCGCGGCGTCGAACGGCGCCGTCAGCAGCCACAGCAGTGGCAGCGCGAAGAACACGAACACGAAGCCGGCGAAGACGTACCGGCCGATGACGCCCAACGACTGACGGACGGTCATGACCGGCGCTCCCTCAGCAGTCGCAGGTACACCGACGCCACGATCAGGTTGATGATGATCATGATCAGCGAGAGCGCCGCACCCTGGCCGAGCGCGCCGTCACGCAGCGCGACCCGGTAGATGTAGATGCCGAGGATCTCGGTGCGTCCCTGCGGGCCGCCGGCGGTGATCAGGTACGGCGCGAACACGTTGAACGTCCACAACGTGATCAGCAGCGTATTGGTGAGGATGTGGCCGCGGATGTTCGGCAGCACGACGTCGCGCAGGGTGGCGAACGTGCCGGCGCCGGCCATCCGGGCCGTCTCGAACTGCGACGGCGGCACCGACGCCAGCGCCGAGCTGAACAGCAGCATCGAGAACGCCGTGCCGTTCCAGATGTTGAAGACGATGATCGACTGCATCGGGTACTCGAGCAGCCAGGCGGTGCCGTCGCTGCCCAGCAGCGCGTTCAGCGTGCCCTCCCGGCGGTCCAGCAGCGCCAGCCACAGGAACGCCACCACCGACGCGGGGATGATCCACGCCAGCAGCACCACGGTCTCCAGCACCGACCGCACCGCGGGCCGCAACCTGCGCGCCGTCCAGGCCAGCGCGAACCCGAGCACCGACTGCCCGATGATCGCGGAGAAGAACACGAACGCCAGCGTCAGCACCAGCGAGTTGCGGAACGCCGGGTCGCTCAGCGCGTCGGTGTAGTTCTCGGTGCCGACGAACTCCGGCTCGGCCGCTGCCAAGCCGGTCAGGCGCCAGTTGGTCAGCCCGAGGTAGAGCGTCCAGACCGCGGGGAAGACCAGGAAGACGGCGATGACCAGCATCGCCGGCGCGACGAACCCGGTCGCCCGCCAGCGCCCGAGCCCGGCGGCGTCGCCGTCGTCGACACGGGCCCGGCGGGCGCCGCCGTCAGCGGCAGCGCCCGCCGGGTCGACGTCAGTCGGCGATGGAACCGTCGTCACCGACGATGCCCTCCAGTTCGCTCTGGTACGCCGCCGCCGCGTCCTCGGCCGACGTGCCCGACGCCACCGCCGCGGTCGCCTCCTGCAGCGCCACCGACACCTGCGGGTAGATGGCCAGCGCGGGCCGGTAGGCGGTGATCGGCAGGACCTCCTCGGCGATGAAGCTCATCAGCGGGTCGCCGGCCAGGGCCTCGGCGTTGACGTCGTCGCGCGGGGTGATGCGCGCACCGCCGCCGGCGATCAGCGCCTCGAACGCCTCCGGCGAGTTCATGAACGTCAGCAGCTCCCACGCCTGCTGCGGGAACTCGGTGTTCGGGTTGATGACGCGGCCCGTGCCGCCGGACATGCTGACGAAGTCCTGCCCGTTCAGGCCGGCGCCGGGCTCGCGGGCCGGAATCTTCGCCCAGCCGACGACCTCGTCGCGGTTGGCCATCGGGGCGATGCCGCCGTCGGGGTTGATGACCGAGCGCCACAGGTAGTCGCCCTCGATCAGCATGCCCAGCTGACCGGACGCGAACAGCTGGAACGACGTGTCGCGGCCCTGGGCCTCCTGCTGCAGCAGGGGGTCGCCGAGCTGCTCCTCGCCGTACACCTGGCTGTAGAAGTCCAGCACCTGGGTGACGCCCTCGGTGGCGCCGGTCCAGGTGTCGTCGGCCCAGATCTGCTCGCCGGTGCCGGCCAGCAGCGGCAGGAAGCCCTGCATCGTCGTCGCCTCGCCCATCGGGACGCCGGCGTTGATCTGCAGCGGCGTGACGCCCTCGATCTGCTTCAGCGCACGGGCCGCCTCGAGGATCTCGTCCCAGCTGGTCGGCTGCCAATCCTGCGGCAGCCCGGCCTGCGCGAACAGCTCCTTGTTGAAGTAGATGACCCGGCCGTCGGTGCCGACGGGGATGCCGTAGGCCTCGTCGTCGAACGTCATGGCCTGCTGGACGGCCTCGGGGATCTGCTCCCAGCCGTCCCAGTCGTCGACGGCGTCGCCGACGACGTCGCTGAGCGGCGCGATGTAGCCGGCCTCGGCGAACTCGCCGGTCCAGATGCCGTCGATGCTGATGATGTCGCCGCCGCCACCCGACTGCAGGTCGAGGGCGATCTTGGTCTTGTAGTCCTCGTCGTCGACGCCGTTCTCCTCGAACTCGATCGTGACGTCGACGCCCTTCGCCTCCTGCATGGCCGTGAACTCGGGGATGACGTAGTCGGTGATCCACGCCGCACCCTCGGAGTTCTTGCCTCCGGCGATGGCGTTGTCCGTGATGGTGAGCGTGACCTCGGTCGCCTCGGCGTTCTGCGAGGGGTCGCCGCCCGCGGATCCGCCGTCGTCGTCGCTTCCGCACGCCGCAAGGACGAGCGCCGCCGCGATCAGGCCGGCCGTGCCGCCGAACCCGGTGTTGATCCTCATCGATCCTCCAGAGCAGCCGAACCTCGATGTCCGGCTGTCAGATTGTCATGACTTTTAGGGCGAGGTCTAGACCTTCTGTGCGCTGTGACCTCACTGGAACATCGGATGCCGTGTCACGCGGGCTGCTCGGCAAATGTCCTAACATACTGACGTACTCATTCGCCAGGTGAAGGGAGTCCGGCGTGGCCGAGGGGATCCCGGAGCTCGTGGTCGATCGCGCCAGCCCGGTGCCGCTGTACTTCCAGGTGGCCCAGCACCTGGAGCAGCTGATCGAGTCCGGCGCGTATCCGCCCGGCACCCGGCTGGACAACGAGATCCAGCTCGCCGACCAGCTCGGCCTGTCGCGGCCGACCATGCGCCGCGCCATCGAGTACCTGGTCGACCGCGGCCTGCTGGTGCGCAAGCGCGGCGTCGGCACCCAGGTGGTGCAGCCCAAGGTGCGCCGCCCGGTCGAGCTGTCCAGCCTCTACGACGACCTCACGGCGGCCGGCAAGCAGCCGCGCACCCAGATCCTCTCCTTCGAGCTGCAGGAGCCCAGCGAGGTGGTGGCCGAGGCGCTCGGTCTGTCCGGCGGCGAGCGCGTCTACGCCGTCCGGCGGCTGCGGTTCACCGGCGACGAGCCGCTGTCGATCATGAGCAACTACGTCCCCGCCGCCCTCGTCCGGCTCGACGCCGGCGCGCTGGAGCGGACCGGCCTGTACGCGCTGATCCGCGCGGCCGGCATCAACCTGAAGATCGCCACCCAGACCATCGGCGGGCGCGCCGCGCGGGCGGCGGAGGCCCGGCTGCTCGCCGAGCACCCCGGCGCGCCGCTGCTCACCATGACCCGCGTCGCCTACGACGAGACCGGCCGCGCCGTCGAGTACGGCTCGCACCTCTACCGGGCGTCGATGTACACCTTCGAGCTCACCCTGACGACGACTTAGGCGAGGCGCCTTCGCCGTCAGCGGTCGGTGCCGGGCAGCGTGGCCGCCCAGGCCTCGCCCTCGTCGCGAGCGCGGGTGCGCAGGTCGTCCTGACCCGCGGCTGACGGAGACTCTACTGTCGCGAGGTCGGTGGCCAGCCCGGCGAGTGCGGTCTGCACCATCGGGCTCTCGAGCAGGAGTCGTTCGGTCCCGGGCACGTTGAGCTGAAGGTCCGGACGCGCGCACAGCGCGGCGTGGTCCGCGGCCTCATGGATCTGCCGAGCCGCCCAGGTGGCTTCCTGTGGATCGTCGGTCAGCCAGGCACGGACGGCGTAGGCCACGGCCGCAGTGGCGTACTGTCCGTAGCCCACCTCGAGGGTCCACGCACCGTCGTCGATCGGGATCATCTGCTCGGCCGTGGCCTGCGCGAGGGACAGGTCGCCGACGTCCTCACCGCCGGCCGCTCTCCATAGGTCGTCGAGCACCGTCCGCAACGCCGTGACGTCGCCCATGCCGGTCGCCTCGACGCAGCGGGTGAAGAGGGGCCACATCCGCTCCGCGCAGGCGGCCGCGAACGCCGTCCTGCCAGCCCGGTCGAGTCGGCTCAGCCGTGCCTTGATGTCGGCCTCGTCGTAGGTCCTCACGGCCGCTCGCCCAGCCGGTCCAGGAGGTCAGGGGCGAGGGCGCCGAAGCCGGTCGACGCCCAGGGCTCGACGCCGGCGTCCATGTAGTGGACGACGGTGTCGCCGGTCGGCAGGTCGAGGATCTCCGGTTCGCGCCGCTTGCCGATGTCGCGCCGGCACGCCCCGCAGCAGGGTACGTCGCGGGTGCCGGCCGGGGTCCGCCACGGCGCCTTCGTCGTCGCCGGGCCGTGCAGCGGGTTGAAGAAGCAGGCCGCCGTGGGAGTCCACGACCGGCCGTCGGCCGCGTGGCTCAGCGCGTCGTCGCCGCGGCGGGCCAGCACCAGCGCGCCGATCGCGTCGGCGGCGTCGTCGGAGCGGTCCAGGATCGCCGTCGCCGCCTGGTAGTGGTCGAGTGCGGCGGCCCAGGTCGCGCCGTCGTCGCCGTGCTCGATCTCCAGTTCGCGGATCCGCTCGCCCAGCGCCGCGGTCTCGGTCTCGGCGCGGCGGCGCCACTCGCGGGTCTGCGCCGACGAGATCCGCTGCAGCGCCCGCCGCTTGAGCACGACCTCGCCGCGCGGACGGCGGCGCCGCAGCACCACCACGGCGACGACGACGGCCAGCGCGACGCCGACGCCGATCGCGACCGGCGGGTCCATCCCCAGGACCTGCGACGATCCGTCACCGGTGCTCGTCACGGTCTCCTGCCGTTCCGGGAACTGCTCCTCGTACTCCGTTCGCGCCTCACCGCTGGTGAAGACGTCGACCGTCTCGCGTAGCTGCTCACCGAGGTCGCTGGGGAACCGGTCGCGCGCGACGTAGGTGGCCAGAGCGTCCTCGTTGTCGGTGGACGTGTTGTAGCTCGTCGCGTCGACCTGCCACCGGTCCGCGCCGGACTGCCGTCCGACGAAGTAGACGCCGTCGCGCTGCAGCTCGCGGTGCACCAGCGTGACCAGCTGGTTCGCGGACAGGTCGGAGTCGTAGTTCAGTGGCACGGCCAGCACGAACACCGTGGGATCGGCGCCGTCGACCAGGGACGTCACGGCGGACAACTGCTCCGGCGTGATCCACTCGGCGACCGCCGGGTCGACGTGCACGCCGTCGTCGGCCAGATCGGCCGCGATCGCGGCCGGGTCCGGCTCGTAGGTGACCTCGTCGCCGCTCACGCCGCCGCCCTCCGCCGTCGTACCAGTGCCCAGCCGATCAGTCCCAGCACCCCGGCACAGATGCCGCTGAAGCCGCCGATGAGCAGGCCGGCCGTGATGGTCCCGCCGGTGCCGCCCCAGTAGTCGCTGCCTGTGTCCTCGCCCAGGGTGTACTCCCGCCCGTCGTTCTCCGCGATCTCGTCCAGCAGCCGGGCGGTCTCCGCCGCGCTGGACCACGCGCCGTCCACGGCTCCGAAGACGGAGAAGTACTCGCCCTCGATGCCGACGTCGAGGCTGTCGACGTCCTCGCCCGGGCTCACTTCGAGGTAGACGCCGGGCCGGCCGGTCTCGGCGCCGATCTGCCGCAGCACGTCGCGGCTGAAGCCGTACCCGGCCTGGTCGCTGTCGGGCCACACGACCACGAAGACCTGCGGGTCCGACGCGGCCGCCGCGTCCTCCAGCCGGGCCAGCTCCTGGTCGGTGAACACGCCGTCGACGCTGGGATCGACGTAGACGTGCGCGTCGGCGAGCACCGCCGCCGCGGCCCGGGCCCGCTCCGTCACGGGCGGCTCGGGCATGACGGCAGGGGACGCGAGCCGCCACGCGAGGGCGCCGCCGGCGACCGCGACGACCAGCGTGATCAGCATGCCCACGATCCAGCGCCTCACCGTCGTGCACTCCGATCGTCGAGGACCTGCGCCGGAAGATCGCCGACCAGCGCGCCGAAGCCGGTCCGCGCCCAGACGGTGGACGTCTCGGGATACGGCGTCCAGCCGCGCCACCGGCGCTTGACGGCGAGGAACGGGCCCTGCACCCGGGCGCAGTCGCGGCACACCGGCGCGTCGATCGACGACCCGTCGAGCCGGACGGTGTCGCGCGCCTCGCCGTGCAGCGGGTCGATGAAGCACGGGCGGTACGGCGGCCGCTTCGGTGAGCCGGCCCGCTCGATCTCGCGGACGGCGACGGCGGCCAGCACGGTCGCGCCGACGGCGTCCAGCGGGTCGCCGGTCTCCAGGACGCGCTCGCCGGCCTCGACGGCGCTCGCCGCGGACTCGCCGGCCGGCGCCGTGAGCTGAGCGGCCGGCAGCCCGGCCAGCCGCC
>NZ_QUAL01000426.1 GCF_003579925.1 Jiangella rhizosphaerae | reverse complement strand
CCGGCAGAGCGTTAGCTCGCCGCTACGCGGCTCGCATTGCCGCAGTTGAACCCCGCTAAAGCGGGGTCCGTGCTAGCGCTGGCATGTGTTTATGCGTTACAATGGTTTACGTAAATCTGAGTTGCGTAGGTTTACGTAAACTTGAGTTGGAGGGAATCTCTCATGGCGACTGTCCTCACCCACCCGGACGCCGCAGGCGGAGACGTCGAGGAGTCGGTGCTGCGCCCGCGTCGGCTGGAGTACGGACCGGGCCTGTTCGAGTGGTTCAAGGCCGCGGCCGACGGCGCCGGCGACGACACCATCATCCCTGTCATCAACGATGTCGCTACGGTGTGTGCGGACCACTGCTTGACGTGGCCGGCCCGCGGGACCTACATCACGCGGGTGACAGTTCGTGGTCGCGAGCTGGACGTCACCACGGTCGAGGACCGCTCGGTGACGGTCGTGTCGCTCGCCGAATCGGTCGGCGCCGAGCTGGCAGCCTGATCCCAGCCGACTGCCGGCGGTCGGGCCCTAACGTGCGGGGTCCGGCCGCCGGGGCCCGGCAACCTTCGTGAAGGGTTAAATGCTGTGGCTCTCGACCTTGTGTACGCAGCCCCGTCGACGACGGGACGCTGGCACGCCGTGATCGGCGAGCGGGCGCTCTGCTCAGGCAAGCTGGTCATCTTGCTCGATCTCGCGGTGCCCGTAGGCCGCACCGAGGATCGAACCCGCTGCAAGCGCCGGGCGTGCGCCACATTCTGGTCAGACGGCGCGTCGCCGGCTACGCGAGCCCGCGAGATCATGCAGCGCAGGCACGCCCGGGAGGGCCTGTACGAGGCGCGCTGGAGTCGCACCACCGACAACAAGGTGATGTGGCGCAAGCAGGGGTGGCTGGAGCCACACGTCGTCTACATCGAGCATCTCCCCCGGCTGCGGGTGTTTCGTGTCGGGCTGTCCGCCCAGAGGGTGTGGCCAGATACCGCGCGCCAGCTCCGTCGACGAGGCGGCGTGATCGTCGACGAGGTCACCGTCGAGAACCGGCATGCCGCGGTCCTGGTGAAGCTGGACGTGCTCGAGCTGGTCGACCTGTGGCGTCGCGAGCTGCACCCATCCCGCCTTCAGAAGGGCGGTACTGAGGTGTGGCGGCAGTCAGGCCCGACTGTCGACCTGATCTACGTCGCGGAGATGATCGAGGACTAGCGGTGTCGCCGACGGTGGCGACGAGGCTCACGGGGCAGCCACCGTGTAGTCGCCGGCCGTACAGAGGTCACGCTGACAGAACCGGTAGACGGCCAGCGGATCGCGCGAACTGGACCGCCACTCGCCCCCACTGGTGACCTTCGGCGGCACACACACGCCTCGCACAACATTCTGGGCAGACCTGCTCAGCGTCGGTGAACAGCCAGCCGTCTCCCACGTAGCGTCGGGCCTGCTCGACAGAGTCGAAGTGCGGCGCGCCGTCTTCCCAGCATTCGTCGCCGCAATCGTCACAGGTGAGGGTGACGCACGGTTTGCTAGCCATCTGGATCAACGTCGTCGCCTCTCTCGATACTGGTCATCGGGGCTCGAACTCGAGTTCCGAGATCGACTGGATGAAGGCGCCGCCGGCGACGCCACCCTCGAAGTAGAAGATATCGATCAGCCCTTCGAGGGTCTCCTCGAACCTCGTCGGGTCGCCGGATTCCCAGGCCTCGTTCAGCATCGCGGCCGCCTCGGGCGGCAGCTGCATCCTCTTGGTCTTCCGGTCCCGCGGCTTCTCATTGGAGATTGTCATGATCCCCGCGAAGAAGAGAGTGGCACCGCGCGTGCGCATCCGTTCGGACTTGCGTGACCGCCGGGTCTGGGCGCTGGCGTTGCGGCGCCGCGTCGCCCTGGTGGCCATCCGGCGCAGCTTCCTCGCGTTCTCACCCGTCGGCGTGGCGCGGCGCTCCGGATCCGGGTGCGTCCAGCGCCGCATCGTGGACTCCGAGACGCCCAGATCTGCGGCCGCAGCGGCGATGTCAGGGTTCCCGGTCCGGTTCCGCCCGTATACCCACACGACGGCCTCGCGCGGATCGGTGATCGACGGTGGCTTGTCCCGGCCGCTCATGACGCGCCAGATCAGCCGCTCGGCCCGCCGGCGCTCTCGCTGCTTCACGATGTCCTCCCTCCGACGACGACGTCGACGAGTTCGCGCAGCACGATCCGCCGGTCGTGCTCGTCGTCCAGGCGGCGCCCGCGCAGCGCCGTCGCGTGCCAGATCACCTCGTCGAAGGCCGCGTAGACGGCTGTCGGATCGGGCGGAGCGGGCATCTGGTCGAGAGTGCCGGCGATGGCGCGTGTCTCTCGGGCCGCCCTGCCAAGGATCTCCTGGAGCTCGTGCTCGTCCCAGTCGTCTGCCGGGGTCTGCTCGACGAGCTCCAGGAGGTTCTCCAGGTCGACGCTGACCGCGCGTAGCAGGTCGGCCACTCTGGTCACCCTCGCTCCCCGTCGGCGGTGCCGAGGCTGGCCATCCAGTCGGCCGTGTCGATCAGCAGGCCAGACTCGGCGAGCTTCTTCAACGCCGTCGGGTACGGTCGCCGACTCAGCAGCCGTTTCACCTGCGGCGTGAGCTCCGCGGAGTACTGCGGCTTGGGCTTGCCGAGCTTGACCGCGTCCAGCGGCTCGATCGGCTTGCCGGCCTCGAGGTGGTTGCCGGGCCACGCAGTGATCGGGTTCGGGTCGTCGGACACGTAGTAGAGCGCGTCGAAGTAGATCGCGATCGGCCACTGGCCGGTGCGAGTGCCGATCTTGTCGATCATCCACCGCATGTTGCTCTTGGCCTGCGCGATGACCTGGTGACGCCAGTCCGGCCGGTACAGCGGTGACTGCCGCTCGGCTTGCCGGTCCGCGGCGAACTTACCGATCGGGGCGACGCCGGTCAGTTTCACGTCGGGCAGCACCATCTCGGCGTCGCGGCTGCCGTCGTTCTTGAGCGCCTTGAGCGCTTCGCGAAGATGCGCCGTCCAGCCCTCCAGGTACCGGCTGGTCCGGGCCGTGGAGGTGTCGCGCGGGCCGCCCCTGGTCGGTAGCGCCGGCCAGAGGTAGGCCTCGAGGATCTCGATGTCCATGCCGCGCCCGAAGTCCAGGTTGGGGTTGGTCAGCCACCACAGCGTGGGGGTGGCGACCCAGGAGGTCTCGCGCCGCTGCCCGGTGATGAAGTCGGGCGGGAACGGGTCGGGCTGGAACGGGTCGTCCCACTCCGGCGTCACGATCCGCCAGAACCCCGGCCGGCGCTGATCGAAGTCGGCGCCGTTCGGGTAGTGCTCGGCTGGGATGGCGCCGCCCAGCAGGGTGGCGCCGGCGGCGGCCACGTAGTGGGCGTTGCGGTCGTACACGTGCAGGTACTTCTTCTCGAATTCGCTCGGCTGCAGGTTGCGGGTCCACACCATCTCTGGCTCCACACCCGGCTTGACGGCCGGTGGGCACGGCTCGACGTAGGTGTCGATCGCCTCGATGCGGCCAGCGCGTCCGGTCCCGGAGCGGGGCTTGATCGTCTGCATGAGGTCCTGCCCGGTGACGCCGGCGGAGATCCGGTAGGGGATCCCGACGCGCCGGGCGAACAGGTCGAGACGCTTCGCGATGGTGGTGGCGTCGGGCTGGTCCTTCAGGATCATCTTCGGGTTGTCGTCCAGGTACGGGATCAGGATGATCCGCGCGGCGAGTCCGCTGGTGTGCCGCCAGGTCGACCAGCCGGCTAGGTGACCGGGGAACGGCTCCCAGCCGTCGGCCGCCGCCGCGGTGATGAAGGGCAGAGCGGCGCTCTCCTTCGTCAGCACCTTGTCGCGCTCGTCGAGATCGTCCGGCAGTTCGGTGAGGATCGGCACGCCCATGGCCCGGCAGGCGGCTTCGGTGACAGCCACCTGGACATACTCGCGGGCCCGGCCGTTGAACCACACCAGTCCGAGGTCGTGGCCTAGCTGCGCGAGCTGGCCACCGTGGACGAGCTGCTCGGGAAGCGGGGTGATGCGGCCGCCCGGGTGGTGTACGCCGTCGACGTCGACGACGACAGCAACCACCTGCTGGTCGGGCGACACACGCGCCGACCGCGGGGTCTGAGATGCCGCAAAGGCATCCCGCTGGGCCTCGGGCTCCTGTGTCGGCTCGACGGCCGCGGAGCCGCTCTCAACGCCCGGAGAGGCCTCCTGCGCGGCCGGCGTCGAGGCAGGGCTCGTGTCGGCGCCGAGGACGCCCTGAGCCTCGTCTGCGGCCGCGTCGGCACCTGTTGCCGCGGCCCGCGCGACCAGCTGGTCCAGGACGTCGAGGCAGTCACCACCGATGTGCACCGGAACTCCGTCGACGGCGACCGACGCGGGCTCACCGCAGGCGCGGCATGGCTGTGCAGGGCTGAGCGTGGTGTGCTCGCCGTAACGCCAGGCAGGCACGGCACCCTCCTCCGAAGACGTGGCCGCGCCCTCCTGGGGACCGACGGAGTCGTCGGCGGTGGACGCGTCAGGATGATCGTCCAGCGTGGGGCCGACAGAGTCGGCCGGCCCGCCCTGGTCGTGGAGGTCTTCCCCGCCGCCCTCGTTGCCGCCACTGGGCGGCGCTGTGGGCGGGGCCCACGGCGCCGGCTGCGCACCGCCGTGGTCGTCGTCGACGTCGCGGAACAGCCCGTCCAGATCGATGTCCCACACCCGTGCCAGGCCACCCGGGACCGAGCGGCGCACGGTGCGGCGCCGCTTACCCTGCTCCTCTGCGGTAGTCAGGATCCCGAGCTCGTCAAGCGCGACGGCTGCGACATGCTCGGTCAGCGGCATCTCCGCCCCGGCGGCGCTGGTGATGTCGCGGATGGCGGCCACAGCGGAAGCGGGCCGCAGGTAGAGCCGGGCGCCGTCGCTGGTGAAACGGACGGCGCCGGCCGGCTTGCCGCGTGCCTCGAGCCGGTAGAACGCCTCCCCCGTCTCGTGGCTGGTGCCGATGCGGTTGCGCCGCCACCCGAGGCGGAGCGCATCCGGCTCTGGTGGCTCGGCGCCGTCGGTGGCAGTGACATGGATCAGGCCCGACTGGAGCGCCTCGGCCAGCGCACGCCGGACCCGCCCCCCGGTCGTGGTGGGACTGTCGGGGTCGGTCTGCCGGATCGCCGCGGCGGTGATGCCGGACACGACCCGGCCCATCAGCTGGGTCCGCTCATCGGCATTGATCACGCCGTTGTCGAGCAGGAACTCAGTGAGCAGCCACCAGCCCGCGACGAGCTCACCGCCGGCGGCCGCCACTCGGTCACCCTGTCCAGCAGCCCGGATCGCCGCTGCGTACCGGCCGGAGTGCTCCCTGAGTTGCTCCCGCCGCATCGTCAGGTTCGGGCACAGCCAGGCGACGAAGCTGCTCAGCAGCGCGTTGCGGGCGAACCGCGCCTCGGCTCGGTCCAGGGCCAGGATGTCCTCGAGCTGGACGTCGCCGGGGTTGAGTTCGACGACGAACCACCGCTGATCTCCGGAAGCGGTGAAGCCGCGGACCTCGCTGGTGATCATGGCCGACCCGCCCGGGGGGGCGGAGTATCGCAGCTCCTTCTCACGGTTCTCGGTCAGCTTCTCTTCGCGGTTGAAGAACATCCGGTTGATCACGGACAGCCGCTTTTGCGCGTCGCTGTAGCCCCCGTCGGGGGCGACGTCGTCGAGGACGGACAGCACGTCGCGGCAGCTGGCGAGGACGTTCCTCGCGCCGTTGATGGAGGCTCCGTTCCCGGTCATCGACAGCAGCGGCGTCGTGCGCTCCCACCGCGTCCCGTAGTGGTGCTGCACGAGCGTGGCCAAGGCGGTCTTGTACGTGCCCGGCACGCCGAACAGGCCGAGACTGGACTCCATCGGCTGAACGACCGCACGATAGGCGGCGCCGACCAGTGGGACGGCGATCGGTGCGCCGAGCCGGTTGAGCATGTCCAGCCCGGCTATCTCCCACAGCTGGCGCAGATCCTCAGCACGATCGATAGGGTCGACGAGCTCGTAACGGGCCAGCGGGCCGACGAAGCTCGTCGGTACCTCGACGTTGCCCGAGGATGTGAGCTTGCCGCCGGCGTGGATGAACGCCCACTCGTCGCCATGCTGCCGCCATCCGGTGGCGGCGTAGACCGTGGTGACTGGATACACGGGGCTGATGGCGCGGATGGCGTCGTAGACCGAGGAGCGGCCGGACTTGGACGAGTCGTAGAGCAACCCTGCGATCGGCAGGTCGTCAAGCCAGTCACCGCTGCGGAACTCGCGGGCCGGCACGCGATAGCGGCACCGCTCACCGGTGGCGGGGTCGTCGTAACCGACGACGTAGTGGCTGATGGTGGGCAGTGGCTGCACCCGCCGGGCCTTCGCCTCATCGGAGAGGTGATCCTCCGCGGCAAGGTTGGCCTCGCGGATCTCGCCGCGCTCGATGGTGACGACCAGGTTCAGGACGCGCTTGAGGCCCTTGTCGGTGACCCTGATGATCTCGCCGTCGAGGACCTCGTACTGTGGCCCGAAGATCACGGGATCGTCGTCGCCACCGCTTCCCGGCCAGGGACCCTTGACCGTCTTTCCCCCACCGCGGCCGCCACCAGCGCCAGCGCCGCCGGCGGCGGGGCCACCCGAGTCCTCGGCGCCTTCGGTGCGCGGGAAGAGGTCGAGCGTCTCAGTCATCGCCTCGTCGACATCGTCGTCTGGCCGGGCTCCGGACTCCGTGAACGCCTCCCCAGCGATGCGCTGGGCGAGCTTGACGGAACGCTGCATGCGCAGCCGTTCCATCGTCCCGGGACCGGTCGGCAGATCAATGAGCCCTTTGGCTGCAGCGGTGACCTTCAGCAGGTGGGTTCCGACCTCGGCAGCCCACCGTTCGGCCATCCGTTGCTCGGTCTCGGCCGTCTTGGTGGCCTGTCGCTGCTGGGCCTGGCTGGCTCGTTGCAGCCGAGCCCGGATCTCCTCTAGGTCCTTGTCGGCCTTGCCGGCCTCCACCTCCGCCTCAGCAACGAGCGCCATCGCGGCCAGCTCATGATGTGTGACCTCGACGACGTCGTCGAGTCCGAGGCCCTCGTCCAGGTGATCGGTGAGGTCCTGGTGGTCGCCGAGCACAGCTGGCAGGAGCAGACGAATCGACTGCGCGCCGACCTCGGTGAGCAGCTTGTGTGCCTGGATTCCTCGCCGGTATCCGGCCAAGTCCCGGTCAATGAAGACGAGGACGTGCGCGCCGGCAAAGACGGCAAGCTGGTGGGCCTTGAGGTTCGAGGCGCCGCCGGGGTTCGTGGTCGTGACCAGTCCCGTCCGATGCTGGGCGTTCTTGGCGTCCTTCTCTCCCTCGCACAGCCCGACCGGTTCTCCGTAGCTCACTGCTGCGGCAACGTCGGCCAGGTGCCACAGCACCGGGCTGAAGCCGTCCGGCGCCTTCGTCATCCATTTGCCCGGCTCACCGGGGTCTGGGAAACGCTGCCAGAACTGCTTCTCGCGAAGGGTTTCCCCCGTCTGGCGGTTCACGACCATGCGCTCCTCCCGCACAGCCTGCGACACCAGCTGGCCGTCAATGTCGGTGTAGTCGTAGGTCGCCGTGATGGCCCAGTCGCTGAGGACCTGGAGATCCGGCTGGTCCTTGACGAGCCGGGCCGGCAGCCGGCCGCGGCGGTTGGCGGGGCGTTTCGGGGGGCGCGTGGACTTCGGTCGCCGCGCTCGTTGGCCGCGCGGCGGCAGCGGCTCGTCGAAGACGTCTTCCCAGGTCATGCCGAGGGCTTCGACGATGTCGACCGTGGTGCACCCGGCGTGGCAGTACATCAGTGTCTTGCCGTCGGCCGGTTTGTAGTCGATCGACAGGCTGGCCCTGAGGTCAGAGTGAATCGGGCACGTCGCCTGGATGTGGTTCCCACGCGTCTGGTAGCGGTGGCCGGCACGGTCGAGCGCATCGCGGAGGACGTCGAGCGAGTTGCGCTTCTGGCTCCCCAGGACCGTCACCAGCAACCCCTCCCACCGTCGCGCCAGCCCGAGGGCAAACGCCGCTGCGGCTGTCGCATGGCGCCCTCGTCACGTTGATGTGGTGCGTGAGGGGCGTCTGTTGTGACACCGAAGGAGGAAGGAAGTTCGAGGGTCAGGATCCAGCGCTGAGGGTTCTGGGACAAACCGGTCGCGTTCGCTGCGGGCACCATCGAGCAGCTGCGCTCACGCACAGACCGACGACGCGGCTGCGCGTGCTGGTGACCAGCGCCCGACACGGGGTATCCTCCAAATCGCAGAAAGAGTGCATGCAGGCAACACCAACCCGGTGAGCCGAGCGCCAACTCGCCTCACAGTCCACGGGTCATGGATGTCGCGCCTTGCGTGTTCGAGGGGTCTCGGTGCCGGCAAGCAGACGAGGCCCCTCGTGCTATTTCAGGTGGTCTCCGAGGCCTCCCTCACAGTCGTCTGGGTCCGCCACGCGACGACGCCTACGGGCGGTACAGAGTCCTGGGCCTGCGGCGATGGCAGCGCCCGCCCCGAACGCGTGTCAGTCCCACTGGCGTTGAATCGCGCGCCGCTACAGCACCAAGAGCGACCCGCGAGCTGGCCATCGAGCGTGCGCGAGATCGGCGCGCCGCGCCCGTCCGGCCCCGGCGCTGAGACGCGCCGTAGGCCCGCAGATGCCACGGATGTGGCCGGAAGTGCGGTTATGCTGGTCAACATCAGAGCGCGCCTCCTAGGTCGCTCGTTCGAGAAGACGTAGCCCTCGGGACATTCGCTGGCCGGCGGTACCCGGGGGTTTCGTCATGTCTTAAGCCGATCTTGCTGCATCCCACTCTGCGTGGACCGCGTCGGCACCCTTGGAGTCCCGCCGACGCATGCGGGTCACACTGGGCTCGACGGCCTCGCGGTCGAACAGCGCAGGTCGAGAGGCAGCGTCGTGGTCGTCTGTCTTCTTCTGCTCCTCGACGAGCCACGATGGCATCGGCAGGCCGTGGTGCTGTGCCAGCACCACGGCGAGGTAGTCGCTGCGGCTCTTGTAGCCTCCCGCTTCGACCTCGGCGTCGTACCTCGCAAGATGGTCCGGCGGCAGACGCACGAGCGCCGGCACGCGATCACCCTTCTTCGGTCTGGCCATGTCGCGCAACTTATCGCCAAAGCTGTTTCGGAAACCGATTCAGCGGCGGCGTGTCGCAAACGGAATCAGAAACACATTGGGCGACTTCGCAGCAGCCACGCGCGCGCACTCGCGCGTACACCTGAAAGGTGGCCACGATCGAAAAAGTGGGCACCTCGCTGCAACTCCGCAGGTCACAGGCTCATGTGCGGTGCCCACCCCTGGTGGGCACCTGGTGGGCACCTGGTACGGCAACTTGCACGTACCCGCAGGCCAGAGCGATGCGGCAGGTGCCCACCACAAGGTGGGCACCTGCGGAGCAGGCCCGTTAGCAGAATCGCGGCATCCGGTCGTGGCTACCGTGTGCCGTCTGGGGCGACTGAGCAGGTGACGCCGCCAGTACGGCTCTGCCATTCGCTGATGCGCTCGAAGCCTGCGGATCGCAGTATGCGATCCCAGATCCAGTGGTAGCGCGGGCCGTTGACCTGGACCGGTCCGAGCACGGTCCGATCGTCGATCCCGCGGACGACGACGTGATCCCCGGGTCTCGGCTGGCGGGCGGACGAACACCACCCAAGCTGTCAGGTCCATCGGGTTCAGTCCGGTGTCGGCGTCGGCATCCAGGCTTCCAAGATCTCCAACGCTGTGTCAGCGATTGCGTCCGAACGCGGGTCCGCGATGTGCAGACCCCGCCATGGATGCCAGCCGTGCTGCTCGAGGACCGCTCCTGCCGCCGCCCGGAGGTCGCGGCTGGAGCGCGCGTCATCATCGGACGTCGCGTGGCACACGGCGAGACGGACCTGCCACGCGAACCTGGCAATGGTCGCCGCGAGCAGCGGGCCGGCCATCGTGCGCCAGGGTGTCGACCACGTCCAACGCTCCACCAGCAACACGTTGCGTGGTCCGCGGCCGATGAACTCGTCGAGCTCTGGTTCGAACTGCTGACCATCGGCGGTAAGAACCGTATCGACCAGCTCCGGGTGGATCGATTCCCAGCTGTCGTGCGTGACGGTCCACATGGACACGTCGCCGACGTGTCGCACCGACTCCTCGCACGGCCCGATCACATCCGCGCTCGCCCACCAGGCCTGCGGTTGACGCCGCATCAACAGCCAAGCGGCGCTCCGACTGCGCACGGTCAGCTCGATGTTCAACGGATCGGCTGGGAACGACGACACGGTGCCACCGCCCCGATTATCCCGTCGTCGCCTGAGCGTCGGGTCGCTCAAGCCCGGTGGTCGCGCTTCAACAGGCGCGGCGATGGCCCGCCGGCGAGCAGCAAGCACAGCATCGGCAGCTTGTGGAGGCAGCCCGCACTCCGGGCACACCTGTCGGTTGCGGTAGGCATTATAGACGGCTGGCGTGGCCGCGTCGCAGCCGGGACAGCTGACGAGTACGGCCAGCAGCGTGGCGAGGCCTTCCTCGGCTAGGGCGTGTCTCATAACCGTTTGAGCCATCACCATCTGGCTCAAACGGTTATGAGACACGCCCTAGCCCTGTCGAGGCTCTTCGATAGGAACATGGTAAGCCGCGAGGAGGCCGCTCTCCACGAGCTCATGCCACAGGTCGGCGGGGATTGGCTGCCGAAACAGGGCGACATTCTCCTGGAGCTCGGCGACTGTTCTGGCGCCGGTGAGAACCGAAGTCACGACGGGGTGGCCGAGGGGGAACTGCAGTGCAGCGGCTTTGAGTGGGACGCCGTGGCGTCGGCACACGCCGTCGATCTGCCGTGCTCGGGCGACGATCTCCAGCGAAGCGGGTCGGTAGTCGAATGTTGCCGTCGCCGCCAGCGCCAGCGCGCAAGCCAGCGCGCCGGCCAGGTAGAACCTACTCCTCATGACTTTCCTCCAATTCTGATCGTGCAGCGGTTAACCCTTGACCGAGCCGATCATGATTCCCTTTTGGAAGTGTTTTTGAATGAATGGATAGACGGCGATCATTGGTATAGCCGCCACCACAATTGCCGCCATTTGCAGGGTGACTGTCGGAAGGGCGGCGTCGATGTTTTCGGTCGACTGCGAGCGCGCCAGCAGGTTGCGCACGACGACTTGCAGCGGATAGAGGTCCTGCTCGCGGATATACAGGACCGCCTGGAGAAACTCATTCCAGTGCCCGACGGCGTAGAACAGGCCCAGCGTGAGCATTACGGGCACGGACAGCGGCAGTACGATCTTCAACAAGATGCGGAACTCGCCGGCACCATCGATCCGGGCCGCGTCGATAAGGTCCTGAGGGAGACCCTCGAAGAACGTCTTCATGACCAGGACGTTGAACACCCAGATGGCACTGGGAATGATCATCGCCCACACCGTGTCCAGCAATCCCGTGGCCTTGACGACCAGGTACGTGGGGATGATCCCGGCGTTGAACAACATGGTGAACAGCACCGCGAGCAGAATCGCCGCCCGGCCCGGCAGCTCTTTGCGAGAAAGCGGGTAGGCCATCAGGGTGGTCAGGAACATGTTGACGACGGTTCCAACCACGGTGATGAACACAGTGACGGCGAGGGCACGCGGGATCGCAGGATCGGCAAGCAGTTGCCGGTAGGCGTCGACGGTGATTGCGCGCGGAATCACCACATAGCCGCCGTTACGGAGGATCTCTCCGTACGGAGTCAGCGACGCCGAGATAACGAACAACAATGGAAAGACCGAGATGATCGCCACGAATACCAGCGCAGCGTTTACGCCGGCGTTGACGACCCGATCTTCGCGCCCGGTCACCATAGCTGGCCGTCCCATCGCCGGGCCAGCCGATTGGCCACAAGTATCAGGGCCAGGCCGATAATCGACTTGAACATTCCGACTGCGGCAGCCAGGGAGAAGTTCAGGTCTTGCAAGCCGGTGCGGAACACCCCAGGTGTCGATGATGTCGGCTACCGGATAGACCTGAACGTTGTAGAAGACGTAGACGTGTTCGAAGCCGGCCTCGAGGATGGTCCCGAGCCGGAGCACGAAGAGCAAGATGATCACGTTGCGGATGCCGGGCAGCGTGATATGCCAGATTTGTCGCAGCCGGCCTGCTCCATCAACACGCGCCGCCTCGTACAGCGCCGGGCTGATGCCCACCATCGCGGCCAAGTAGATGATCGCCCCCCATCCCAGGTCCCGCCAGGCATCGGAGCCGACCAGCACAGTGCGGAACCAGTCGGTCGAGGTCAGGAACCCGATGGGGGTGCCGCCCAGGTTCTCGATCCACCGGTTCACGAGCCCGGTGCTCGGCGACAGGAACGCGAGGGTGATACCAAAGATGATCACCCAGGACAGGAAGTGCGGCATGTAGCTGAGCGTCTGTACCCAGCGGCGTAGCCAGTTCAGCCGGCACTCGTTGAGTAGCAGGGCCAGCAGGATCGAGGGGACCGTTCCCCAGATGATCTTGTAGACCGAGATCAGGAACGTGTTGGTCAGCAGCTGCCCGAAGTACACCGATGAGAAGAACTGGGTGAAGTACTTGTACCAGGGGTCGGCCCACGGGCTACCCAGGATCCCCAGGCCCAGGTTGTAGTCCTTGAAGGCAACGATCAGCCCGTACATCGGTGCGTACCGGTAAATCGCGAACCAGAGCAGTGGGAGCGCAAGCATCAGATACAGCGCCCGGTACTGCCAGAACCGCGACCTGCTGACGCGGCCCAGCCTCCGCCGCAGCCGGCCGGCCGACCGGCTCGGCGGAGCCCCGCCCGACAGCGCCGCCCTGGTTTCCTTGACGGCGGTCACGACACCACAGCTCCGGCCCTGCTCAGCCGGCCGTCAGGCACTCGCGGCGTGACCGCCGTGGTGATCGCCGGCTCACACCAGCCGTACAGCTTGCTCGCGACCACTGCTGTGAGCAGCAGCGGAGCGGCCGGGAACAGGTAACTCAGCGCACCCGCCACGATCACGACGGACAGGCTGCGAACGGTAGTGCCGGGACGACCGATGGCGAACAGCGCAGACAGTCGTAGCAGCCGGCCTACGCTGACGTGGTATCCGACCATCAGGGGGAAGACGTAGATCGACGCCGCCGCGACCAGCAGCCCCGCCATTGCCACGCCAACGCGAACACCGGCACCGGCCGGTGCCGGCAACGTCGAAGCGACCTGGGTGGCATGCACGAACGTCACCGCCGCGACCATCCAGAGCGCTTGGACCACCATGGCCTGGCGCGCGTTGGCGGCGAGATGCCGCCAGAACGAGCGCCATCGAGCGGCGTCACGGCCGCGCGACTCGTCACTCGGCCTACGCGGCGTCCAAGGGGGCGCTGTGTGCGCTGGCCCGCGAGTTGGCCGTCGAGTACGGCCCTCACGTTCGGGTCAACGCTGTACTGCCCGGCCCGATCAAGACCGAAGCGTGGCGCGATGCAAGCCCCGACTCGGTGGCCGACATCGGTCGCCTCACGGCGCTCGACCGGGTTGGCCGGCCGGACGAGGTGGCCGCGGTGGTCGCATTCCTCGCCTCCCCGGAAGCGTCGTACGTCACCGGCGCCAACGTCGTCGTCGACGGAGGCTGGAGCATCCGTAAGGAGTAGCGGGTGAAGATCACCAAGCTTGAGACGTTCCTGGTGCCGCCACGGACGTGTTTACTGCGCATGGGCACCGACGAGGGCATCATCGGCTGGGGCGAGCCGGTGCTGGAGGGCCGGGCTCATACTGTGGCCGCGGCGGTCGCGGAGTTCGCCGACTATCTGGTCGGCCAGGATCCGTTGCGGATCGAGCAGCACTGGCAGGTGCTCACCAAGGGTGGTTTCTACCGGGGCGGCCCGGTGTTGTCCAGCGCGGTCGCAGGTGTCGACCAAGCCCTTTGGGACATCGCCGGAAAGGTCCACGGCGTCCCGGTGCACCGGTTGCTCGGCGGCCCGGTGCGTGATCGGGTGCGCCTGTATGCACACCTCGACGCTGAATCCGGCGACCTCGCCGAACAGGCCGCTCAGCGAGTCGAGGCCGGGTTCACCGCCGTCAAAACCTCCGCCCCGGTCCAGCACCGTGCCCTGGACTCACCGGCGGCGGTTCGGCGGTTGGTCGACGACGTCGCCACCATCCGTGACGCAGTCGGCACCGAGGTCGACGTCGCCGTGGACCTGCACGGGCGGCTGAGCCTGCCGGCCGCCCGGCGGGTGCTCCCCCTCCTCGAGCCGTTGCTTCCGCTGTTCGCGGAGGAACCGGTCGTACCCGAGCAGAGCGCCCAGCTGGCCCAGATCGTCGACGCCACCAGCATCCCGATCGCTACCGGAGAACGACTGTACTCGAGGTGGGATTTCGCGCCCGTCCTGTCGGCCGGCGTGGCGGTCGTCCAGCCAGATGCGTCGCACGCCGGCGGCATCTCCGAGGTGCGCCGCATCGCCGCACAGGCGGAGTTGCACGATGCGACTCTGGCCCCGCACTGCCCTCTCGGGCCGATCGCGCTCGCCGCCTGCCTGCAACTGGGCTTCGCCGTCCCGAACTTCCTGATTCAAGAGCAGGTCCTGGCCGGTGGGCCGTACGACACCACGGCAGGGCTGGGTTATCTGGCCGACACCTCGGTGTTCAGCAGCCGCGACGGCTACATCAAGCTGCTCACCGGCCCTGGCCTCGGGATCGAGATCGACGAGAAGGCGGTCATCCGGGCCGCCGAACTCGGCCACCGGTGGCGCACCCCTCAGGTACACCACGACGACGGATCCCGGGCCGAGTGGTGATGACTCACGCCGATGTCGCCGTATACGGCGGTGTCCCAGGCGGCATCACTGCGGCGGTCGCGGCGGCCCGAGAGGGCGCGGCGGTGCTCGACGAGGCTGGTGTGTGGGTCCACGACGTCCAGCACGACCGCCGCAAACCGGATGCGATCGCCATCAGCAGCCACTTCATCGACAGCCACCACGTCCAGCGGCTCGCCGTCTCTCCGACCGAGTTCGTCAACGAGGGCCGCATTTGGCGCATCGGTCGGGCGTACCAGATCCCGTACCGCTCCCTTATCCCGAAGCGCGGCCAATGCACCAACCTGATCGTCCCCGTCGCGGCGAGCTTCACCCACGTCGCCTTCTGCACCTATCGCCTGGAAAGCACCTGGATGACGGCCGGACAAGCCGCCGGTGTCGCCGCCGTCCAGGTCGCCCGGGACGGCACTGCCGTGCAGGACCTCGACGTCGCCGAACTACAAGCCCGGTTGAGTGACCAGGGACAGATCATCGACTTCGTCCCCGGCCAACCCGAGCGCTTCCCCGGCGGCCCGGGCTGGCGCGAGTTCTGACGAGGTCAGTCAGATAGCCCTTCCTGCAAGGCATGTACGGCGTCGTCACCCGATCCACAAGCCGCCACTGACGTCGAGTACGGCCTCGGTGCGTCAGCCGCCCCGGATGCAGGCCGCGCGCCGACTGGCGTCAGTACGTCAGGTACGGCGCCTGGCGTTCGTGGCCGCCACCGACGGTCAGGTCGACCAGAGCTCGGCCCACGTCGGCACGGCGGATCGCGCGAGTGGTCAGGCCGGGCGCGTCGTCGGAGAGGCGGTACCCTCCGCGGGGCGGACCGTCGACCAGCCGTGGGGGCCGGACCATCGTCCAGGCCAGACCGCCGCCGGACGCGGCGAGCACGTCGGCCTCGGCCTGCTTGTCCGCGACGACGTCCGGCAGCAACCTGCGGGCCAGCGCAGCGGCCAGCCGCGCCTGCCACGCCGGCGCATCTCCGGCCACTTGCGTGGCCGCACCGTTGATGGCCACCAGCCGGGTGATGCCCACCGTGCACATCGCTGCCAGAACGTGTTCCATTGCGCGGCGCCCGGTGTCCGCAGCGGAGCGCTTGGAGACCCCCAACGCGTAGACCACCGCGTCGGCTTCGGCCAGAGCGGACGCCACCACAGCCGCTTCAGTGGCATCGCCCTCGACGACCATCAATCGCTCATGGCTGATCGTCAGCCGCTCCTTGTCGCGCACCAGCGCCCGCACCTCGTGTCCCTCGGCTAGCGCAAGCCGGACCACCTCCCGGCCCACTCCACCGGCCGCACCCAGGATCGACAACAGCACCGCTTCTCCTCCACGTCAGGACTCCTGACGCAAGGATGGCATCCAGATGCGCCCCGTCGCAAGTCAGGTACCCTGACAGTCGTGACCCCTCGCCCGGCCCGCCCCCCGCTCGCCATGCTGCTGCTGCAACGCGGCCGCTGGCTTGACCGGGTCATGACCGCCCGACTCCACGCCCGAGGCTGGCCGAAGCTGACCTCTGCCCAGTCGCTGGTGTTCGCCTCCCTCCACCCTGAGAGCACCCCGTTGGCCGTCCTGACCGAGCGACTCGGCACCACCCGCCAATCCACCCACGAGCTGGTCACGGGACTCGTCAAGCTCGGCCTGATCAGCCTGGTTCCCGATCAGGACGACCCGCGTCGCCGCTCGATCGAACTCACACCTAACGGGCGCCGCCTCGCCAGACAGGCCGCCACGATCTTCGCCGAACTCGAACGACACCTGGCCGACCAACTCGGCTCTGACCGCCTTGAGCTGCTGCGTGACACACTCACCGCCGAATGGGAACCCCCGCAGAACACAGCGCCATGAGGCCGGCCCGGCGTACGGGGTGGATGTCGGATCGAGCGGCTTGGGGTGCTCAGCAGCGACGACCGAGGAACGGGTCACACTGGGCCGACGCCGGCAGCTCACACCGAGGCGATGGTGAGGAAGCGGAGCGCGGTGGGGGGCGGGTTCGTAGCGAGGTCGGCGAGGCAGTCGGCGAGGTCTTCGCGGTGCAGGCGGAGGGACGACGAGGCTTTGCCGGTGACCTCCTGGTAGCCGCTGGCCGGTCGGTCGTCGAGGCGCGGTGGGCGAACGATGGTGGCGGGGATGCCGCTAGAGCGGATCAGCTCCTCCTGGCGGTCGACCTCCGCGAGACGGTCCGCTCCGACGACTCTACGGTAGATCCAGCGGGCCGCCCGGGACAGTTGGTCGGCGCTCCCGTGTCCGCCCAATGCCGACACGGCAACGAGATGAGAGTCAGCACCGGACTGTGCCAGCGCGGCTAGTAGCGCCCGGGTCGCGTCGGATCGCACCGTACCGGGCTCGGCCATGCGGGAGGCCGCAACCATCGTGATCACCACGTCGGCATCCTTGATCGCGCTGAACACCGAGCCGACGTCGGTCGCATCACCTTGTAGCCACCGCACCGTGGAATCGGCCGTCTCAGGCGGCGCTTGCCGGGTCAAGGCGGCAACCGACCCAATGGCAGTGAGACGACCGAGTAGATGGCGGCCAGTCGCGCTCGTAGCACCCAGAACGGCGAGGTGCGGCATGAGGTCCTCCGTCAATGTTGTCGATGTCTACTTCAGTGTAGGAGTAGTGTAGACGCTGGCAACATTGGCCCGTCAAGACACATGGAGGCGTAGTGGAACGCGGCTACCACCACGGGGATCTCCGTCGGGCGCTGATCGAGGCAGGTATCGAGTTGCTCGATGACGGCGGGGTCGAGGCGGCCGGCCTCCGGGCCGCGGCACGCAAGGCAGGCGTCAGTCATGCGGCCCCGTCACGGCACTTCAGGGACGTGGCCGCATTCGTCGCCGCGATCGCTGCGGCCTGCTTCGAACAACTCGCTGAGTCGATGGCGTCGGCCCGGATGACGTCCTCAGATTCCGTGTCCGGTTTCCGGGCCACTGGGCTTGCGTACGTGTCGTTCGCACTCGACCATCCGAACCGCTTCCGCGTGCTCTCACATCCTCTCGTCAGCAACAAGGCGAGCTTTCCCGAACTCCGCGACGCCTCGGAGCGAACGTTCGGGGTGCTCCGTCAAGCGATCATCGACGCGCAGGCCGAAGGCACGGTGCGAAGCGACGACCCGGCAACGGTGGCGCTAGCAGCATGGTCAATGGCCCACGGCCTGGCGATACTTCTCGTCGATCAACAACTACAGGGCAAAGGGTACGCCGCCGATCCCCAGCAACTCACTGACAACATTCTCGAGCACCTCTACGAAGGGCTACGGCCGCACGGCTGAGTCTGGACCAGCGCCGTCCTCAGGCCGCGGGACGCCGCGTGAACAGGTTGACGCGCGCCGAGCCTGCTTTGCCGTCGCCCGCGGTGACCGGGCTGCGCCAGATTGCGACAGCGAATGCGATCAGCCAGAGGCTCCACAGCACGTAGCCGACGAAGTTGGCAGCGTCGACCCCGGGTACGCCCACAGGCACCAGGGTGGTCCACGCGGCGGTGAGTAGGTAACCGGCCGTTTCACCGACAATGGTTCCCAGCACGAGATTGAGCCGGTCGAAGGTGTACGCGGCTTGGTCGCGTTGCTCGGAGTCGGCCACCTGCGTGGCGAGAAGCGGCACAACCAAGGGCCAGCGCAGCAGTCCGGCGACCAGTTCCGTTGGGGCATCCGCAGCCTACTGGCCGCGGCTGTGCCACCGAATTGAGCCGATGACCCGGGCTCGGCAGATCACGGCGCGAAACCCGTCGCGTGGAGCGCGGCGGAGGGCACTCGAATGGCGGCATTGGTCGGTGCCGCACCTCCGGTCGAGCTCAGTCCTCCGTTCCGGCGAAGGTGGTGGTGGCCTCGTCGGGGCGGATGTCGGTGAGTGTGCCGTCGTAGTGCCGCAGCTGATACGCCTGGTAGGGGTAGTGGGTGAGCAGGTCCTCGTTGATGTCGACACCGAGCCCGGGCGTGTCATCGAGCCGCATTCGCCCGTCGACCAGGCGCGCGGACTCAACTGCCAACTCTTGTCGCCACGGCACGTCTGTGGCCATGTGAACCGCTCCGGCGTGTCCGGAGACTTTCTAGTTTGAGACTTCAGCGGCTGCTGGGGTCTGGTGGTGAGCGTAGTGAGCGGC
>NZ_QUAL01000420.1 GCF_003579925.1 Jiangella rhizosphaerae | reverse complement strand
GCGGCGCCGTCGGTGTGCTGCGCCCAGCCGCCGGGGTCGGGCCGGGCCGGCGGGACCGGCGGGTCGGGCGACGCCGCCTTCTCTGCGGTGGCGTGCCGCGGCGGAACGGCCAGCCGGAGCACGTCGGCGACGGTGCCGGCGTAGCGGTCGGCGACGGCCCGGGCCAGGGCCACGATCTCGGGCGCCAGCACCGGCTCCGGCGACACCACCCGGCGCAGCCGCGCCAGCCGGCCGTCGTGCTCGCTCTCGTCCTGCCGGGCGACGATGAAGCCGTCGTGGTCGGTGCCGGCGAACCGCACGGACACCCGGGCGCCGACGACGGCGTCGTCGGCCATGGACGCCGGGACGAGGTAGTCGAACGGCCGGTCCAGGTGCGGCAGCCCGACGTCGACGAGAACGCGCGCCACCGGCCGCGCCGCCGCGACCGGCTCTGGCTCGCGGGTGCGGAACCGGCGCCGGCCGGGCGCGGCGACCAGCGCCAACTGGTCGGGCTCGGCCGGCTCGGATGCGCTCACAGACCGTTTCTACCGCACCGGCGGACCCGTCCCGGCGTTGTCCACAGGCTCACCCGGCGCCGGCCGGCGATTCGGACGATCAGCCGGCCGCGGACTGCAAGGCGTCGACGCGGTCGGTGCGCTCCCAGGTGAAGTCCGGCAGTTCGCGGCCGAAGTGCCCGTAGGCGGCCGTCTGGGTGTAGATGGGCCGCTTGAGGTCGAGGTCGCGGATGATCGCGGCCGGGCGCAGGTCGAAGACCTCGGTGACCGCCCGCTCGATCCGCTCGACGGGTACCCGCTCGGTGCCGAAGCACTCCAGGAACAGGCCCACCGGCTCGGCCTTGCCGATGGCGTACGCGACCTGCACCTCACACCGTCGGGCCAGGCCCGCCGCGACGACGTTCTTCGCGACCCAGCGCATGGCGTAGGCCCCGGAGCGGTCGACCTTCGACGGGTCCTTGCCGCTGAACGCGCCGCCGCCGTGGCGGGCCATGCCGCCGTAGGTGTCGATGATGATCTTCCGCCCGGTGAGCCCGGCGTCGCCCATGGGGCCGCCGATCTCGAACCGGCCGGTCGGGTTCACCAGCAGCCGGAAGTCGTGCTCGTCGAGCTCGAACGACTCCACCACCGGCTTCACGACCTGGTTCGCGATGTCCGGCGTCAGCAGCTCCGCGAGGTCGATGTTCGACGCGTGCTGGGTGGAGACCACGACGGTGTCGAGCCGGACCGGGCGGTCGCCGTCGTACTCGATGGTCACCTGCGTCTTGCCGTCGGGCCGCAGGTACGGCACGGCACCGGAGCGGCGCACCTCGGACAGCCGCTGCGCGAGCCGGTGCGCGACGATGATCGGCAACGGCATCAGCTCCGGCGTCTCGTCGCTGGCGTAGCCGAACATCAGCCCCTGGTCGCCGGCGCCCTGCAGGTCCAGCGGGTCGGAGTCGCCCTCGACGCGGTGCTCGTACGCGGAGTCAACACCCTGGGCGATGTCCTGCGACTGCGATCCGATGGACACCGACACGCCGCACGAGTACCCGTCGAACCCCTTGGTCGACGAGTCGTAGCCGATGCCCAGGATGGTGTCGCGCACGATGCCGGGGATGTCGGCGTAGCCGCTCGTCGTCACCTCGCCGGCCACGTGCACCAGCCCCGTGGTCACCATGCACTCGACGGCGACACGGCTGTTGGGGTCGTCCTTCAGCAGCGCGTCGAGCACGGCGTCACTGATCTGGTCACAGATCTTGTCCGGGTGACCTTCGGTGACGGATTCGGATGTGAACAGGCGGAGAGACAACGCAAGCCCCCTCGTGGCGCGGACCATCGTCCGGGAAGCCTAACTGTAGGTGAATCCCCGGTGCTGAAGGCGGGAGAGTCCGTATAGTGGACCATTTCTGGCCGCATCGTGAGACAGAGGCTGGTCCCTCGCGAGAGCGGGCGGTCAGGGTCCCGCGGCGCGAGAACCGGCAGGATGGTAGCTTGCTCACATCTTTCTGTTCATTTGAACACAACTGTGGGCTAGTCTGAACTCCGTACGTGCGCGACGACGAAAGGTTTCCCGTGCCACTCAGGTCCCTGTCCCTCCAGCTGTACAGCGTCCGGCATGCCCTCGACGAGGACGTCGCCCGCACCGTCGAGCGGGTCGCGGCCATCGGATACACGCAGGTCGAGGCGTCCTACAAACTGATGTCCGCCGGTCCGGAGACGTTGGACGCGATCCGCGCCAACGGCCTGACGGCGCCGACCATGACGTCGCCGCTGTTCGACGTCGACCTCGACGACGTGTTCGCCAAGGCGACGGAGCTGGGCGCGTCCGCCGTCATCGAGTCGTACCTGCCGGAGCAGTACTGGACGTCCCTCGACGACATCGCGAAGACCGCCGACCGCTTGAACGCGGCCGCCGCGAAGGCCGCCGACCACGGGCTGCGCGTCGGCTACCACAACCACTGGTGGGAGATCGACCAGTCGTTCGAGGAGGGCCTGACGGCGCTGGAGAGCCTGGAAGCCCGCCTCGACCCGCGCATCGTGTTCGAGCTGGACGCGTACTGGGTCGCCGTCGGCGGCCAGGACGTCCCGAGCTACGTCGCCAAGCTCGCCGACCGGGTCGCGTTCCTGCACCTCAAGGACGGCCCGGTCAACCGCGACAACATCGAGCAGAAGCCGGCCGGCCAGGGCACGCTCCCCTTCCCGCGGATCATCGCCGCGGCGCCGAAGCTGGAGGCGGGCGCGGTGGAGTTCGACGAGTACGACGGCGACATCTTCGACGGCATCGCCCAGGCCTTCGCCTACCTGAACCCGCAGGTCGAGCGGTGAGCGCGCGCACCGGCCGCGCCGGCGTCGGCGTCATCGGCGCGGGCACCATCAGCAACCAGTACCTGCAGCACCTCACCAGCTTCCCCGACCTCGACGTCCGCATCGTGGGCGACCTGTTCGAGGACAAGGCGCGAGAGCAGGCGGCCGCGTACGGCGTGCCGCGCTCGGGCGGCCCGGCCGACGTGCTGGCCGACCCGGACGTCGAGATCGTCGTCAACCTCACCATCCCGGCCGCGCACGCCGAGGTGTCCCTGGCGGCGCTCGAGGCCGGCAAGCACGTGTGGACGGAGAAGCCGTTCGCGCTGGACCGCCCCACGGCCCAGAAGCTGCTCGACACCGCCCGGGCGGCGGGCCTGCGCATCGGCAGCGCACCGGACACCTTCCTCGGCGCCGGCCTGCAGACCGCCCGCCGCCTGATCGAGCGCGGCGACATCGGCGTTCCGCTGAGCGGGCTCACGCTGTTCGAGGTCCCGGGCCCGGTCGACGACCACCGGAACCTCGAGGTGCTGCTCTCGCGTGGCGCCGGCCCGCTGTGGGACATGGGTCCGTACTACCTGACGGCGCTGGTCCAGAGCCTCGGCCCGGTCGCGTCCGTGATCGGCATGGGCCGCATCGCCCGCCCGGTGCGCGTCCTGCAGGTCGGCCCGAAGGCCGGCCAGGAGCACACCGTCCAGGTGCCGACGCACGTCAGCCTGCTCGCGGAGTTCGAGTCCGGCGCGACGTCGGCGACGGTGCTCAGCTGGGACTCGCCGCACCGCCGGGTCGGCCACGTCGAGATCGTCGGCACCGAGGCGACGCTGTCCATCCCCGACCCCAACCACTTCGACGGCGCGCTGGCGATCCGCCGCAAGGGCGACGACGAGTGGACGACGGTGCCCGAGGAGGGTCCCGTGGCGGGTCGCGGCCTGGGCGCTCTGGACCTGATCCGGTCGGCCCGGGCCGGCGTGCCGCACCGCGCCTCGGGTGAGCTCGCCTACCACGTCACCGACGTCATGGCGGCGGCGACGGAGTCGATCGAGCAGGGCGTCCGGGTCGTCGTCGAAAGCACGGTCGAGCCGGCCCCGGCGTTCGGCCCGGACTGGGACCCGTACGCGCGCACGCTCTGACCGCCGAGACGCGACGGCGCTCGACCCCACCTGCCGGGGCCGAGCGCCGTCGCACGTCAGGACCTCGGGGACGGGGCTCGGGACGCGGCCGCCGCGTGCAGGTCCTCGATGATCCGGATCCCGGTCAAGGTGTCGCGCGGGTCGACGGGGACCGGCCCCTCCCCCGCGATCGCCGCCGCCAGCTGCCGGTAGAACGTCACGTACCGCCCGCGCTCGGTCGGCACCGGCGAGGTCTCGCCGTCCCTGCCCAGCAGGCCGTACGACGCGGCGGCCTCCACACCGAACGACTCGTCCAGCGGCGACAGCCCGGACGCCAGCTGGCCCTCCTGGCCGTCCAGGCCCCACTTCGTGAACGCCGACTCCGACCCGAGCACCCGGAACCGGAACCCGCGCTGCGCCACCAGGCTGCTCATCGCCAGGTGCGAGCGGACACCGGACTCGTGGGTCAGCGCGATGAAGCTGTCGTCGTCGTTGACGGCGCCCGGACGGTGCGCGTCCAGCTCGCCGTACACGCCCTTCACCGGCCCGAACAGCTGCACGGCCTGGTCGATGAGGTGCGAGCCGAGGTCGTAGGCGACGCCGCCGCCGTCGGGGCCGCTGGTGCCGGACTTCCAGGGCGGACGGGGCCGCGCGCTGAGCCACTCGAACCGCGATTCGAACCGCCGCACCTCCCCCAGCGCGCCGGACTCGACCAGCCGCCGGACCGTCAGGAAGTCACCGTCCCACCGCCGGTTCTGGAACGCCGTGAGCACCGCGCCGGTCTGCTCGGCGCGGGCGATCAGCGCCTCGGCGTCGGCCAGGTGCACCGTCAGCGGCTTGTCGACGACGGCGGCCAGCCCGCGGTCCACGACCTGCAGCGCCAGCTCGGCGTGGGTCGGGGTCGGGGACGCGACGACGACGAGGTCGACTTCGCCCTGGTCGGCGCGGGCCAGCAGCTCCGCGACCGACGCCACGATGGTCGTCGACGGGTACCGCTCGCGGGCCGCCGCGGCCCGCTCGGTGTTCCCCGTCACGACGAAGGACAGGTCGTAGGCGGGGTCGGCCGTGATCAGAGGCGCGTGGAAGACGCTGCCGGCCAGCCCGTACCCGACGACGGCGGTGCGGATCGGGCCGGTCACGACGCCGTCACCGCACCCGTCAGCGCGGCCGCCACCGCGCCGACCTCGCCGCCCAGCTCCACGCCGGTGCGGGCCGCGTACGCCGCGACGATCCGCTGGCAGTCGAGGATGTCCTGCCGCCCGTCGGCCAGCCCGGACCGGGGCGTGACGCCGTCGCGGACCATCGCGTGGAACGCCTCCAGCTGCGTCTCGAACGCCTCGGTGATGCTGCGCCGGACCACACGCCGCTCGGCGTCGCCGTCGAGCGTGGTGACCGTGAGCTCCGTCGGCGCGTGCAGCAGGTACGGCGACGGGAAGACCAGCTCGACGGTGCCGCGCCCGTGCACCACGCGGACGGTCTCGCGGTAGGCCGGGAAGTCGGGCAGGTAGTGCCAGGCCAGCGTGTACCGGCCGCCGGCGGCCAGCGTGCCGGTGGCGGAGATCGACGGCGGGTGCTGGCCGAACGAGCCGCGGTCGCGGCCGACGTCACGCACCGCGAACTTCGAGCTCTGCCGCCAGATGTCGGCGTGGTCGACGGTGGCCGGCGGGGCACCGAAGCTGCGCATGATGGACAGGTCGTGCGCCAGGCTGCTGACCAGCGAGCCGCGGTAGGCGCGCCAGAGGCCGTCCTCGGCGTCGCCGACGGCGGCGGTCCACAGCCGGCGGTCCTCGCTCGCGATCTCCTCCAGCGCCCAGTCCGGCAGCGGCCCGGACGGCCCGGCGACGTGACCGAACGCCAGCTGCGACGCGCCGGTCGGGTGCAGGACGGTCGCCTCGATGCTGCGGACGTCGTCGATCTCCTCGAGCAGCCGCGCGGCCTCGACGACGGCGGGGTCGTACTGCTTCATGTACGCCAGCAGCAGCGCCGGGTGGCCGAGATCGGGCTCGGCGGCGACGAGCTCGTCGACCTCGCCCGTGGTGAACGCCAGCGGCTTCTCGCAGAACACCGGGAGGCGCCGCTCGAACGCCGCCAGGACGGCCTTCGCGTGCGACCCGCGCGAGAGGATCATCAGCGCGTCGACGTCGCCCGCGTCGAGCAGCTCGTCCAGCGTGCGGAAACGGCGCTTCTCGGCCACGCCGAAGCGCCGGCCGACGACGTCGGTGACCTCCTCGGAGAAGTCGGCGACGGCGCTGACGGTGAACAGCTCGGGCCGGCGGGCGATCAGCGGCAGGTGCACCACCTGCGCGACCGCGCCCAGGCCGAGGACGGCGAGGCGGATCGGCGCGCCCATCAGGCGTTCACCCCGTCGACCTCGTCCGCGTAGGGCATCCGGAGCACCGACTTGACGTTGTCCCCGCGCTGCATCGCCGAGAACGCCTCCTCCCAGTCGTCGATGGCATAGCTGCCACCGAGCGCCAGCTCCGGATGGAGCCGCCCGGTGGCGAAGAGCCGGAGCACGTTCTCCCACGTGCTCCACGTGTGCGAGTAACAGCCGTACAGCGTGACGGCCTTCTTCACCATCGGGTCGAGCGTGAACCCGAGCGGCTGCGGGCCCCAGCCCACCTTCGCGATCGCACCGCCGGGCCGGACCAGCTGCATGCTCTGCTCGAGCGCGGCACTGACGCCGGTGGCCTCGACCACCAGGTCCGCGCCCAACCCGTCGTGCAGGCCGGCGACGACCTCGACGGGGTCCTGCTCGGTGATGTCGACGACGTGGTGGGCGCCCATCTCGGTGGCCTTGGCCAGCCGCTTGCCGTCGATGCCCGTGCCGAGGACGACGGTGGTGCCGGCGCCCCGGACCAGGGCCACCTGCAGCGCGCACAGGCCGATGGCGCCGGCGCCCTGGACGACGACGAGGTCGCCGGGCACCACGGAGGCGCGCTCGACGACGGCGTTGTAGGCGACGGCGAACGGCTCGGTCATGGCCGCCCGCTCGAACGGGACTCCGTCGGGGATCCGGTGCAGCACCCGCGGCTCGGCCACCAGGTACTCGGCCATCGCGCCGTCGCGCTTGAGGCCGTAGCCCTCGCGCCACGGGCACAGGTTGTAGCGGCCGCTGCGGCACAGCGCGCAGACGCCGCAGATGGAGGCCGCGGTCTCGCAGACAACGCGGTCGCCCACGGACCAGCCGCTGACGCCGTCGCCGACCGCCGCGACGACACCGGCCGACTCGTGGCCGAGGGTCACCGGCAGCACGCCCTTCGAGCTCTTGCTCTGCGAGTTGTGCCACATGTGGATGTCGGAGCCGCAGACGCCGACGGTGTGCACGCGGACCAGGACGGTTCCCGGGCCGGCGACGGGTTCCGGCAGCTCGCGCACCTCCAGCGCGCCATCCTCGTAGGCATACTTGACCAGCGCCTTCATCGGCGATCCTCCAGCAGGCGGCACTCGGAGAGTGGGACTTCCCCACTCAAAGGTTGTTCGTTATCTTTCATTCTACCGGTGATAGTGTTCTGAAAATCACGAGTTGGGTCAACGGTCGAGGAGAGACGTTGAGGATCGCGGCGTTCCCGAAGGGCGAGCTCGAGGCGATGGTGCTCCGTCGCACCAAGACGGTCTTCGAGTGGATCGACGAGGCCGCCACGCTCGGCGTCGACGGCCTCGAACTGCACACCGGCTTCCTGTGGGAGACCGGCGACGACTACGTGACGAAGGTCGGCGAGGCCATCGCCGCGGCCGGGTTCGCCATGCCCATGATGTGCGCCTCGCCCGACTTCACCCACCCCGACGCGGACGTGCGGGCACGCGAGCTCGACGCCCAGGCGACGTTCATGCGCATCACCGCCGCGGTGGGCGGGCCGGGCGCCACGTGCCGCGTGCTCAGCGGCCAGGCCCACCCCGGCGTGGCCGTCGAGCAGGGCCTGGAGTGGGCAGGCGACGCCATCCGCTCGCTGCTGCCGCTGGCCGCGGAGCTCGGCATCGTGCTGGCCGTCGAGAACCACTACAAGGCCAGCACCTGGAAGTACCCGGAGTTCGCCCAGCGCCCCGAGGTCTTCCGCGCGCTCGTCGACAGCATCCCCGACCGCGTCCACTTCGGCGTCCAGTTCGACCCCTCCAACGCCATCACCGCCGGCGTCGACTCCGCCGAGTTCCTCGAGACCGTCGTCGACCGCGTCGTGACCATGCAGGCGTCGGACCGCCACCTGGTCAACGGTGCCACGCTCGACGCTCTGCGGCTGGCCGACGGCACCATCGGCTACTCCCCCGACCTCGCCCACGGCGTGGTCGGGCAGGGCCTCAACGACTACGACCGCATCTTCGCCATCCTCACCGCGCACGGCTACGACGGCTGGATCAGCATCGAGGACGGCGTCAACGGCACGGACGAGCTGCGCGCGTCCGTCGACTTCCTCAAGGCCGCCCGCGAACGCTGGTTCGGCGGCTCGACGGCGGTCCGGGTCGACTCGCACGAGCGCGCCAAGGCGGCGGCCGCCGCAGGCTGACCGCCAGCCGACCCCGTCGTCCCCGGTAGTGGAAGGAACCCGCACCCAGATGAGCAGCTCGATCCGCGGCCTGCGCCGCTCGGACCTCACGCACGGCATCGTGCAGGTCTCTCTCGACCTCAAGAACCTCGACGACGGGCTGCGCATGGCCGCCATCGCCGTCGAGGCCGGCGCCGACTGGCTCGAGATCGGCACCCCGCTGGTCATGGCCGAGGGCACCCGCGCGGTCAAGGCGCTGCGCAAGGAGTACCCGGACCACCCGCTGGTCGCCGACCTGAAGATCATGGACGGCGGCTACGGCGAGGCGGCGATGTTCGCCGAGGCGGGCGCCGACGCCGTCGTCGTCATGGGCCGCGCGCACGACGCCACGGTGCAGCGGGTCTGCGAGGCGGGCGAGAAATTCGGCCTGCTGGTCATGGGCGACGACATGGGCGCCGACGACCGCGCCGCCGAGGGCCGCCGGCTGGAGGAGCTCGGCGTCGGCATGGTGCTGCACCACATCGGCCACGACCACCGCAGCGTCAACCGGCACCTCGGCCTGTCGCCGCTCACCGACCTTCCGGCGATCGTGGCCGCGACGACGGTGCCGGTGCAGGCCGTCGGCGGGCTGTCGATCGACCAGGCCGTGAGCTGCCCGACCATCGGCGCCGGCGTCGTGGTGTTCGGCGCGCCGCTGGCCATCGACGACGAGACCTCGTTCACCATCCCCGAGGGCGACCTGCCCGCGGTGCTGGGTGACGCGATCGCCCGGGTGCACGCCACGCCGGTCGCCCAGGTCTGACGGCGTCGTTGCCATGGCGTTCCTGCGGCTGCACCACGCGACGTTCACGCACCCCGTGGGTGCCGAGGACGAGGCACGCGCGTTCTACGGCGGCGTGCTCGGCCTGACCGAGGTCCCGAAGCCGTCGACGATGAACGCGGCGGTCGGCTGCTGGTTCCGTACCGATGGGATCGAGGTCCACGGTCTGCCGGACCCGGACTTCCACCCCAACCGCCTCGGCCACCCCGCGTTCCTGGTCGACGACCTCGACGCGGTGGCCGCCCGGCTGCGGGCCGCCGGCGCCGTCGTCGAGCTGGACGACCGCTTCCCCGGCCACCGCCGGTTCCACAGCTACGACGTGTTCGGCAACCAGCTCGAGTTCCTCGAAGCCGTTCCTTCCACCGGAGAGTCCCGATGACGCATCCCGTGACGCTGTTCACCGCCCAGTGGGCCGACCTCCCGCTGGAGGACGTGGCCGAGCTGGCCGCCGGCTGGGGCTTCGACGGCCTTGAGATCGCCTGCAAGACGACGCACCTCGACGTCGACCGGGCGCTGGAGGACGAGGCGTACCTGCGGTCCCGGCGCGAGATCCTCGACCGCCACGGCCTGAGCGTGTGGGCGATCTCGAACCACGCCCAGGGCCAGCTGGTCTGCGACGACCCGCTCGACTTCCGGCACGAGTCCATCGCCGGCCCGCGCACGTGGGGCGACGGCTCGGTCGAGGGGGTGCGCGCGCGAGCGGCGGAGCAGATGACGAAGACCGCCCGGGTGGCGCGCAAGCTGGGCGTCGACACCGTCACCGGCTTCACCGGCTCGAAGATCTGGCGCTACGTCGCGATGTACCCGCCGGTGCCGGCCGCCGTCATCGACGACGGCTACGAGGACTTCGCCCGCCGCTGGAACCCGATCCTCGACGTGTTCGACGGCGAGGGCGTCCGGTTCGCGCTCGAGGTGCACCCGTCGGAGATCGCCTACGACTACTGGACGACGGTACGCGCCCTGGAGGCGATCGACCGGCGTCCGGCGTTCGGGCTGAACTGGGACCCGAGCCACATGATGTGGCAGGACATCGACCCGGTGACCTTCATCCTCGACTTCGCCGACCGCATCTACCACGTCGACTGCAAGGACACCCGCATCCGCCCCCGCGACGGCCGCGCAGGGCGGCTCGGCTCGCACCTGGCGTGGGGCAATCCGCGGCGCGGCTGGGACTTCGTCTCCGCCGGCCTCGGCGACGTCCCCTTCGACGACGCGTTCCGGGCGCTGGACTCCATCGGCTACACCGGCCCCATCTCGATCGAGTGGGAGGACTCCGGCATGGACCGGCGCAGCGGCGCGCCGGAGGCGTTGAAGCACGTCCGGTCGCTGCTCTGGGACCGCCCCCAGCAAGCCTTCGACTCGGTGTTCACGCAGAAGTCGTGAGAGTCCCGGTCACGGAGGTCGGCCGGGGCTCCCGCGTTGGTGGGGCTCCCCGTCCCCCTGCTGCCCATTCTCTTGGCCGCGCACCTGCGCCTCAAGTCCGCGCGCGATCGTGGTGAATTCCCGCTGTGGTCGGGGCGCTTGGACTTGACCCGCAGGCCCGCGGCCCAAGAACGGGCAGCTATCAGGGGGACGGGGAGGGAGTGGCGACGCCTCGTGCGTCGTGCGTGCCCGTTTCGTCCCGGTCGCCGGGGCATGGATGGCGATGATCATCGACGATCGCTCACATCACGAGGACTTCTCCCCCATCGCCAGGCCTGCAGGCCTCGTGATGCGCCAGAAGACCTCGTGACGGCCCCCGAATCCCGGCCGAATCTCACCCCGTGGACACCACCCCACCGTCGTCGCCGCCGACCCCGTTGATCATGGAGACGTGCAGGTTCCCAGTGAGGCGGAACCTGCACTTCTCCATGATCAACAGCGCGCTGGGGGGTGAGCCGGCCACCGAACCCCCACCCGGCGCCAGACTCCCCCCGTCCCCCTGATAGCTGCCCGTTCTTAGGCCGCGGAGCCGCGGGTCAAGCGGACCCCCAGGGCGCCCAGCGCCCGCCGGTCCGCTTGAGGCGCGGATTCGCGGCCAAGAGAATGGGCAGCAGGGGGACGGGAACCCCCACGCACGCAAACCCAGCGCACGTCACGGCTTCAAGACCACCAACTTGTGGTGCAGCAGCTCCTCGATGGCGTACCGCACACCCTCGGTGCCCTGCCCGGAGTCCTTCACGCCGCCGTAGGGCATGTGGTCCGCGCGGAAGGACGGCGGCATGTTCACCAGCACACTCCCCGCCTCAGCACTGCGCGCGTAGGTCAGCGCCGACGCCAGGTCCGACGTGTACACCGACGTGTTCAGCCCGTAGTCCGACGCGTTCACCCGCGCCAGCGCATCCTCCAGGGAGTCGACCTCGATGACGCTCACGACGGGGCCGAACGCCTCCTCGCAGACGACGCGGCTCTTGTCGTCGACATCGACCAGCAGCGTGGGCGCCAGTACGCCGTCGTCGGACACCGTGCCGCCGACCACGACGCGGGCGCCGTCGTCGACCGCGGCCTCGATCACCCCCGCCAGCCGAGACGTCGCCTCCGGCGTGATGAGCGGCCCCACCATCGTCTCCGGGGACCGGGGATCGCCGTACGACACCGAGCCCAGCCGCTGCGCCAGCTCCTCGACGAACGCCGGAGCGACCGCACGCTCCACGTAGACCCGCTGCAGCGACACACACGCCTGCCCGGAGTTCGACAGCGCGGCGGTGACGGCGTCGGCGGCGGCCCGCGGCAGGTCGGCGTCGGCGCGGACCACCATGGCGGTGTTGGAGCCGAGCTCGAGCACGTGCTGCTTCCGCGGCGACCGCGCCTTGAGCTCCCAGCCCACCTTGCTCGACCCGGTGAAGGTCAACACGGCGACGCGGGGGTCGTCGATCCAGGCGTCGACGATCTCGGCCGGCGGCCCGGTGACCAGGTTCAGCCGGCCCGGAGGCAGACCGGCCCGCTCGAACGCGGCCACCAGCAGCCCGGCCACCAGCACCGCCTTGTCCGACGGCTTCAGCACGACGGCGTTCCCGGCGGCCAGCGCGGGCGCCACCTTGTGCAGCACCAGGTTGAGCGGGAAGTTGAACGGGGTGATCGCCGCGACCACGCCGCGAGGCTGCGCGACGGTGAACGCCACGGTCCCGGCGCCGGCCTCGACGGCGTCGAGCGCGACCACCTCGCCGGTGATCCGCTTCGTCTCCTCGGCCGCCCAGGTCAGGGTGTCGACGGCGCGGCCGACCTCGCCGCGGGCCGCGGTGACGGGCTTGCCCGTCTCGGCGACGATCGCCGCGGCGAACTCGTCCGCGCGTGCCGACACGGCGGCAGCGACGGCGGCCAGCACCCGCGACCGCTCGGGCACCTCGAACGGCCGCTCCAGCGCACCGGCCGCGGCGTCGACGGCCAGCCGCGCGTGCACCGCGCCGCCGATCGCGACCGTGCCCAGCACGTCGCCGGTCCACCGGTCCCGGATCTCCTGGACGCCGTCGCCCGGAACCCAGGCACCGTCGAGATACAGCAACTGCTCACCGGACACGCCGGTCCTCCTCAGCATCGGAACTACGGGGCGTACTCCCGGGCCAGGCGGTCGATCCGCTCCAGCACCGCGCGGGTCACGTCGGCGGTCCCGTCGCTGCCGCCCAGGTCGCGGGTGCGGACACCGTCGGCCAGCGCCGACTCGAACGCGGCGATCAGGTGCGCGGCCGCCTGCGCGTGGCCGAGGTGCGACAGCATGAGCGCGCCGCTCCACAGCTGCCCGACGGGGTTCGCGACGCCCTTCCCGGCGATGTCCGGAGCGGACCCGTGCACCGGCTCGAACATCGACGGATGCACGCGCTCGGGGTTGAGGTTGGCGCTCGGCGCGGACCCGATGGACCCGGTGACGGCGCCGGCGAGGTCGGAGAGGATGTCGCCGAAGAGGTTCGACGCGACGATGACGTCGTAGTCCCACGGCCGCAGCACCAGGCTGGCCGCCAGCGCGTCGATCAGCTCGCTGCGCAGCTCCACCTCCGGCGACGACGCCACCACCGAGCGGACCACCTCGTCCCAGAACGGCATGGTGTGCACGATGCCGTTGCTCTTCGTGGCCGACGTCAGCCCGCCCCGCCGCTGCGCCGCCAGCGCCGCCGCGAACCGCGCGACCCGGGTGATGCCGGGCCGGGTGAACAGCGCCTCCTGGACGGCCAGCTCGTGCGGCTGGCCCCGGTGCGACCGGCCGCCGACCTCGGAGTACTCGCCCTCGGTGTTCTCGCGGACGATCACCAGGTCGATCGGGCGGTCGTCGGCCAGCGGCGAGCGCACGCCGGGCAGCGTCTTCACCGGCCGCAGGTTCACGTACTGGTCGAACGTCCGGCGAATCGGGATCAGCAGCCCCCACAACGTCTCGACGTCCGGGATGTCCGGGACGCCGACGGCGCCGAGGAAGATCGCGTCGTGCTTCGCGAGCGTCTCCAGCCCGTCGACCGGCAGCATCCGGCCGTGCGCGCGGAAGTGGTCGGAGCCCCAGTCCAGGTGGTTCCACCGCAGACTCAGCCCGTGCACCGAGGCGATGCGGTCGAGGCACTCGATGGCCGCCGGCACCACCTCGAGCCCGATGCCGTCACCAGCAATGACGGCGATGTCCGCAGCACGTCCCGCCGCAGCGGCAGCTCTCTCCGTCACCGGGCGCCGTCCGCCGCCAGCGGCCGGCCGCTGTCCGAGGACACCGCGACCTTGACGACGTCGATCTCGTTCTGTTCGAGGATCCGCTCCTGCTCCTCGGTGATGCCGTCGTCGACGATGACGCGGTCGATGGCGTCCCAGTCGCAGATCTTCACCATGGCCGAGCTGGCGAACTTCGATGAGTCGATGAGCAGGACGACCCGCTCGGCGACCTCGATGAGCGCCCGCTTGGTGATGGCGTCGAAGCCGTTGCCGCAGAACGCGCCCCGCTCGTTGACCCCGCTGGCGGCCAGGAACAACGTCTCGACCTGCAGGTTCTCGATGGCGGCGAGGGTGGCCGGGCCGTCGAACGAGAGCGACTCCGGGTGCAGCGTGCCGCCGAGGCAGATGACCTCGGCGCCGCCGTTGCCGATGAGGTTCGACACCACCGGGTAGGAGTTGGTGACGACCTTGACGTCGCGGTCGGTCGGCAGCTGCGCGGCGACCTGGCTGGCCGTGGTGCCGGCGTCGATCGCGATGATCGACTTCGGGGCGATCAGCTCGATGGCCCGGGCCGCGATGGCGCGCTTGGCCTCGCCCATCTTGTGGTCGCGGAACTGGTAGTCGCTGCCGAGCATGTCCTTGCGCGACAGCGAGCCGACGCCGCCGCGGAAGCCGCGCACCCGGCCGCTCTCGACCAGCCGCATGACGTCGCGCCGAATGGTCATCTCGGAGACCGCGAACGCGCGCGACAGCTCGTTGATGGTGCAGTAGCCCTGGTCCTCGATGAACTGGACCAGCCGCTCACGGCGCTCGGGTGCGGACGTGTACCGGAAGTTCTCTTCGACCGACATCTCCTCAGCTCACCCTTCTCACGACGACTGGTGACGACTGTACGGACGCGCGGTCTCCGCGACGATGCTCGTGAGATCCCGCAGCCGGCGTGTCGAGCGCTCCGCGAGCGCGGCCTCATGGTCGGCCTCGGCGACGGTGTCGGCCCAGATGGCGCGGCCGGCGAGGAATCCCGACGCTCCCCCCGCGCAGGCGGCGCGGACGGCGTCGGCGAAGTCCGGCCGCTCGACGCCGTTCGACAGCACCACCCAAGGCCCGGGGACCACGTCCGTCAGACGCTTCGCGTGTTCCTCGACCAGCGCGAGGTCGCCCGGGACGTACCCCGGAACCTCGGCCTTGTAGATGTCGCCGCCGAGCGCCGCGAGCTCGGCCGCGGCAGCGATGATGGCCTCGTGCCGGGCCGCCGGGTCGGTCCAGTCCTCGGCGTCGGCAGGCCGCACGATGCCCTCGACCAGGCTTGCGACCCGCGCCCCCCGGGCCAGCGCGACGAACCGGCCGACCAGGTCCGCGCGCTCGGCCGCCTCGATGCCTTCGCGCCAGATGACCAGCAGCTTCACGGCGACGGCGCCGACCCGCGCGATGAACTCGGGCGTGATCTCCTCGTCCAGCGACGTGCTGGTGACCCCCAGGCCGGGCGGCTGCTCGAGCACGTCGGCGGCCAGGATCAGCCCGCACGACGGCGCCAGCTCGGCCGGCCGCGCGTCGGTGACGGCGTACGGCCGGTCCAGCAGCACGGCCGAGGCCAGCGGCGAGAGCACCCGGGTGGCGGTCGCCTTGAACTCGCGCAGGGCGTCGTCGCCCATCTCCGCGCCGTCGACGAGCGGGAACATCCGCCGCAGGGATTCGCGCTGGTCGAGTGCGACCATGGCGAAGCCGCCGTGCTCGGTCCGCAACGGGGCCAGCAGGTCGGCGGGCGTCGTCTGGTCACTCGTCATGCGTGTCTCCTGTGTCGTGGCGGGGAGGGCGTGCGTCGGGAGTTTCGGCGAGCAGGAAGGCGTCGGCCTCGGCGCGGTTCGGGATGGCCGACCGTCCGTCGAGGGCACGGCAGGACAGCGCGGCGACGGCGTTGGCCAGGCGCGCGGCCTCGGTGAGCGAACCCCCTGCCACCAGCCCCGCGAGCAGCGCGCCGTGGAAGACGTCGCCGGCCCCGATGGTGGAGGCGACCTCGACCCGGAACGGCGCGACCACGGCGACGTCGTCGCCGTCGAGCACGTGGCTGCCGGTGGACCCGGCGGTCGCGACGACGGCGCCGGCCCCGGCCTTCGCCGCGGCGCGCAGCCCGTCGTCGACGTCGTCGGTGCCGAACTCGCGGGCCAGCGCGGCGGTGGTGGGAACGTAGAGGTCGACGCCGTCGAGGTCGAGACCCGGGATCGGGTTGCCGGCGTCGACGCTCAGCTTCGGCCGCCGCGCACCGGCCGCGGCCGCGGCGCGGGCCGCGGTGAGCGCGCTGCGGTAGCCCGTCTGGTCCGCGTGCAGCCAGGCGGCGGCGTCGACGGGTACGGCCTGCGGGCCGGGGGCGTACTGCGGCGTGGTGACGATGGCCCGGGTGCCGCTCGACCGCGCCGCGATGACCATGCTGGTGGTGGTCGGCTGCCCGGGAACCGTCCGCAGCCAGGTGGTGTCGACGCCCTCGCGCTCGAAGCCGGCCCGGACCAGCCGCCCGGCGTCGTCGTCGCCGACCACGCCACAGAAGCCGACCCGGGCGCCCAGCCGGGCCAGCGCGACGGCGGCCGTGGCGGCCGGCCCGCCGCACGCCGTGACGAACGGCTCCGCGACCACGCGATCGTCGGCGCCCGGCATCTCGGGCACCACCGCGATCGTGTCGACGGTGGCCACGCCCACGCAGATCACGTCCAGTGGCATCGCAGACCCCTTGATCCGATCGCCTCAAACTTTGTCATTTATAGCACATCTTTATGTTCGGCTCATTTCACCGCGCCCGCCGTGAGCCCGGCGACGAGGTAGCGCTGGAGGAACAGGAAACCGACGACGATGGGCACGCTCACCACGAGCGACGCCGCCATGATCTGGTTCCAGTAGACGTTGACCTCGGTCGAGTAGCTCTGCAGGCCGATGGAGAGCGTGCGGGTGGCGCTGTTCGTCATCTGCGACGCGAAGAGGATCTCGCCCCACGCGGTCATGAACGAGTAGACGGCGACGGCGATGACGCCCGGCCGGGCGGCCGGCAGCACCACGCGCCACAGCGCGCCCATCGCCGTCGCGCCGTCGACCCGGGCCGCCTCGTCGAGGTCGCGCGGGATGCCGTCGAAGTAGCTGGCCAGCATCCAGATCGAGAAGGGCAGCGTGAACGTCAGGTACGTGACGATGAGGCCGAGCTGGGTCTGGTACAGGAACGTGATGCCCAGCCAGCGGTCGATGTTGACGAAGATGATGAACAGCGGCAGCAGGAACAGCACGCCGGGGAACATCTGCGTCGACAGGACCACGCCCGAGAACGCGCCGCGGCCGCGGAAGCGGTAGCGCGAGATGGCGTACGAGGAGAAGATCGCGATGATCACGCTGGCGATCGTCGCGACGCTGCACACGATCAGGCTGTTCACGAAGTACCTGCCCAGCGGCACCGTCGACCAGATGTCGACGAACGGCTGGAACGTCAGGTTGCTCGGCCACCACTGGAAGTCGCCCTGCACGTCGCGCAGCGGCTTCAGCGCCGACGTCACCATGACGTAGAGCGGCACCAGGGTGAACAGGGCCAGCGGCACCAGCACCACCCAGCGGAAGATCCGGAACGACAGCTGCTCACGCATCGCGGCGCCCCTTCCTGCTCCAGAGCGCCCAGAGCCCCGCCACCACGATGAGGAACAGCATGAGCAGCACGGACATCGCCGAGCCCAGCCCGAAGTTCCACTGGATGAACGAGTTGGCGTAGATGTGCACGGTCAGCAGGTTCGCGGAGTCCGGCGGCACGTCCCCGAAGAGCACGAACGGGGTGTTGAACTCGCGGAACGTCCACAGGAACAGCAGCAGGAGCAGCACCGAGTTGACCGGCCGCATCATGCCCAGCGTGATGTAGCGGATCTGCTGCCAGACGCCGGCGCCGTCGATGGACGCCGCCTGGTACACGTCGTCGGGGATCGCCTGCATGCCGGCCATCGTCATGAGGAACGCGAACGGCCACTGCTGCCAGATCGCGACGACGGTCACCGACACGAACGCGTTGGTCCCGATCAGCCAGAACGGCGGGTCGTCGACGACGCCGAGGGTGTTCACCAGCAGCTCGTTGAGCAGGCCGTTGTCGCGCTGGAGGATGAACTTCCAGGTGATGATGCCCGCGTAGGCCGGCAGCGCGTACGGCACCAGGAACAGCGTGCGCAGAAAGCCGCGGCCGCGCAGGTACTTCTGCAGCACCAGCGACGCGCTCATGCCGAACACGAACGAGATGCCGACCACCAGCACGGTGAACGCCAGGGTGACGCCGAACGACTGCAGCAGCTGGCGCCCCAGCGGGTTGTCGAAGTCGAGGGCGACGGCGTAGTTGCCCAGTCCGGCGAACGGCGCGGCGCCCCAGTTGGTGATGAAGAACTGGGTGAGCCGGATGAAGCTCATCCAGATGCCGACGCCCATCGGGACGACGTGGATCAGCAGCTCGAGCAGGATGGCCGGCAGGATCAGCAGGTACGGCGTGATCCGCGCCCAGCTCCACCGTCCGTCCGGGCCGCGCAGCCGCTGGGCCATCCACGAGCCGGCGCGGCGGCCACCGCTCCCGCCGCCGCTCCGGCGGCCCGCGTCGGTCCG